>CALGGS010000001.1 GCA_937915735.1 uncultured Treponema sp.
GTCTCCGAGCAGCTATGCTGCGAAGGCGTAGTGAGGGACACGCCCGGATTTGTAATGGAAAAAATCAGAGAAATGTGATACAATGCTTTTATGGACTTTAGCCGCAAGCTGCCAATTGGCATTCAGGATTTTGAAAAACTCAGGAAGAATGACTGTGTCTATGTTGACAAGACGGAATTTGTTTATGTTCTTGCGCACTCAAACTGCCCCTATTTTTTGAGCCGCCCCCGCCGTTTTGGAAAGTCACTTTTTCTTTCGACCCTCCGCTATTACTGGGAAGGGAAAAGGGAGCTTTTTGAGGGCTTGAAAATCGCTGAGCTAGAAAAAGACAACCCCGATGCCTGGAAAAAATATCCTGTCTTTTACTTTGACTTTAACAAGAAGAATTTTCAGAGGGACACCGCCCTTGAGGAAGTCCTTGACGACCATCTTAAAGAGTGGGAAGCCATTTACGGTGATGAATATTCGACTCTTGCTCTGGAAGAACGCTTTCAGCACCTGCTCGTTAAAGCAAACGAACAGTCCGGCTTGGGCTGCGTTGTCCTTGTGGACGAATACGACAAGCCGCTTCTGGAGACGATGGATGTAAAGGGAATCGACGAGCACAACAAGGCGGTTTTCAAGGGATTTTTCAGCACGCTGAAGAGCTACGATAAATATCTCCGCTTCGTTTTCCTGACAGGAGTTACAAAATTCAGCAAGGTCTCGATTTTCAGCGATTTGAACCAGCTAAAGGATATTTCCCTTGATTACAATTACGATGCAATCTGTGGAATCACACAGGAAGAACTGGAGAAAAATTTTGAGCCGGAAATTAAGGCAATGGCAAAACGCTATAACTTTTCAAAGGAAGAGTGCCTTATCGAGCTGAAAAGAATGTACGACGGCTACCATTTTTGCATGAACTGCCCTGATATTTACAATCCCTTCAGCCTGCTCAATGCTTTTTCAGAAAATAAATTTGGCTCCTACTGGTTTTCAAGCGGTACGCCCACTTTTCTCATAAAAAAACTTGCCGACATAAATTTTGATGCAAGAAAATTTATTGACACTGTAAAGATTTCGGAATCAGAAATAAACGATTACAGACCTGAAAATCCCGACCCAATTCCTCTTTTGTACCAGAGCGGCTACCTTACCATAAAAACCTGGAACGAACGCCAGCTTTCCTACAAACTGGGATTCCCCAACGATGAAGTGAAATACGGATTTCTGAACGCACTTGCACCTGCCTATCTGAAAGTGGAGGACAAGCCCGCTCCATTTAACATTGACTTACTTGACGACGCAGTGGAAGAAGGCGACACCGACGGAATCCGGGACTGGTTTACAGCCCTGTTTGCCCTGCTGCCTTATCCTGCAAGCGGAGACCTGGAGGGCGTAACGGAACAGAGCTTTCAGAATGTAATTTACATCTCGCTAATCGTTCTGGGAAAATACTGCCGCACCGAGGTTCACTCTGCAAAGGGACGGGCCGACTGCATTGTGGAGACACCGGATTATGTTTATGTCTTTGAGTTCAAGCGGGATGTATCAGCAAAAGAAGCCCTCCGCCAAATAGAAGAAAAGGGCTATGCAAAACCTTATGCCGCAGACAAAAGAAAACTCTTCAAAATCGGCGTAAACTTTTCAAGTCAGGAAAAAAACATAAACGAATGGGAAGTGGAATAAATAAAAAATTGCGTTACAATTAAAGAAAAGGAGTTTATTATGAACAAAAAGTCGATTTTCGTAACTTTTAAAAGACTGTTTATTATACTGGGGGGGGGTATTTTGTGCAATCCTTCTTTCATGCGAGAATTTTCTTGAAGGAGCTACCCTAAAAGAGCAGCTTGAAAAAGACATCGCCTACGCAGAGGCAAAAGAATGTAAGGTAATCATAAAATCCGATGCGGCCTACGGCTCCTTTCTTTCAGACGGAGAAAAAACATTTAAGCTGGGCTACGACTCTCCCGTTCAGTTTACAGTAAAAACAGAAAGCTATGCTTTTAAATACTTGGAAGCGGTAAGCAGTACTGACACTTCCCAGAGCCGCTCAGAATGTGTTCAGTTTACAGCCCTTGAGTCAGACGACAAAAAGGGTGTCTATAAATTCAATGTAAAACTGATAAAAGCGGCGGATGACATTCTCATTCGCCCGGTGTGCCAGGAACTCCCCTATGTAGCGGAAGTCTCTCCGAAACTGGAATCTTCCGGCTGCAATCAGGACACTACAATAACAATCTCTTTTAACAAAGAAATGGATCCCTCAACTTTTATGGATGCCGAGGGAAAAATCGCAGGAATTTTCATTGCAAGCGAGGACGGCGAAGACCTGACTTCTTATTTTGCTGACCCTGTTTTTGTTTCAGACAGCGACACAAACACAAAGAATAAGCTCCTCAGAATCATGCCCCTATGCCTTACAGACGACACAAAATTCATCCTTTCTCCTGACGGCACAAGAAATGTCCTCAATATAAAAGTAAGCTATGCTTTTGTCGATGCCAAAGATGCTGACGGCTTGAGCCTTACTGCCAGCGGAAGCCACGAATACAGAATCAACAAAAACTTTACGGAAGAAAAAGATGTGACCGTAAGCATTCAAAATGAAAACACTGACTACGGCTCTTTCTTTTCGCCAGGAGACAAAAGCTGTATTGTAGGCTTCAGCTTTGATGTTCAGTTTACGCTTAATAAAGATACTTATGTATTTGAGGGCTTTGAGGCAGTCGGAAAAGACGGCACAAGCAGAAGCGATTGTGTTTCTTTTGAAAATGTAAAATATGATGTGGAAACTGGCATCTGCAGTGCGACAGTTACGGTAATCCAGAGCAATAATGATATTATAATCCGCCCCAAATGCAAGATGCTTGCAAACAAAGATGTTTACATAGACGGCACCAACGGAAAGCTTAGTCCTAGCCGGGGTCTTCAGGAAAAACGACTTCAAAACCGAGAATACACAATAGGCTTTGACCCCGATACGGACTACGAATTCCTTTACTGGCAGATTTTTGACAAATCAAGCGGAACGGATATTCCCAACGGCACCTACATCACAATCACAGAACCTTCAACTGGAGATACAAGCTATACGCTCACGACAATTCCTGAAGATGATTCTATCCAGCTGGCCCTTCGCCCTGTTGTTGCGGAGCGTCCCCACATTCTTTCTAATTCGCCGCTTTATACTGACGAGGGTGTGAACAAGGACACTACGATTCAGGTTGTCTTTGATTATGACATGAGCGAAAATTCCATCTATTACACAGAGCAGGAACTTGATGATTTGAAAGAGAACTTTGGTGAAGAGAGCCTTCTTCCCCCGGTTACTATAAATGGTGAGAAAAAATATTACGGCTACAAAATCCAGAAAGACTCTTCCGGCGAATACGATTATTTTTACAAGAACATTTCGATAAAGGATAACGATACAGGAGAAAATCTGAACAAATATTTCAATCCGCCTCGCTTTGACAACAAGAGGACACTTTCCATTTTTGCAATGAAGGATGAAAATTCCCTGTCGCCTCTGATTGACTATTCTCAGATTGTTGTAACTTTGGAAAAAGATTTCTTCTATAAAGCGGATAATCTGACTGATGAAGGCAAGAATGTCTGCATGTCGGGAATCAAAAAATGGATTTACATGATAAACGATGCTACCGACACAGCCGCTCCTGTAATTGCCACGGAAACTGATGTAAAGGTTTCTCTTATGAACACAATCGTAAACGGCGAGGATATGGGAACTGTTGAGATTGAGGCAAGCGACACCGCACCAAGTACGGAATCTAAGGCTCCGGTTCAAGACCTTAAATATATCAGGGACAAGAAAGTCAAACTGAACATAAAATCCACCGATACAGGAAGCGGAACAAGCTCTACATTCGGAATCGTTCTGCAAAAAATTTATGACGGCGATTACAACAAAGTTACAGAAGACTTCATCGATTCCAAAGCGGTAAAGTACAAGAAGATAACTAAACAAAACGGAATCTACAGCGACGATAACGGAATTGACCTAGGTTCCCTTTTTGAGATTCAGGACGGCATTTACAAGATGACCTTTGAGTTTAAGGACCGTGGGGGAAATACACTTTCTTACCCCGACGGAAAGGCCTACTACTTTGCGGTTGACAAGACTGCTCCTGAAATCAGCACGCCTACAGTTAGCAGCACTGACAGCACCACATACAAGCTTGACTGGTCTGATTACTACGATTTGATAGCTTCAGAAATCATTTACGGAGAGGAGGGCTCTTCATTGACAAGTTCCGGGTCCATAGCGAAAGGAACTTTCAGCGGAAACATAGAGAACATTAGGGCTGGTAATAAATATGTAGTTAAAATTAAAGTCAAGGATTATGCCGGGAACGAGAGTGAAAAAGCAGTTCCTCCATTTATGACCGGACTTGAAGTGGAAGGAAGTCCAAGCAGTATAGCTTTGGTTAAGAGTGATTGGGCGAGCAATTATGGACTGACTGTGACTGCGACATATTATGACGGAAGTTCAAAAACTGTAAGTGATTCTGCAGTCATTGTGACTGAACCCCGTGGACTTACAACAGGAAATGCAGTCTTCTCGTTTACAGAAGGAGACATATCAAAGACCTGCACTTTAAATGGTTCTTATTATATTGCCGCAAGTGACGCTATTACTCAGACTCCTCGATGGAGGGAGGACTTAGGATGCTTTATATTCGGAGACTATCCGCAGAATGTGTCCACCATTTCAAGCTATACGACAGAGCCTGTCTATAACGGATGGTACATGGGAAGCGACGGTTATTTCTATGAAAAATCTGATACATGGGTTGCCGTACAGGAAGGTAATGGAAACCTGATGACCAACGGGCAGAGAATGGTGAGTGGTACGAATTATTACTTCAGGGTTCTGCCGATTGAGTGGCGATATGCTTCCAGCGATTACAACGGAAGGCAGCTTTTGATTGCAAGAAAGAATCTTGACAGGGAGCAGTTTTATGGCTCAAACGATAACAGGACGATAAACGGTGAAACTATATATCCTGTTAATTACAAATATTCAAAAGTAAGGGCATTCCTGAACGGAAAATATGAAAGCGGAGATACTCAGTCACAAGACTATCTTGACAGGGGATTTTTGCAGAAAGCCTTTACAAAAAGAGCACAGGATCGGATTTATGAAGGTGCCGTTGATGACTGCATGGACAAAATTTTTGTATTGAGCTATTGGGATGCCACAAATACAAGCTTCGGTTTTAAGGAAGCCACCTGGCAAAACTATGGGAATCGCCTGATTTATGCGACGGACTATGCAAAGGCACATCATGTATTCCAGTCCAGGTGGACAGACGGAAAATACGCAAGCGTATGGTGGCTCAGAAGCATTTCAACCAATGTTAATGTACATTGTGTTACTACAAATGCGACTTGTAATGTTACTGAAAATGTAACAAGCGACCACATAGGCATTGTTCCCGCCCTTGTACTCAAAGACTGGTGGTAAGCGTGCGTGAATGACAAGAGACTTGTTTTTTCTTTCTTACAGGCTTATAATAAAAATCATAAATGA
>CALGGS010000002.1 GCA_937915735.1 uncultured Treponema sp.
AAACATCGCACTTTCAGAGTTACCTCTAAAAATTGCAATTTTTAGAGGTTCCCTTTAAGCATTGCGAGACAGCACTGGCGCTCTCGGTAGGATTACCCGCACATTCTGAATTCTTCTCTGGCTCACCTCTTCTACCTTAAAAATCACGCCGTCATATTTCAAAACAGCACCGATTTCAGGAAGCTCGCCAAACTGCTCTAAAAGCCAGCCCGCAAAAGTATTGTAATTCTCACTTTCTAAGTCCAAATCCAAAAGCTCGTTCACATCGTCAGTCTTTAAGTCGCCTGGAACTAAATATTCCGTGATTGAAACAGGATGAATCCGATTTTCTGGCGGAAGCTCGTTGTGAATCGAGTTTATGCTTCGTCCGAAAACAGCTCTCAAAATGTCGTCCATCGTAACGATTCCGCTGTTGCTTCCGTTTTCGTCAATTGCGATTGCAAAGCTCTGTTTTTCTTCTTTGAATTTTTGCAAGAGATCTGTCGCATATAGAGTTTCCGGAACGAAGAGTGTCGGCCTCATATATTTTTCGGCAAAAGATTTTTTGCGGGGTGAGATTCCCGTATCAAGTACGGGAATGACATTAGCATCTGTCATTGTCAGGTTCACATTAGCATCTGTCATTGTCGGGCTTGACCCGACAATCTTTTCCGGTGCCTTCATCAAAACAGTCTTGTAAAACAACATTCCGCAAACCTTTGAAAAATCTCCGTTGCAGACTGGAAGCCGTGAATAACCGGAAAGGGCAAAAATCTTTACTATTTCGTCGTAGCTTGCGTCAATCGGAATGAACTGAACCAGGCTCCTGTGCCGCATTATGTCCTTTATGTGCAAGTCGGTGAAGTCGAAAATCTTATAAAGCATCTTTTTTTCGCTGGATTCAAGAGTTCCTTCCTTTGCACCGATTTCGATTAAAGATTTCAGCTCGTCCTCGGTGATAAGCTCCTTTGAATTCTTAAAGAAAACCTGCAAAATGCCAGTGATTCCGTTCGTGATTTTAGAAAAAATCCACACGATGGGGAAAAATAATTTCTGCAAAAGAATAAGCGGCGCCGAAGCAAATGAGGCAAAGCCCACAGGATGAACAGAAGCTACAGTTTTCGGAACAATCTCACCAAAAATAATTAAGACAAATGAGATTGTAAAGGTTGCAATAGTCGCACCCTTGTCTCCCAAAAGTGAGATTGCAAGTGTCGCCGCAAGACCTGAAACGAGAGATGTGACGAAGTTAATTCCAATCAAAATCAGGGAAAGAAGGCGGTTCGTGTCCTTTTTAAGATAAGAGATTTTTTTGGCGCTCGTGTTTTTCTTTGAAGAGCTGTCCTTTTTCTGCAAGGTTTTCAGCATAAGTCGCGTTATAGAAAGAAAAGCAGTCTCGCTTCCGGCAAAAAATGCAACGACAAGCACGAGAAGGGCAATCGCGCTGGCAGGAATTATGATTTCAGAGAGAAGATTCATAAACGCCCTCCCTTGTCAGTGGCAACAGGCTCCCCCATTCCCCTTTCTGCCGGTCGCTCCAATCGGAATGACATGGACTCATCGTCATCAGAAACTTTTTCCTCCTGTAATTCCTCGTCCTTTTCTATTGCCTGCTCAACATGGACAGTGGCGATTCTGTGACCTTCGAGTTTTTCTACCGTAAAGATAAAATTGCTTTCTTCGATGCACTCGCCCACAATCGGAATTCTGTCGAGCTTTTCGCAGATGTAGCCCGCAATCGTCTCGTTGATTTTTGACTCAAGCTTTATGTGAAGAGTTTCCTCAAGGTCAATCAGGCGGGTCGAGCCGTCAATTGAAGTAGAGATGAATTCCTCAAACTCGCTGCGCTCCTCTTCTTTTTCGTCAGACTCGTGATAAATATCGTCGGCAATAGAGCCAAAAATCTCCTGCTCGATGTCTTCGATTGTTAAAATTCCGTCTGTTCCAGAATATTCGTCAATTACGATTGCAAAACTCTGGTGATTTTCGTGCAAAAGCTCCTGAATCGATGACATTTTCGTGCTTCCGGGGATAAAAAGCGGTGGCCGCATAACCTTTCTGACCGAAAAATCGTTCCTAAACTCGGTGAAAAAAAGCAAGTCCTTTACATAAAGAACTCCGATTATGTTGTCAATGTCGTCATTTTCGTAAACAGGAAATTTTGAAATGCGGGTCTGCTCGCTAAGACGGACTACTTCCCTATAGCTCATCGAAGGGTCAATGCAGACAACTTTGAGCCGTGGAATCATAATGTCCGTGGCATTTAAATCTGTAAACTTGAAAACCCGGCTCATCATTTTCTTTTCGTCAGATTCAAGAACGCCCTCTTCGCCCCCCACATCAATCAGGGTTTTGATTTCATCTTCTGTAAAGGAAACTGATTTTTTTTTCGTGTTGATTCCGAAAATCCGCAAAATTCCGCGAGAAATAAAGGTAAAGAAGATAACCAGAGGTCTCAAAAGGTAGAAAAAGATTTTTACGAACCCGCTCAGGGCAAAGGCACAGGTTTCCGGGTGGGTAGTCGTTACGCTTTTCGGCGTGATTTCTCCAAAAATCAAAAGAAGGACTGTGGCTATAAATGTTGCTATTGGAAGACCTTTAGCACCAAAGAGCTTAAGGAAAATTGAAGTTAATATGACAGAAAGAGCGACATTTACGATTTCGTTTCCGACAAGCAGCATATTCAAAAGCTCTTCTTTTTTTTCGAGGAGTTTGCTAGCCCTCGCAGCGCGTTTGTCGCCTTTTTCACGCAAAAAATGAACACGGAGCTTGTTAAGACCTAAAAAAGCGCTCTCGCTCGCCGAAAAAAGCGATGAAAGGGTAATACAAAGGGCGGCGAGAATAAAAAGAATTATGAGCGTACGGGAAGGATAGTCGTCCATAAAATAATTCTAACACAAGTCACAAAGATTTTAAACACCACATACAATGCTAAGGAAACACTGAGTAATCGCGTCAAGTGTTAATCAGCGCTTCCCTAATTTCTGATTGACTTTCTGTTTACCAAAAAAATTCCCAGACAAACTAAAATGAGCGAAATGATTGTCACAAGACCCGTCTGACTTTGCTCATTAAGGAAAATTGAGCTTAAAATTACGCCGAAAACAGGATTTAAGAAGCCAAAGATTACGACACGGCTCACATCGTTGTGAGAGAGCAAAAGTCCCCAAAGCGTATAGGCGACAGAACTTACAAAAATCAGATAAAGCAAAAGAGATGCAGACTGCAGGGTAAAACCAGAAAAGCGGCCGCCAAGACAAAAGCCTGTCAAAATCATGACTGCCCCGCCAAATGCAAATTGATAACCTGAAAGCATAACCGTATTTTCGTCCCGGCTGAATAACTTCATAAGGCAGCCCGAAAGTCCATAGCATACGCTGCTTAAGAAAATAAAGCCTTCTCCACCAAAAGAGATATGATAATCGACTTCTTTTCCAAAGACCGTAACCAGAAGGACCCCGACAAAGCCGACTATACAGCCAAAAATCTTTAAAACCGTGAGTTTTTCCTGCTTAAAAAGCAGGGCGGCAATCAAAAGAGAAGCAAAAACATTCGTGGCAAGGATTACGGAAGACTTTACGCCCGGGCAGCGGGTCAATCCGCCATAAAAAAAGAAATACTGCAAAATAGTCTGGACCATCGCCAATGCGACAACTTTTTTAAAGGCAATCACAGAGCGCGGAAGAAGAAGCTGCTTTTGCAAGAGCGAGCCGAACAAAACCGTAAAAATACCCGCAAAAAAGAAACGGACGCCCGCAAATAATACAACGGTCGGAGTATCATCAGATGCAATAGAAAACAAGCGGTATCCGATTTTTATGGAAGGAGTCGCACTACCCCACAAAAAGCAACAAAGAGTCGCCCCGAGAAAAACAACAAAGATATTTGAAAAAACCGATTTTTTTTGATTCATTTCTGCCATATTTAAATTATCGGAAAATTTAGAAACTCCTGTTAGATAACAGAATGTTAGGTATTAGAGTTTTTTTTAATGATAGTGTACAATAAAGTTCGCAATTTGGGGAAAATTAAAAAGGAGACTTCTTTTGACTGCTTTACTGGTTTTGACTTTTTTATTTTTTGCCGGCAGCATTATCGGCTGGGGAATCGAGCTTTTCTGGCGGCGATTTTTTTCTAAGAATAATCCTGAAAAGAAATGGATAAACCCTGGTTTTCTGACTGGACCTTATCTTCCTCTTTATGGACTGAGCCTCTGTCTGCTCTTCGCCCTTTCTTTTATCGATGTGAGTTTTGTGGAGAGTAAATGTCTCCAAAAACTCCTGCTCTTTATTCTAATGGCTTTTGCCATCACTGTTATGGAATTTATAGCGGGGCTTATCTTCATCAAGGGCATGAAAATCAAGCTTTGGGATTACAGTAAAAATTGGCTGAATATTCAGGGAATTATCTGCCCGCAATATTCTTTTTACTGGGTGATTTTAAGCGGAGCATATTATTTTCTTGTTCATCCCCGCATTTTGGAATGGCTCTATTGGTTTACGAATCATCTTTCATTCAGTTTTGTTGTAGGATTTTTTTACGGCGTTTTTACAATTGATTTGTGCTATACTTTCCAGATTTCAACAAAAATTCGTGAGTATGCAAAGGAAAATAAGCTTGAAATCCGTTACGAAAATCTGAAGGAGTCTATTAGAAAACGCAACGAGGAATTTGAAGAGCGGAAGAGATTCTTCTTTGCATTAAAGTCAAATCATCTTCCGCTGAAAGACATTTTACGCGAGATTTTTGAGCACTAGATTAGCGGGCGATTGATTATTTTCCGAAATATGCCAGTGCATTACCGAATGAGATGTCTTTGACAATCTTAATCAACATATCCATATCATCCGGGTATTCGCCGTTCTCGACCCAGCCGCCGATTACATTGCAGAGAATGCGGCGGAAGTATTCGTGGCGTGAGTATGAGA
>CALGGS010000003.1 GCA_937915735.1 uncultured Treponema sp.
TCAAAAGGAGTTTTTTATGTTGACAAATGGCACAACATATCAAACCGCACAGGCCATGAGCCTGTGCCAGCTTTGGATTTCTTGTTAAGGCAATTTTATTCTTGCTCCCTGTAAGAATAAAGTGAATTTCCTGCTGTAAAATAAAAATACCCGTTGCAAGAAAGGCCATCTCCATAACCTATATATGGTTTACATTTATCATTAAATGGATCGCCTGAGCCTGTAACATTTTTATTATTTGTAAAATATACCGCTCTTGTCTTCTGACTTGTCAAATCAAAACTTATAAGTGAGCCATTGTAACCACTGTAATATAATTTTTTATTACCTGATGTCTGATGAATTTTAAAAACCTGATCTGAATTGTCATCCATATACAGCAAATCCTTGTTCAACTCTTTTACAGACGAGCCATCAAAATATAAAAGCTTTCCGGTGTAGCCGTTGTTGTCATAAGAATCGCTTTTCTTAATCCAATAAATAGAAGCTCCGTCCTTAAAAATATGGTCGTATTCATATGACTGTACTGTTGTTCCGTCATATATTACACAGCTTTGACTGCCATAAAAAACAATATAATCTCCGACTGTATAATATTCAAATCCACCGTAGTCATATTCTTCAAGCAAAAGGGCTGTTAATTGGTTTTCTACAAGCTCTGGAGTTTCTGTACCGTTTATAATATAGTACTTATCTTCGTCTGATGTATTTGTAAGTCTCAGGCGCATATATGCTTTATCTTTATAAACAAAAACTCTGATTCCTTCATCTTCAGAAACTTTCTGATAACTTTCATCAGAAAGTTTTAAAGCATAAATCTTATTATCGAGGTCATAATACAGGTAATTTGAATCAGCACATATGATATCAGTTACTTCGCTAGCCCATTTTGGACTCTCATTATCATTTGTTTTAACTGTGGAAATTTGATTTGTATTTAAATCAATTTTATATAGATGTTTATTGCCGGTGCCAGACAACACCTCATCATCGGTATAATAAATTACGTCTCCGTATTTCACCGCATTAGAAAAATCTATACCTGTTTCAGATGAAGCAAGTTTTTCAAGTCCGTTACTGCCAAGTTTATAAAGCCATTGCTCTGTATCACTAGATATTATTCTCTGATTAAAATATAACTCATCTCCAACCTTAAGACTGTTGTAACCATAATTAGCATCCAGTTCCGTTAATGTATTATCTTCGTTCAAGACGCAAAGCTTTCTTGAATATGAATCCGTTGAATAAAAATACGCTTTACCGCCGTATACTCCTAAAGGCGTGTAGTTAAATGTTTCTTGAACAAGCTCCGGCTCATTTTCGGGTTCTGTATAAAAAGTATAATAAATCGGTTCCTGCTTATAAGATTCATTTATATTTCCAGAAGAATCTTCATAATCATAAGTAAAGATAACTTCAAAAATAAAACCACCCTCTTCCGAGTTTGAAGTAGAGAGATTAAAATTATATGTATCTGCCGGATGTAAAAAATCCAGAGTTTCTGACGGGTATTGAACTTCTGTTATTTTTTGAATTTTTTGACATATTTCTTCAATTGAAGAATAACTTGAACCTGAGTAATAAGGAATTGTTTTATATAAGTTTACCTCCGCACTAACATTTAAAGGCAGATAGGCAGCCGTATTTTCCAATGTAAAATTAAAGGTGCCCTTATTTGTTTTATTAACATACACAGTTCCTTCAGTTTCAGGATTAAGCTTTAATGAAGGCCTGTAGGTGTCTGTTGTATAGATTTTGAGATTAACATCAAGAGTTTCCGTTGTTTCTGCTCCATCATTTACAACAAAAGAAATTTTTCCGGTATTTTCTCCTAGTTTACTTGTATAAGAGGCAAGAGTCAGATTTAATTCAGCACCTGGAACAAGTTCTTTATTTTTCAAATCGCTATAATTGAAAGTTGTGCTTGTTCCATTATTTACAAGAGAACATTTTCCGTCTGTATGAAAAACATTTATGTTTGTTATACTTGCACTTATAAAAGTAAGTGATTTTTCGCCATTGTTTTTAATCGTAAGAACAGATTTACTAGTATAACCACTTCTGTTGTTAGGCAGGGTCAAATAATCTGCTGGTGTGATTGTATGATTATAGTTATCTGTTATCATAACTACGCACTTAAACAGCGGCAAGCTTAAGTCGCCGTCTGCTTTGAAGTGCATGTTAGGTTTTATTACATAACTGGAATAATTAATTTTAAATCTAATTCTTCTATTTGATTGAATCCTTTGTCTGCTGTAATAAGTGGAAGATTCTTTACAATAGCAGAAGCAGCGACAATAGCATCTGGAAGCTTTGTTTTATACTTTTTACGAATTTCAATTGTTTTTCTTTTTATTTCGTCTGTTAAAGAAATCTCTTTACAATCAAGCAAGAGTGATTTTATGTTATTTTCTTCTTCAGCTGTTATTCCAGAAAAAGACAAGAGCTCCATCTCTGATATAACTGAAAAAGCAAGTTTATTCTGCAAAAACGGAGTCATGCACGAATTACCATTCAGCAGATAGATTAAAGCATTTGTATCAGCCAAAAAGTCAGTTCCATTCATTTCTAATTTCCTTTTGAATTGAAAGACCATCTTTTTTGAAATTTACGGAACCAAAGTATTTTGAAAGATTGGGAGTTTTTTCAGTTTTTACAGTCTGATTATATCGATACAGAACAAACTGAATATAGTTTTCAATATCAACGAGACATTCTTGAGGAACAGCTTTTATTTGTTCAACCATTGTATCATAAGACATAATGACCTCCTATCTGCAACTTTTTTTATATTATATCATGAAAATGCTATTTTTTCTATAAAAAAATGGGGCTGTCCTTAAAGTTGAAATATTTTCAATAAAGGAAGCCCCTTGTGCACAGCCTATAAGGCTCGGTTCTCAGGCATAGACAATTTCAATTCTGTAACTATTTTCCAGCCTGAAAAGAGATTTTTATTTCAAAAGTGTAACTAAATTTCCTGTTCTCCCCTACCCTCTCCAATTTCAGAACTGTAACTAAAATTCCACATTCCTTCATTAATTTTTAGTTTTTCCGCTAATTTTCCCAAAAATTCCAGAGTCGTTCAGGCGCATTTACAGGGCTTTAGACAGGCCCTGCCCTTAAAGCGACATATTTATCAAATTTTTAAAAATCTCCTTTCTAAACGAATTCTCGAAGGTCTTATTTTTAACTGCATTTTATCACTAATAATTAGTGTTTTAACTATCTTTTAGTTGTAATTTAGCTTGATTTTAATTATCTTTTCACTAAATCAAAACTAATTTTTAAAGAAAATTTGACAAAATCACTATCTTTTAGTTATAATAACTTTTAGGGTGGATACAAAAATGAGGACAATTACTTTCGCTCTCCAAAAGGGCGGCACAGGAAAGACAAGCGTAAGCGTTTCAGTAGCTTTAGAGCTTGCAAAAAATCACAAGGTTATTTTCATTGATGCAGACCCGCAGGGAAACGCATCTGACTGGATAGGCCCTAGCGAGCTTGAATTTGAGTTTTCAGACGCACTGACAGGGAAAGCCCCGTTAGGAAAGTGTATTTCAAAAACTTTCTCCCCTAACCTATTCCTTCTTCCAACGGCAGGACTTGGGGGAACGCTGCGCTCTTATCAGGAATCAGCTGAAGCGTCAAAGCAGCCTTATCACATTGCGGACGACATAATTCCAGAGCTAGCAAAGATTTTCGACTACTGCATAATCGACACTTCCCCTGCCCTTGGGACAATTGAGCGCTCATGCTTCGCCGCGAGCGATGAAGTTATTCCTGTCCTGCAGCTAAACAAATTCGCTGTCGACGGGCTGACAATCTTCACGAAAAACCTTATGCAAATCAAAAAAGACATGCGCCTGGGTGACAAGCCGGAGCTTTCAAAAATCATACTGAACGGCTATGACGCAAGAATCTCACAGCAGAACGACAACCTCGCCCTTTTCAAGAAAATGAATATGCCTAACACAAAATTTTTCATTCTCCCGATTGATCAGGCCTACAGCAAGTCACAAAAGCTCAAAATAGCGCCTCAGGAGCAGACCGGAACAAACGCCAAGAAAGAGACTCTCGAAGTTCTTACGGAAATAGCCGCAAAAATCAAAGAAAGTGTATAGGAATTAGATAATGGCAACAAAAAAAGTACAAAATCTGGACCTTGAAGAAAAAAAGAAAGAGGCAGAAAAGGCTTCAAACGAACAGATGAGTGACCTTTACGATGTAATCTCAAGTCTCGGAACATCATCTGAAAAAAATACTAACAGTTCTGAAATAAAATCAGATGAGGGCCAGGGCGGGGCAGGGGACAATTTCAAAACTGTAACTACTCCTTCCTCATCAGAGCAAGACGACAAGCCGGGCTATGTCTCGCTGGTAATTCCAAACAGCCTGAAAAAAAAGTGGAAGTTGTACAGCGCGCAGCATGAAATGAGCCTTACAGACTCCTTAAAGCTCGGTATGAAGCTTCTGGAGCAAATGGAGAATCAGGGGAAAATAAAAATCGAAGGCGGCTTCCTGACAATAAACAGCTGAAACAGCATTTTGGGAGTAGGCTGGGGTTAGAACTTAAAAAAATATGGAAAACCGCTCAGAAGGGCGTTTTCGTGCGTTTCAGGGCAAATTTTTTGTGAAACTAGAGAGTAAAAAAATGGCGAAAAAGAAAATCAAGGAAATGAACGAGCTGATTGCTTATGACAATCCGGACAGCGAGCTTTTTGACATTGAGAAACCAGACGAAAAACAGTATCTCGCTTATCTTCCGGCATTGTTTACAACCGCGTCCCTTCCGTTCAGAAATGTAAACAAAACTGTCTTTGAAAGAAAAGGAAGCAACGGAATTTCATTGAAGCTCACATCTCCGACGAATGTGCCTTTCGGCCGCTACGGCAGGCTTCTTCTGAGCGTGCTTACGACTCATGCGGTACTCGAAAAAAATAAAATGGGACCGGTTCTTCTTGAATATCACAAGCTTTCAGACCTGCTTACCGAAATGCAGCTTCCAAAATCACGGGGAAAGGACATAAAGGAGCAGCTGGAATGTTTCAGCAATGCGGCCTTTTCCTTCACCCAAAAAGTTACAGAATTGAAAGCGGCTTATCTTTTCGAGGAGATTTATGACAAAAATAATTTTCCAAAGCAGGATATTATCGTCACGACTCATTCAACGGGAAATATTCGTTTTACAGAGGGAGTACAGTACAAAGAGGCAGATGATGGCTCCGGGGATAAAAAAAGCTTTGCTTTTAAGATAATTCTTTCACCTGAATTCGCCGCTTTTTGTAAGAAACACGCAGTTCCAATAAACTACACGGTTTATAAAAGCATTTCTTCTGCCATTGGAAAGGATATTTATGCATGGCTTGTTTACAGGAATAACTCGATAACTGAGCCGATTTTCGTTCCCCGTCATAAGCTTGTCGAACAATTTAATCCGGTTGATGATGCTAAAAATGACAATCAGGAAAATGTCAGCTATTTCAGAATCTTAGAGAATATCAGGGAAATAAAAGAAAAGTATTATCCCGAATTAAAAGTGACGATTGACAAGGGAGGGGAGGGGATAACGCTTTATAAAAGTCCTGCACCTGTCTTAAGTAAGGACACAAGATATGCTCTTATCACTTCAGACATTTAAAATGGTTACAGATTTGAAAGAGATTCAGGAGTTTTCCACATTTGAACAATGCCTATTATTAGTTTAAAATTTAATAGTATTTATTAGAATCTATAGTAGATATTTCAAAAGTGTAATTTTTTATTTCAAAAGTGTTACCTGATGTTTCTGAGTATTTTTGTTAAGTCTTTGCAGAACAAGGGGATAGGGCTTTTTGTATAAATTTTGGCTTTTATTTCAAAAGTGTTACAAAGATTTGTGTTATCCACAGCCTTTTTGTTGAAAATTATTTCAAAAGTGTTACTAGATATCGGTTAATTTCAAAACTGTAATAAAAATCTTCATTTCTGGCGGATGCTTTCATTTCAAAAGTGTTACTAAAAAAATCTGCTGTCGGACTTTTCTATTTCAAAACTGTAACTATCTTCTTTTTAGTCATCTTGACACAGCCAGTGGTTTTTAATAATCTAAAGCAAATAACGGCAAAGAGGCCGTGAATAGTGTTTTGTGTTTTTACGAAGCATTGTTCACGGTCTCTTTTGTTTTTAAATCTTCTTGTGAAAAATGACTGTAATCGGCTTAACCCGAAGAATACAAGGTGGTAAATATGTGTGGATTTGTAGGATGTTTTGATTTGAACAGCGGAAGCCAGCCCATAGCTCAGGGCTTGAAAGAAGAGCTTCGCGCCCAGGTTCTGGAAATGAGCAAGAAAATCCGTCACCGGGGACCAGACTGGAGCGGCGTTTACACCGGCGAAAACGCAATTTTGAGCCATGAGCGCCTTT
>CALGGS010000004.1 GCA_937915735.1 uncultured Treponema sp.
CAAAATGGTGGTACGAGCAGAGCAACGAAAAATTCATCAACCCTGAAAGCAAAAAGTAAAATAGGTACTACAATGGCAAAAATATATGAATCATTGACCGAACTTGTCGGACATACTCCGCTTGTCCGCCTGCACGGATACGAAAAAAAGCTGGGCTTGAAGGCTCATATTCTCGCAAAAGTCGAATATTTTAATCCAATCGGCTCAATAAAGGACAGAATCGTTCTCCGCATTATCGAGGATGCTGAAAAAGAGGGGAAAATCATTCCTGGAAAAACAACCCTCATCGAGTACACAAGCGGCAATACGGGAATCGCTGTTAGCGCAATCGGTGCGATGAAAGGCTACAAAGTCCAGATTTACTTGCAGGAAGGCGTAAGCCGCGAGCGATTGCAGGTAATGAAGGCTTTCGGCGCAAATGTTACAAAAATCGGCGATGTTCCTGAACTTCAGGAAAAACTCCGTGAGACAAACAATGACTTCGTTGCCGCAACAAACCTTTTGAAGCAGCACATCCGTGAGAGACAGGCAGCAGGCGACAGCATTTATTTCGTTGACCAGATGATTAACCCGTTGAACCCGGTCGCTCATCACGACACAACCGGAAAAGAAATCTGGGAAGACACTGACGGAAAATTGGCGGCTGTGGTGGCTTCTGTCGGAACTGCGGGTACAATCCGCGGAATCAGCGATTACATCCACGAGCAGAGCAAAGACGTAAAAATCTTTGCAGTTGAACCTGCAGAAGATGACAAAGTCCTCACAGGAATCCATAACTTCACCGACGTTCCGATTGAGCGTGTTCCTCCGAGCCTCAAAGAAAACGACGCACTTTTGAAGGGCGTTTATGACGAAGTTTTCATCGGCGACCCGAAAGGTGCATTCCAGGCAGCGCGTGATGTTGCAAAGGCAGACGGAATCTTAGTCGGAAACTCAAGCGGAGCCGCTCTCTGGGGAGCAACAAAAATCGCACAGCGCCCGGAGTTTGAAGGAAAAGACACCGTAGTCGTTTTCCCGGACACAGGCTTACGCTACTTGAGTACTGATTTGTTTGGAGAGTAAAAATGGCAAAAATATATGATTCCTTGACCGAGCTTGTCGGCCGTACACCGCTTGTTCACTTGAAGGGCTATGAAAAACTTCATGGGCTCAAAGCAAATATTTATGCGAAAGTTGAATATTTCAATCCGATTGGAAGCGTAAAAGACCGGATTGTACTGAAAATCATCGAGGAAGCTGAAAAGGCGGGAACAATTTCCCCTGAAACAACAACCCTCGTTGAATGTACGAGCGGCAACACCGGTATCGCCGTTTCTGCATTCGGTGCAATCAAAGGCTACAAAGTCCAGATTTACATTCAGGACGGAGTAAGCAAAGAACGCACTCAGATTATGAAGGCTTTCGGTGCTTCAGTTACAAAAATCATCGATGTTCCTGAAGTCAAAAAAGTCCTCGAAGAGACTGGCAATGACTTCGTTGCAGGAACAACCCGTCTTAAGGAAATCCTGCGTCAGGAAAAAGGCATTTTCTTCGTTGACCAGCTGATAAACCCGAACAATCCGCGCGCTCACTACGAGACAACCGGAAAAGAAATCTGGGAAGATACAGATGGAAAACTCGATGTTGTCGTAAGCGCTGCCGGAACAGGCGGAACCCTTCGCGGTATCAGTGATTTCGTAAAGGAAAAAAATCCTGGCGTAAAAGTGATTGCCGTTGAGCCGACTCCAGACGACAGAATCCTCACCGGAATCCACAACTTTACCGAAGTGCCGGAAGACCGTATTCCTGCAAACCTTAAAGGTAAAGAAGGAATCTTCGATGAAGTTCTGATTGCACAGCCTGAAGGTGCATTCAAGGCAGCTCGTGAAGTTGCAAAATCGGACGGCATTCTTGTGGGAAATTCCAGCGGTGCGGCTCTCTGGGGAGCAACTCAGATTGCACAGCGTCCGGAGTTTGAGGGAAAGAAAATAGTTGTTGTCTTCCCTGACACAGGCCTTCGTTATCTTACGACGGATTTGTTTAACGAATGACACTCCAGCAGATTCGATATATTCTTGGCGTTGCTGATTCTCCCTCTCTTAATAAGGCGGCAGAAAAACTCTTTGTTTCTCAGCCGTCACTTTCAGCCTCTGTGCACGATACGGAAGCCGAGTTTGGCTTTCAGATTTTTACCAGAACTGCCAGGGGAATGAAGGTGACAGAAAGAGGGGCGAAATTCATTTGCGATGCGCGGGAGCTTTTCGCTCATTACGAAAATTTTCTCAAAAAATACACATCAGAAGAAAAAAAGACATTTTCTGTAACAACGCTTTACTATCCTTTTGCCAGAAAAGCCTTTGTTGAGATTGTAAATCAGTTTTCGGATGAGGATTACGATTTTTCTTTCTGCGAAAAAAAAGCTTCTCTCGTGATTGCGGATGTCGCGCTTGCAAAAAGTGAAATCGGCATTTTGTATTTGAGCGATTCAAACCGTGACTCGATTTTACGGAGCTTGAAATCAAACAACCTTGAATTTCATAAGCTTTCTGAATGTGGGGCCTTTGTTTATCTTCATAAGAATCATCCGCTTGCCAAAAAAGAATCCGTTACCCTCGAAGAAATTTCAGCCTACCGCTTTGTAACCTTCGATACCGATGATGTAAAATCTTTTTTTTCAGAGGAATTGATTTTGCACTACGGCTTAAATCAGCCAATCACCGTCGCAGACCGTTCCACCGAGCTGAACCTTCTGAAAAGTCTTAACGGCTACACCTTCCTCTCTGGTATTTTGGGCGATGAGACAAACGAGGATTTTCTTCTTATTCCGCTAAAAAATCCCGGCGACGGACTAATCCATAATTTTGAGCTTGGTTACATCATAAAAAGCGGACTTAAAATGGACAGAATCGTTCAGAAGTACATCGAAAAAATAAAAAAATTAGCCCTATACGAATAAATAGAATTTGTACGGGGCTTGTTATAAAAAAATCCTATAACCCTTATCAAAAAGAAGTATTAGAAAAACTGTACAAAATTTAATAACCTATCATCTAGATAGGTTATTAAAAATGAAACAGTCAGTGAAACACATTCTAAAATCATCTTTTCCTCTTTTGGGCGTTCTTGTCGCTCTTTTTGAACAGCTTATTTTTAGTGACAGTTCCCTGCATCCGGTGTCGGCCAGGCATTATTACACCTCTCTTCTTTTGATTTTGCTCGTTTTGGCGCTTGCTTTTTTGACTCTTTCAATTTTTAAAACGAATTTCCGTGAAAAGTTTTCTGAAAAGGGGGCGTTTTTCTTTGGTTCTGGCGTTTTTCTCGCTCTTTTGAATCTGATTAGCGCAAAATTTGCCCTTCTTCCTGTGATTTTCTTTCCCAGCTTTGATAATGTTCTTGCGGTTTTTATCGAGCAGACACCAGTAATCTTAAAATGCATTGGATATTCATTCCGCCTTTTGCTTCTGGGCGTTTTGTACGGAACTGTTGCAGGCTTTATCACTGGTATTTTCTTGGGCTTTTCAAAAAAAGTTTATTACTGGATAAATCCATACATCAAGCTTATCGGCCCGATTCCCGCAACTGCCTGGATTCCCCTTGTTTTAACGACTTTCCCGACTCCGCTTGGAGCGAGCATTTTCATAATCGCACTTGCAGTCTGGTTCCCGGTTCAATTGATGACAAGCTCAGGCATTCAGAACACGAGCAAGGTTTATTTTGAAGTCGGAAAAACGCTGGGAGCCGGAACATTTTTTCAGATTTTTAGAATTGCCGTTCCCGCAGCCCTTCCCAATATTTTTCAGGGCGTTTTTAACGGAATCTGCGGCGCTTTCATCGCCCTTATGACGGCAGAAATGTTTGGCGCAAAATACGGAATAGGCTGGTACATCAGCTATCAAAAGGCAATGATGATGTACTCAGGCGTTTATGCCGGTCTTATTATGATTGCCCTTTTCTGTACGGTAATCATCACGGCTCTTTTTCAGGTACGAAAGCGGGTCTTAAGCTGGCAAAAAGGAATGGTTAGGTGGTAGGACGGAGGCTTTCTTTCGGCCACATATTGCAATTTATATAATTTTTGGAGGTATATATGAAAAAATCACTTTTACTTGGCACATCAGTGCTGTTTGCGGCGGTTTCTCTTTCTTTTTTTGGATGCAACAAAAAAGAGGCGGCATCTTCTGCCCAAAAAGTCGTCAGAATCAACTACCAGACGGGAACTCTTTGTGCGGCTCCTGTTCATGTCGCGATGAAAATGGGACTTTTTGACGCGGAACTGCAAGCAATCGGACAGAAAGCTGAGTATGTCGCAGTTGTTGAAGGCGGGGCTACTCTCGCTGAGCTTATTGGCTCTGGAAAGGTTGACGCAGGCTATGGTCTTTATGCGACACAGCTTCAGGCAATAGAAAACGGGCTTCCGATTTCTTACACATCTGGAATCCATGTCGGCTGCACAAAATACTATGTCCGTGCCGACAGCCCTATTCAGTCCGTCGCAGATTTACGCGGAGCCAAAATCGGCGTTCCGGGACTGGCCGATTCAAGCGTAATGAACCTGAAGCGAAAACTTATGGATGTGGGAATTGGCGTTACGGCAGATAACAATGAGGTTGAGTTTTTGGCTTATGCCTCGTCAGATTTGGCAATCGCCCTCAATAACGGAGCGGTTGATGTGATTGGCGCCCACGACCCCGTTGCCACAAAGGGCGAGCTTGCTTATGGTTTTAGAAAAATCTTAGACACAGGCACCGACGAAAAATTCCGCGTTGAATATTGCTGCCAGCAGTTCGTAACACACAAGCTTCTTAAAGAAAACCCTGAGGGAGCGGCAGCAGTAACCCGCGCGCTTCAAAAAGCAAGTGCCTTCGTAGAAGCAGAGCCGAGAGCTGCCGCCCAGCTCCAAATTGAAAACAACCTCGTAGCAGGGGACCTTGACTTTAACGCCGCCCTTCTTGATGAGCTGAACTTTATTCCAAGCCGCTCTCTTGGAAAAAAGACCTTTGACAAAGCCGCTCGTCAGCTTCAAAAAGCGGGAATCTTAAAGCCTACGACCGACATCGAAAAGTTCATTGCCCAGAGCTACATCGAGCTTTTTGGAGTTCCTGACGGCTACACTTACGATAAGGAAACAAAAACATATAAGGAAATCAACGGCGAGCGAAAGGACTTTGCTTTGTAAACTTGGAGAATAATATGAAAAAGAACATTATTTTTGCTTTGATTTTGGCAATTTTTGGCGCGCTTGTTGCGCTCGCTCCTTTCACTTTCGTACATGTTTGTGCTGTGGGCGAGAAAGTGATGAAATGCCATTGGACAGCCCGTGCTGAGTTGTTTTTAGGAAGTGCGATAGCGTTTCTGGCTTTGCTTAAACTTATTCCTTTAAGTGAGCATTTTTCCCTTGGGCTTAATGCAGGCATTTTCGCCCTTTCAGTCGGCGTGATTTTAATTCCGACTGCGTTAATCGGCGTTTGTGGAAAAGTGGATATGCACTGCCACGCCGTTACCGAACCGACTTTGGTTGTATTTGGCATTTTGCTCATCGTCATAAATCTTATTCAGAGCTTGCTTTTATGGAAAAATCGCTAGATTCTTTTTATCTGGCAAAGGAAAACTTAAAAAGGAAAGCTCACCGCTCGATAAGCCTTGTCACTTTGGTGAGCCTTCTTTCTTTCACAGTTTTTTCAAGCCTTTTAATCATTCAAAGTCTCAAAAACGGAATTGATGGCGTTCAAAATCGCTTGGGAGCAGATTTAATCGTCGTTCCTGAAGAATATGAAAGCGAGGCTCAAAGCCTTCTTTTTTCAGGCGAGCCGAACTATTTTTATCTTGATAAATCGATTGAAGAAGAACTTAAAGGCATCGAAGGAATTGAAAGCGTTTCCAGCCAGTTTTATCTTACGAGCCTTTCTGAAAGCTGCTGTTCTTTTCCCATTCAGCTCATTGGCTTTGATGAAAAAACAGATTTTGTCGTAAAGGCTTGGGCCGGCGAAAAATACGCGGCGAATAACGAAGGAGAAGTGATTCTTGCAGGCTCTTCTGTTCCGGCAGAAGAAAGGTCTGTCAGATTTTTTGGAGAAAGACACTCAATTTCAGCAAAACTTACAAAAAGCGCAAGCGGACTTGATTCCGTGATTTTCGTTGATATGAATACGCTCAAAAAAATCTACGATTCCGCGCAAAAAAAAGGCTTTGCTTTTATTTCTGACGGCGACACCAAGACAAAAACAAGCACGATTTTGTGCCGGCTTTCGCCAGGGGCAAAAAGCGACACGACTTCTCTTTTAATCAGGCAAAAAATCAAGGGCGTAAAGGTGATTCAAAAGGAGGGGTTTATTTCGCATTTTGAAGAGAGCATTTCTTCTCTCTGCATTTTTTTGTATGCGCTGATTTTAATCTTCCTTTTAGCTTCGATTTTGATTCTGGCAGTTTCATTCTCCCTGATTTTAAACGAGCGCCTGAAAGAATTTGCCATTTTGCGCACACTGGGAGCAAATCACTCTTTCCTTTCAAAAATTGTCTTCTTTGAATCTGTGATTTTAGGCTCTTTTGGAGGAGTTTTCGGACTGTTTTTTTCTTCGCTCATAATCTTTCCCTTCTCTAACTTAATTTCACAAAAAATCTCCCTTCCCTTCATAATCGCAGATTTTAAGCAGCTTTTGTTTTTTGCTTTTCTGACACTTTTGATTTCACTTTCTTCAAGCCTGCTCTCGTCTCTGAAAAGCATTTTTAAAATTTCAAAATACGAGCCTTACGGAGAAGTAAAATGATTGAGCTTAAGCATATTTCCAAAAAATTCAAAACTCCCGCAGGTGAAAAAATTGTTTTTTCGGATTTTTCGCTGAGAATTGAAGACGGCTCTTTTCTTGGAATTGCAGGGAAGTCTGGCAGCGGAAAAAGTACTTTGATTTCACTGATTGCCTTCCTTCAAAAGCCGACAGACGGAAAAATCTTAATTGACGGAGCTGAGCTTTCCTCTCTTTCAGACTTAGAATTGTCGCGTTTCAGAAACAAAAATATCGGCTTTATCTCTCAAGAGCAGAGTTTCCTTGAAAACCTTACAGTTCTTGATAATGTCCGGCTGCCTTTTTATCTGTCAAAAAAAGACTCTCAAATAAACCCGTCTGAGCGGGCCTTATCTCTTCTTTCTTCTTTCGGAATCTCTCAGCTTTCCTCTTCTTATCCTAAAAACCTCTCTGGCGGAGAAAATCACCGCGTCCTGCTTGCCAGAGCCTTGATGAACGAGCCAAAAATAATTCTTGCCGACGAAGTAACAGACAGCGTAGACAGCGAACAGACAAAAAATATCGTCCGGATTTTAAAAAATCTTTCCAGGCAAGGAAAAACCGTTATTTTAGTAAGCCACGATAAAGCGGTTTTAAGTGAGTGTGATAAAATCGTTGAAATTTAGGGAAGCGCTGATTAACACTTGACGCGATTACTCAGTGTTTCCTTAGGGTATCTCTAAAATTTTATATTTCCATTCTTTATGTTTCTCTCCCCATTGACACAGTAGTTAAAAATTTTTATATTATATATACCTACCAAACTACTAGGAATAAACAAGGAGACTTATGGCTGGAGAAATTAAAATAAATGGAGTCACAAAAATCTTCGGGGAGGGTGATGAAAAAACTGTCGCCCTTAACGGAGTTGATTTTACGATTCCGGCAGGAAGCTTCGTTTCTTTAATCGGACCTTCAGGCTGTGGAAAAACGACTCTTTTGCGCTGTATTGCAGGCCTTGAAAAAGCTACAAGCGGAACAATCGAGGTTGACGGACGGACTGTGACAGAGCCCGGAAGTGACAGGGGGTTTGCCTTTCAGCAGGCGAATCTTTTTCCATGGCTTACGATTCACGACAATATCGCTTTTGGCTTAAAGGCGCGGCATATCTACAGGGAGCGAAAAAACGATGTGGACGATTTTATCAAACTTGTCGGTTTGCAGGGCTTTGAAAAATCCTTTCCCCATCAAATTTCAGGCGGTATGCAGCAGCGGGCGAGTCTTGCGCGTGCGCTTGTAGGGCATCCAAAAATCTTGCTTTTGGACGAGCCTCTCGGCGCTCTCGACGCATTCACAAGAATGACGATGCAGGATGAGATTTTACGAATCAAAAAAGAACACGAAATGACAATGCTTATGGTCACTCACGATGTAGACGAGGCAGTTTACTTGAGCGACTATGTTGTTGTTATGAGTGCGAGACCGGCAAAGGTCGAAAAAATCATAAAAATTGAGCTTGCTCAGCCGAGGGCAAGAAAACAGGATATGTTCTTAAAGTACAGGACAGAAATCCTTGATATTCTTGACTTTGCCGGCAAGGTTCAGGAAGCAGAATATTCGATTTAAAAAGCTTTGCCAGAAAGTTCAATATGTCATTGCCGCTTAGACACGGCAATCTTCTTCAGGAGAAAATTATGAAAAAATTACGAAATTTTGTTTTGGCTTTAACAGCCGTCACTTTGGTTTTGGGACTTGTTTCTTGTAATAAAAAAGAAAAAGTTACCGTAATCGGCTACAGGACAGGAAGTCTTTGTGCGATTCCGATTCATATCGCAGTTTTGAACGGCTTTTTGGAGGACGAATTTGCTGCAATCGGTCAGAAGGTTGAGGCACTGCATCAGACAGGCTTTTCTGGAACCACGGCGGAGCTTGTGGGAGCTGGAAAGGTTCACGGTGGCTTTGAATTAATCGCCTCAAATTTGCAGGCGATGGAAAACGGTCTTCCAATCGTGTTTGCGACAGGCGTTCACACTGGCTGTACACGCTTTTTTGTCCGCCCGGATTCTGGAATCAACTCTGTGGCAGACCTGAAGGGCAAAAAGGCTGGTGTTATAAATCTTACGGATTCAAGCGTTATCAACCTGAAACGAAAGCTTGGCGACTATGGAATTAAGGTTACCCTCGAGGATTCCGAGGTTGAATTTATAGTTTACGATATGGCGGCTCTTGGCGTTGCCCTTCAAAATGGCGAGGTTGATGTAATTGCTCTTCACGAGCCTATGGCAACGAAGGTCGAAAAAGAATACGGCTTTACGGAAATCTTAAACACTGGTACGGACGAAAAATTCAAGGATGAATATTGCTGTCAGATTTTCGTTACCGAGGATTTTTTGGCTGACAATCCGGAGGGCGTAAAGGCCTTTATCCGTGCAATCCAGAAGGCATCTGCTTTTGTTCAGGCTTGCCCGGAGGAAGCGGCGGAAATCCAGCTTTTCAATGACTACACGATGGGAACTGCTGAGGGAAATGCCGAAATCCTAAAAACCTTAAATTACGCACCCTCTTACATAAAAGGAAAGCAGACTTTCGTAAATGCCGTTACGGAGCTTAAAGATTTAGGACTTCTAAAGCCTACGACAGATGTTGATGCTTTTATAAAGCGCGGTTATGTAAATATCGACGGAATCCCAGAAGGTTATATTTATAATCCGCAGACAAAAGAATTTACAGAGCTTAAATAGCCCAAATGTCGACTTTCGTCACTCACAAGAAAATTGTGTTTAAAATCGAAAA
>CALGGS010000005.1 GCA_937915735.1 uncultured Treponema sp.
TCTACGGCTTTAAGGCAAAAGGACTTGTGGAAAGCCTGCAGGCAGACGGCACTTATGTGGTGCATGTCTACTATGACAGAAACCGAGTTACGCTCACTCTTACAGGTGACATTTCAGATTCTATAACAGGACTTTACGGAAGCGGCATTGGTGATTTAACCAGCGTAAATGCGAAAGTTCCAAGCGGCTCCTTTTATTGCTTCAACCACAATTCCTGCTACTTTCCCCGCAGAGGACTCAAGTTACACCGTAACACTGGGCACGGCAACTCTTGCAGAGTCAGACTCTTTTGTAAAAATTCCAAAAGGCTCATTCAAGCGCGCTTCTTCTGCAACTGCAACTGCTACTGCCTACACTATAACCCTCACAAAGGACTTCTACATGTGCGACCACGAGGTAACCCAGGGCGAGTGGGAAAAATACATGACCTACTACGGAGAGGTAAATTCAAACGACTCATACCGACCGACAGAAAAGTACGGAAAAGGCGAGAACTACCCTGTTTACAAAGTGAACTGGTATGAGGCCGTAATCTACTGCAATCTTTTGAGCATGGCAAAGAACCTTACCCCGGCATATTACATTACGGTTGGTGAAGAGAAAAAAACAGACCCTGCCGATTGGGTGAACTCTGAAAGCCTTGCCACCAACATCAAAAAGACGGATGCAGGAAAATATTACTACGACGGCGACAACATTTCAAACAATTCACTCCTTGATTATAATGGCGACAGCGATTCTGACGGTGGCATCCAGTTAGACACATCTGCAAACGGCTACCGCCTGCCCACAGAGGCAGAATGGGAATACGCCGCCCTGGGAAGCTACAAGGACAACGACAACTGGAACGGCTACGGCGACTCTTCCAATGAAGATGCCTATGTGTTCGCAGGATATGACGGCGCTAATGCGGACGACATTGGACTATATGCCTGGTATCCAAGCAACTCAAGCAACACCGTGCATGCGGTAAAGGGAAAACTGCCGAACAGCTACGGTCTTTACGACCTGAGCGGCAATGTGGAAGAATGGTGCTACGACTGGTTGAATGATTTAAGTTATAGTTATGCAGCAAGCGATGAAAGCGACCCGACGGGTGCGTCTGGTGGTACTTGGCGCATTATTCGCGGTGGCTCTCGGTACACCGTTGCGAGCGGCTGCTCCGTTGCTAGCCGGAGCAGCAACCACCCGTGTGACCACTTCAGCAATCACGGTATTCGCCTTGTTCGCAACGCCAACAACTAGCGTTGGCTAGTTCTGTAAGGAAATTATTATCGGCTTCCGCATTCGTGGAAATATGTTGGGTGAGACTGCCTGGTAAAGCCAGGCAGTGCACTATAAATGCGCAAGGGATTGTAGGGGAAGCCCGCAAGGGCTGTTCCGGAGCGGCGGTGGTTTACCACCAGAGCGCAGGAATGGAGCGCGGTTAGCGCGGAACCCCGAAAAGCCCGACCGCCTGCCGCAGGCAGGCGGATGCGCCCAGATAAGAAAAAAAATTAGAAGATGAGCGAAAATCAATTCGAAAATTTAGGAAAAACGATCTACGAGAAATATTTTGAAAACGGATTTGGCAAAATCTTAAAATCAGAAATTGACACAATTGTTTTTCATTCGTATTTATTAGGCAAAACAGAAATACTTTCAGATAAAAATCAAATTGATTATAACAAAATCAACAAAAATACAATATACAATTTTTCCCTTGAAACAGGGCTTTCAGAGTCAACAATTCAATCAAAAATTGAAGCGGATTATTATTATCAACTCAGGCTGAATAAGGGCAACAAGCAAACTGAAGAGCAATTTAATCTAAAAGAATTTATAGAAAATCAACTTAAAAGAAAAAATCAAAATGATTCAGAGTTTGTAAAGGAAGGCAAACTAAAAGTATTTATCGCAAACCCAATCTTAAAAAAACAATTTGTAAACGCACTTTCTACAGCAGGTGGTATTCCAGATTTTAGTTTTAACAAAGATATTGTTTCAATAAATGTTTTTGACGCAATAAAAATTCTGGAAATTTCGGATGAAGCTGTTAATAAAGTGATACTTGAAAAATCAAAAAATTACTTATACAACCAAAATGACCAAAAATTAAAACAAATAGCCGAGAAAACACAAGGCGGCACAGCAAAAGAAACTGTAAAAAACATTATCACCTATATGGGAAAAACCGCTTACGAAAAATTCTTAGATGCTGCTTTTGCCGCTTTGTTTGCCCAGGCGTAAGTGGCGAGTGCAACTCCCTGCTTTGCCCTCATGCGCAAGGGATTCGGCCACCGGGGCTGTCCCAAAAGTATGAGTCATTGCCGTGCTTGCTACCCTGTCATTGCCCGGCTTGACCGGGCAATCTCACGCTGGGGGATTTTCGGGTCAGGCCCGAAAATGACACTTTTTGAACTTCTTGGTCATCCCCTAAATTTTTTGAATTTCCCCCCTGTTTCTATTGACATAGGGAACGGCACTGCGTAGCAGGGCAAAATCGCACGAGGCGCGATTTTAGTGACTCTACAAAAATCTATGATTTTTGCTAAATTTCTATTATCAAAATGCTGTTTCTGTTGACATAGGGAGACGGTCGCCGAAGGCGAAAAAACGCTTGAGAAGCGTTTTTAATCGAGTCTCCAAAAATCCATGATTTTTGCTAAATTTCTATTATCAAAATGATGTTTTTGTTGACATAGGGAGACGGTCGCCAGTGGCGAAAAAACGCTTGAGAAGCGTTTTTAGTCGAGTCTACAAAAATCCATGATTTTTGCCAAATTTCTATTATTAAAAAAATGTTTCTGTTGACAGAAACACACATTTGATATATTGTTTCTATATACAGTAACAATTTTTGAGCGGTTCTCCCGGAAAGCTATGTCTTAAGGGGAGACTTCCCTTTGGAGGATTATATGACACGGACAGATTCTTTTTATTTTTCAGTTCCTTGCGATAGATACACGCCCTTTAGTTTGGCCCGGAAGCTTGGGGCGACGGCTATTCTGGAAAGCGCAAGCTTTGCCCGTGGACGGGAGAGATATTCAATTCTCCTGCTTGAGCCGGCTTTTAAAATCGTGCAGGATGACGAGGGTGTCGCTTTTTTGATTGACGGGCGCCGCCTTCCCTATAAGGCAAAAAATGAAAGCGGCGAGACGGTAGCCCCTGGAAGCAAGCAGCTGCATATTCCTGACATTCTCGACGCACTTTTATATGTCGCCTCTCAGAACGATATGAGCACCGTTCATCTGGAAGACGGAAGCGAAAAGCAGAATTCAATCCCTGTTCCGACCAGCGGTTTGGGATTTTTGAGCTATGAATTTTGCGCCCGGTGTGACACGATAGAGCTTAACCCCCAGACGGACGAGCTTCATATTCCGGAAAGTGAATTCGTTGCGGGGCATATTTATGTCGTCTTCGACCATTTCACAGAAACTTTGCATATTTTCGCCTTGAATTACAATGAGCATCAGATTGACTTGGAAAAAGCGGTCTTGAAGCTGAAAAAACGGCTTGGCGACATGGATTTTTCTTATCTATCCGAGCTGGAAGAGCCGTGCGAAGTGAAGACAATCACGAATCTTGAGCAGAGCGAGAAGGAATATAAAGAAAAAGTCGAGGCGATAAAAAAAGAAATCATCGCAGGGAATTTGCTGCAGGCCGTTCCGTCACGACGATTGCAATTTGAGTGCGAGAATTCCGCCCTTGAAATTTACCGCCGTTTAAGAGCCGTAAATCCAAGCCCTTATCTTTTTTACATTGATTTTGGTGAGCATCAGCTGATTGGAGCAAGTCCTGAGAGCCTTGTTCGAGTCCGCGAGGGAGTCGCTTCGATTCGCCCGATTGCAGGAACTCGCAGAAGGGGAAAAAATGCGGCGGAAGACGAAGAGCTTAAAAATGAGCTTTTAAATGATGCCAAGGAAAAGGCTGAGCATTTGATGCTCGTTGATTTGGCAAGAAATGACTTGGGCAGAGTCTGCAAAAACGGAAGCGTCGAAGTCACAAGGTTTATGGATGTCGAAAAATTCAGCCATGTAATGCACATTGTCAGTGATGTTCAGGGAAAAGTCGCCGATGGTTTTAAGCCCATTCAGGTTTTACGCGCGGCCTTCCCCGCAGGAACTGTTTCCGGAGCACCAAAAATCAGCGCTATTCAGATTTTAAGCCGTCTTGAAAAGATAAAGCGACGCTTTTATGCAGGAGCCGTAGGCTACATTCAGTCGAATGGAGATTTGGACTTCTGCATTGCGATTCGCTGCGCCCTGAAGCAGGAAAAAGTCTGGACTCTTCAGGCGGGCGGCGGAATTGTCTACGATTCTAACGCTGACCGTGAATGGGAAGAAACGAACGAAAAGCTTCGGGCATTAAGAAGCGTGTTCGAAAAGTAGCGCCTCAGAGCAAATCCGCTTTAACGCTTCTTCCAAAATTGGGCGGGGAGTCGCACAGTTTATTCGCTGGAACTTCTCCCCCTCACTGCCAAACATTTTTCCGTAATCAAGCCAGACCTTCGCTTTTCGTAAGATTCTCTCGCTGATTTCATAGTCGCTCAGCTCTGTAAAGTCTGAAAAATCCAGCCACAAAAGGTAAGTTCCCTCCGGAAGCATTACTCGGATTCGAGGGGCGTGTTCTGAAATATATTTTTGAGCGAACAAAATATTTTCCCAGATGTATGATTTAACCTGGTCAAACCACTCTGCCCCATCTGAATATGCGGCGGTGGCGGCGACAATTCCCATAAGGCTTGGCTCGTCGTAGCCGGTTTTGTCGTATTCTTTTTGAAAAGCCGCCCGTAGTTTTTCATTTTTGATTATGATATTTGAAAATTGCAAGCCCGCAAGATTAAATGTTTTGCTGGGGGAAGTGCAGATGACGGAATTTTCAGCCGCATCTTCTGAAAGAGTTGCCCAAACTGTGTGAGTGTGACCTTCAAAAACGATGTCCGAATGAATTTCATCAGAAACGACAAGGACATTGTGCCTAAGGCAGATTTCTGACAAGCGGGAAAGCTCCTCACGGCTCCAGACCCGTCCCCCCGGATTATGAGGAGAGCAAAAAACAAATAGCTTTACATTTTCACTGACGATTTTATTTTCAAAATCTTCAAAGTCAATTTCGTAGTGACCATTTTTTAAGACGAGGGGATTATTCACCACGCGGCGATTAAGAGCCTTTATCGTGTTAAAAAAGGGATAATAAACTGGCTTTTGGATTAAAACGGCATCGCCTTCCTCCGTGTAGGCTTTTATTGATGTGGCGATTGCGAAAACGACTCCAGGAGTGTTTACAATCCATTCATCTTCGATTTCGTAATTGTGGCGGGTTTTGAACCAATTTTTTACGGCCCCGTAATAGCGAGAATCCGGACGGCTGTAGCCAAAAATGCCATGCTCTGCCCTTTCTGCCAGTGCCTTCTGAATGCAGGCAGCGGTAGGAAAGTCCATATCGGCAACCCAAAGGGAAACAGCGTCAAGAGGCTTCTTGCGTTTTTCTGCCAAATCATATTTTATTGCGAAAGAGTTTTTTCTGTCCGTGATTTTGTCAAAATTGTATTTCATAATTTTCCTAGTAATTTAGTAGGTAGTATATTATATTCAGTGATTTTTGTAAATATGAGAAGTGAGAGTCAGATAGAGCCAGGCTCACCTTGATTTTTTGGTGAAGAGCCGCAGGAGGCCATTTATTGCAAAAAAATCGCAGGTGGCTTCTTTTTCTTTTGTTAGTTATTGTTAATCTTTTTTAGAATGTATATTTTTTCTCCCAAAAAAAACAGACTGGAGAAAACTATGATAAAAAAAGTATGCGTCATTTCCTTGTTCCTGCTTTCGCCGCTCACTCTTTTTGCGCAGGAAGCGGAGGAGACAGATTCTTTTTCTGAAGATGTCATCACTGTTTCGGCTTCTAAAATTGACGAGTCTCTTTCAAAAACAACCGAGCATGTCGAAGTCATAACAGGCGAAATGATTGAGCAGTCGGGCGCTCATACCTTAAACGAAGTCCTTAACAGCGTGCCTGGCGTAAGTTTTGTCGGAAAAACAGTGGGAAATTCAGAGCCATTACAGATGAACGGCTTTACAGACGAATATGTAAAAATTCTGATTGACGGCGTTCCTGTTTCAACTGGCGGAAGCTCTGCGATTTACAACTATATTTCCCTTGACAACATCGACCACATAGAAGTCATCGAAGGCTCTTCCTCTGCAATCTGGGGCTCAGACGCCATTGCGGGGGTCATCAACATCATCACAAAAAAGCATGAAAGCGAAAAAATCTTTACCGGAAGCATTGAAGCGGAAGGAAGGAGCGATAAATCTCTTTTTGGAAGCGGGTCTGTTGCCGTAAACTATGCGGAATTCAGCGCCGAAGGAAAGGCGGGTTACGACTACAAAAAAGGCGAATATGAAAGCGCCACTTTCACGAATCTCATAAGCGGAAAAAGCTATTCCTACGACAATTACACCGTTCCCGAAGAAAAAATGCTTACCGCAGGTGGAAAAATCGCCTGGAATCACGAGGACAGATTAAAGTTTTCTCTCCAGACCGATTATTCAGAAGGGGAATCAAAGGACATTTCTTCAACGCAGCACGATGACGGCTACTATCAGCCTTACACGCAGACTCTTTCAGGGCTTTTCAGGGGCGAGTGGAACATAAACGACGAACATTCGGTAAAAGGATATTTTTCTGCCCGGAGATACCAGAGCGGAACGGAAAATCAGAACTTCAGCGGAAGTTATCACGACAAGACCTTAAAAGAGTTCATTGATTTAGAGGGCGAAGTTTTATACGCCGGCTATATCACGCAAAATCAGCAGCTAATGGCAGGCATAAACGCACAGCAGTCAAGCTATGAAGATGAAGACGCAGATGACGAGGCAGAGAAAAGCTACAAAACGGCGAATTTCGGCCTGTTCGCTCAGGATTCAATCACAATAGACAGGCTGTTGATTGTTCCCGGCATCCGCTTATTTTTCTCACTTCCGGTTGACAAGAGCCATGACGAGGATTTTATCTTTAACGCATCTCCAAAGCTCAGTGCCCGTTATGAGCTGAGCGACGAATGGGCGTTTAAGGCTTCCTGTGGCTCAGGCTTTAAAATGCCGACTCTCACTCAAAAATACAACAGCCACTACAAGGGAAAGGGAAATCCTGACTTAAAGCCTGAAACATCTTACTCGATAAACGCAAGTACCGACTGGAAAAACAGGCAGGGATTTTCAGCTTCAATCGGCACATATTTCACCTATCTTCACAATATGATTGACGCAATCGACTGGTACGAAAACGACGGAAGCTGGGGCGGAAGGAACTACGAGAATTTTGGAAATGTCATTTCGACGGGCGCAAATCTGAAGGCTATGTACAAAAAAGGCGTCTGGAACGCTTACCTTACATACAACTATCTTTTTATGAGACAGATTACAGACGGTGAGTTTGAAGAGATTTCTGGGAAAATTCCTCATTCTATAAAAGGCTCTGTCACTTACACCATCGAAAAAACGCGCACCGATGTGAACATAAATGCACTCTGGTACGCGCCGAGAGACAAAAGCTCTTCTTACGACTACAGCGGAACGGGCGAAACAAAGACCTCTGACTATTTTCTGGTAAATGCCAGGG
>CALGGS010000006.1 GCA_937915735.1 uncultured Treponema sp.
GCCACCTGTCCATGAATGAGTGCACATCAAAGCCCTGCCGACCACAGCGCGGGCAGCTCACGAGCGTAACGCCCCCGCTCCGTTTTCCGCACTCACGCAAAATCTCAAGCCCCGTGATGACTTCGTTTTCAGGCGCGGAAGAAAGGGACACGCGGATTGTCGAGCCGATTCCCTCATGGAGCAAATGGCTGAACGCAAGCGTAGACTTCACCACGCCCGTAATCAAAGGCCCCGCCTCAGTAACGCCAATATGGAGCGGAATGTTGTATTTTGAGGCAAAATCCTCGTTCGCTTCGATGGTCTCTTGAACGGAACTTGCTTTCATGCTCACGACAAACTGGTCAAAATTCAGCTCATCGAACACGGCACATTCCCGCGCGGCAGTCTCGCTCAACGCAACGGCACGGCTCATCTCGCCCTTTTCCACCTTTTCGTGCAAATCATGCGGAAGGCTTCCCGAATTCACGCCGATTCTGATTGCAACTCCCTTTTCGCGGCAGCCGTTCACCACCGCTTCAACGCGGTCACGCGCGCCAATATTGCCAGGATTGATTCTGATTGCCGCGACTGGTCCTTCAAGGCACTTCAAGGCAAGGCGGTAGTCAAAGTGAATGTCAGCCACGAGCGGCATACTCGTGCTCTTACAGATTTCGATAAAACTTTCCGCGCTTTCCATGTCGGGCACGGCAAAGCGAATAATGTCGCAGCCAAGCATTTTGAGCGAGGCGATTTTGTTTCTGATTTCTTCGAGCTTTGCGGGATTGTCCTTTACGCCGATAATCCCCTCTTTCCACATCGTCTGAATCGTGACAGGATTAGCCCCCCCCACGATGATTTTATCAACGCCGTTCTTTCCGCCCACAACAACTTCGCGCGGAGCAAAAAATTTCTTATTCATACGAAAAGTATACCGCATTTACACCGAAAGCAAAAGAGAAAAAAAATCCCCTGCATCATAAGACACAGGGGATTTTGCGCTAGAGTACAATCCCCTGCACGGATGCAGGGGCAAAGCCGAGAGAATTTTCTGTTTGCCTTTAGGTGAACAGAAAATTCTCGTCAGTTAAAAAAATTACAGGATGTAATTTTTTTAACACTGGATCATTCCGAATACCATTGCGAACAACGCTACCGTTTCGCAAAGACCGACGACCATGATGTAGTTAGAGAAGCCTTTTCCAGTCTCACCGAGAGCGTCGCTGCCTGCCGCACCAGCTTTTCCCTGAGCGATAGCAGAGAAGCACATGGCCAAGCCAGCCGCGATTCCCAAACCGAGGAAGAAAAGCGGGTTCTCAGCGATTTTTGCAGATCCTGCCATCTGCTGCATGAGAAGGAAGCCGTAGATTGTCTGTGTAAGTGGAGCACCTGCGAAGACTGTCAAGATAAATGGAGCCGGTTTGTTAGCCATGAAACAGCGTTTCCAAGCACCAATAGCACCCTGTCCAGCGATTCCGATACCGATTGCAGAACCAATAGCCGCAATACCCATTACAAGACCTGCACCAATCATTCCAAAATTCATAATTATCTCCTATGAAAGAATTTTCTTTTTGTGGTGGTTAAGCCTCAATCAAGAAGCAGAGCCACCTTTTTATCTATATAAATCGCCCTATTCTTTGAGCGGTTCATACTTAAAGCCAGCCCAGCTCATTCCCAAGTGATTTGAGAATTCGAGGGTGTTCAAACGAACGCCGTGGACTATGACCGAAAGCAAGTTCAAAATCATGTTCAAGCCATGACCAAAAACAAGCAGTATGATAAGAACGATGAACAATGCCGCGTGCCCAACCAATGGACCTGCGAAAGTGTTTACCGTGCCAGAAATTGCGGCTCCAGCCAGACCTACAGCCCACAATCGGATGTAAGAAACGATGTCCGAGAACACATTGACCACTCCCAGCAAAACCGAGATGATGTTCTTGACGCTCTCAAGGATTGACTTAGCAACGCTTCCTTCGTAATTCGCGAAAACGAAGCTGAATGCAAATCCACCGCCGACCATCGCGATTGAAATTGTTCCCCATGGAAGACCGTAAACATCTCCGCCCATGAGAGGGAAGACATTTCCGTCAACTACCATCGAAAGAACGACCCAGTACATACCGATAAGCTGCACGAAGGAACCTGCTTCACCCAAGAACTTAAGCCGGTGAGCTTTGTCCTTGATGTACCGCCCCATTCCCTTCAGGTGTGCCACACAAAGCTGAATAAGAGCCAGCGTGAAACAGAAAATCTGAAGGTTTTGAGCCGTATTAAGCGTGCCAGCCGAGGCATCAGAAGTCCAGAATGGAAGCCACTGAACATCGTCAAAGGCATTTGAAATCGGCGGAACCGAGAGCGAGACAATCCAGTCAGGAAGCTGCTCAGGCGTAAGACCGAACCAAGTGCAGGTGACAGCACCCCAAACCATGGTAGCCAGGCCCAAAAGAAGGACCAGCCCCAGCATTGGAGAGACTTTCTTGCCGCCGAAGACACTCTTCAAAATGAAGATAAGCGCGACGGCAGTGACCAATGCACCGTATCCGCCGTCTCCGAAAATCATTCCGAAGAAGATAGTGAAGAAAGCCAGGAACCAGCCCGAAATATCGTATTCGTGATAGCCAGGAACTGTTCCCAAGAAGTCCGTAAGAGGATAAATCAAACTTACGAGCTTGTTGTTCTTGAGTTTTGTCGGAACATTGTCGTCTTCGGCCGGGTCGCTTGCCGCATAAGCCCATTTCTGCTCTTTTGCGAAAGACTCGAAGGCCGCCATTGAATCCACAGGAACAAATCCCGTAATCCAAGACAGATTTTCTTCGATTCCCATGCCCGAATACAAGTTCTCAAGCTCAATGTCCTTTGCGATTACGCTTACAGAATCTTTGAGTGCGTTCTTGTACTGGACGCTTGCCTTAATCTCATTTTCGATTTCAACAATGCGGGCCTTTGAATCAGCGATTTCTTTCTTCAAGGCTTCTGTTGAAATGCGGGGAAGAGGCACCTGATATGCTTCGGCAGGAAGACCTTCCGGCCGCTCATTGACGACGAAAGGCTTTTCGCTTACCAAAACGAATCTTGTCTGTGACTTGTCCTTTGAGACAACCACGGTTTTTGCTTCTTCTCCAATCAGAGCATATTTGTCTGAAGGGATTTCGTAGAGCGCAAGATGAATGTTTTTTCCGCCCAGTTCCGCAAAATCATTTGGATTCACAGAACCCCATTTTGCGAATCGCTCAAGTTCAACTGAATCAGCCGTGATTCTGTCAAAGCAAGTCTTTTTCTCGTCAACAAGGGCGAGAACTTTCTTTGCGATGTCAAAAGAAGCTTCCTTGCCAACAAGTGCAGGTTTGGGAGATTCTTTTTTGGTATCTGGTTTCCGCTGGTTCCGGATTATTATATTCGCGGACTGACCCTTCCTCCGGACATTCTAAAGGAACTTGTATTGGCCGAAGAAGCTTTAGATAATCCAGAGTTTTATCTCAACCGTATATTCCAGTTTACAGATCATGGTAAGACTGAAACTACCATTAATGAAACACAGGCGGCAAGAATTGTTAATGAAGTTCTATGCCCACAATTTGAGATTGCACCAACGGCAACCTTTGATGTTGACACAAAAAGGATTCTGTTCCATCGCCTTCTAAAGGAACAGGCTTCAGTGCTGAACTTCCTGGAAGAACAAAAAACTGCAGTAATCAATGGCGCAGCGGGTACCGGGAAAACATTGGTTGCCATTGAGAAAGCAAAACGTCATGCCTGCAGAGGAGAGAAAGTGCTGTTCCTTTGCTACAACAGTCTGCTTAAAAATCATTTGGCAGGAAACTACCCGAACCCGAATATCG
>CALGGS010000007.1 GCA_937915735.1 uncultured Treponema sp.
TTTTATCTCTTCAAACGCATTTATATCTGACAAACGAAAACGCTTAATACATCTGTTGCTTCTCATACTCTTTTCTGAGACGCTCGATAGTCTCTGTATCATCAACAATATACCGCCATTTTGTAACAGCGAAAAACGGGAAAAGACTACTTTTATTTTTGGGAGTTGATGATACTTCTTTTTCAGTTTTCCAAACCCAATTATCGCCATCTTCAAAGATTTTTTTCCCTTCGTCATTATGGCAAATCAGTTTCATTTCCATTCCTCCTGTATTATAACTTCCACATTATACTTTTTTACCCTTTCCTTCAACAAATTAACTTTTTCCATAGAGTTTTCACCTATGGATTTCTTGTTTATGACAATGGCTTTTACATCGCCTTTTCTGAAATCAATGCCGCCCCAAATCTGCGATTCGATATACTCATATTTATCTACCAGCTCACCTTTATTGTTGAAAAGATAACGGAAATTCCCAAGCTGACGAACGGTATCATTCTGTTTTGAAAGTGCCGTACCAAAATCTTTCTGAAAAGCAGTAAATGTGTCGTTATTCAAAGAATCCCCGATTGTATACGAAATCCTGTCCTTTACTTTTTCTTTATTCAAGACTATTGCGACATCTCCATAATTTCCTCGTCCATCTTCAAAGATTTTTTTGTTTTTTACGGCAGTCGCATATATAGGTCTGTACTCATCTTTCATTTTTTCAGAACCTTGCAATAATTCATCTTCTCGTATTTTTCGCTTACCAGTGTTGTAATATGCAAGCGATTTTCCAGTTTCAAACTGTGATTTAAATCTCGGCTCTTTCCAAAATTCTTCACTGTTCAAAAGTTTACTTAGGTCATAATGGACTATCTCTGTGTCTTTGGCTTGCAGATAGTTATTCACAATCTGCCTTGCATTTCTTACATAATCATCAACTTCACTTTCTGCAATATGAAGATTAAAGGCAATATCTTTTCTTTCTTCATCGGTGAAATTAAAATCAATTTTACCATCATTCCACTGTTTTCTTCCGTTTAATAAAAGGCTTTCAAATTCTTTATCCGACATAACTTCTTTTGACGGCATATCAATAAGCCCTTTTTCTGCAAGTTGTTTGAGAGTTAATGTCTGTCCGTTGTCTACAAACTGCTCGATTTTTGTACCGTCTTTAAACATCTTGAACCTTGTCAGGCCGAGAATATCTCTCTGTGTTTTCTCGTCCTGTTCATCGAGCCAATCTGAAAATGATATGTCAGATTTGATTTGTCTGCCTTTGCTTGCTCTTATATCTCCTTCGATATTGAAATAAGGAATGAGTAAACACCTGCAACCTCTGTGCTGAGGAACTCTCGGTGCATCTTTAAGACTCTTGTACAGTTTCTCTGAGGCAGAGCCGCAAACAATGCAAGTCCTGCTGTCAAGCGTGGCGAGATACTCATATTTATATCCGTCTTTCGTTCCGTCTCCGAAATAATCCTCATTCTCTTGATAAACTCGCTCCCTTGTTTCTTCTGCAAACGACTGCAATACAGTTCTTGTGTTTCCGTAAATGGAGTTTCTGAGCGTGTTCATAAGTCCGGGATTTTTCAGCTTTGTTTCCGGTGAGATTCCACCAAGAACCTTACTGACAATCTGTTTTGTCGGTTGCCCCGTAAGATAGCCTGTTCTTACCGCACTGTCCCAAGTGTTATACAATCCTGCCTCAATACCGTTAAGATAGCTGTCATAAGTGAATCCGTCAGTCACAGGCTTGAACATTGCGGCCGTCTTAATCTGTTCTCGTGTCGGATAAAGAAAGTTGACTGTTCCGCCTTTTACTTTAACAATGTCATTTTTTACGGAATCTAAAAGTGACTTTTGTTTTTTCAGCTCGTATTCAATCAGTCCGTCCAGGTCAATGTTATTGCCGACATTCTCTTTAAGTGCAGCCGCCACATCTTTCAGTTTCCTTGCGATTTCAAGATAGCGTTTTTTCGTGTAAACTCCGTCAGTTTTTTTGATGAACTTGCCTATCTCAGAGTTAGCCTTGTCGAGAAGTGATATTATTTCATTCGCCTGTCCGTTCTTGTACGCTTCAAGCTGAATCTGGTATTTGATTACGCTGTTCTCGTATTTATTCATTGACAATACATCCTGTTTACTCTGCCAAGTTTGTCAGCTGCTTTCTCCCAAGGCTGAGAGTAATACCACTTGATTCTTTTGACTTTAGTCCATTTCTTATGAAAAACTCTGTCAATCATATTGCCTATAACAGACGGAAGACCGATTAAAATCAGATAAAAGACTCCAAGGTATTTTGACTGAATACTGTGCCCAAACTCGTGTTTTCTCGTAGTTTCTGTATCTTGTCTTTGATTTATAAAGATGTAATTACCAAGCGAGAAACTTGACAAATAGCCGCTTTTGAAGAAATACAAGCCATTATTTTTCTCACAATCGAGAATAGCAGATAGTATAACTCCGAGAATATGCTGAGGAAATTGCCACAACCATAACAAGATATTTTTCATAATGATAATTATACCCCTTATTTCGTACATGCGAAATATATATTTTACACTCCTGCTACCCTTCCGCTCATAATCTGCCCTGTCTGCTGACAGCACAAGAAATACCCGGCCGTAAAATTATCAACCTGGTCATCGTGTTTTCCACTTGGGAACTCCTTAACCTCAGTAAGCCAGTCAAGATTCCAGCTACCATGCAAGATATGAACATGACCTGCCTCAAATATCGGCTCGACATAGCCTGCACGAGCAACCTTGTCTATTCCGATTTTCTGAGGGATAACCCTTCGTAAGCCATTTAGAATAGTCTGCAAGTTATGAACAGCATCCTTTGAATCAAGCGAGTTCTCTACTGCTATAGAGACTCCAATTCCGTCTTTCTCTGAAACAGCACGGATAAATGTATCTCTTTCTCCTGCACTAGCCCTTATTCTTGCCACATCTTTAATCCATAGATGCCATAATCCTTCAATCTTGTTGTAGGTAAGAAGTGTGCCGCTGGTCCAGTCAGGGTCTTCCTTCTGTGTCTGTTTTGCGGTATGAGCCAAATCCCATACACGATAGTATTTTGTTTTCGGAAACTCGCTTTCGTTGTTGTGGATATGGATATGACTAGTATCAAATAAGTTACCACCACGAATCTGAGGATTACATTGTAACAAAGACGCTGTGCCATATTCTCCTAATGACGCTGCCTGCCTTTTATACCAGTCTGCGTCAAACCGTCCTTTTCCACCGTCAATGTTCTTTTCAAACAAATAGTCGTATTTTACTTTCTTGCCGTCAACAAATACCTCTCCGTTCATAGCCGGAAAAGAAATAACCTCGAACTTCTGAAACGACGGGTCATACGACTGACTTCCTTCCTGATTTCTAGCCTTTATTCGTCCGATAATGTCATCTACATGCCATGGTGTCGCAAGAATAATCGTTATCGAAGCAGGTGCCTGTCGTGTAAAAAAATCGTTCGTAAATGCGTTCCACATGTGTTCTCGCATAGCCTCACTCTCAGCCTCTCCACGACCTGAACAATAATCATCAAGTATTCCTAAGTGATAGCCTTTTCCTGTGATGCCGGAAGAAAGACCGCTTGCAGTGACTACACCTATACCGCCTGTTACTTGCCAACCGTCAGAAGTTCCTTTGCTGTATGTCCTTTGAAAGCATTCCTTGTACTCTTCTTTCTGAGTGAGCGAGCGTGAAAAGTTGGAGAATCCTTGAGCCAAACTTGCCGAATATGTTACGAGCATTACATCACAGTCTGGGTGCGTACCGATGAAATGTGCAGGGAGATACCGAGATACAATATCAGACTTTCCATGACGAAAAGGCACGGTTATTATGAGATATGTGGACTTTCCGTTATCCATATCATATATGGCACGGTCGATCCTATTGCATATTTCCTTTGTATGAAGTCCGACAATCAATGGCTCTGTTTTTTTCTTCTGCCAGAAGTATTCCATGAAAGCCAGGTGACTCCTACAGACCATCAGCTGCTCGTAAAGGGTCATTCGTTCTTCTGCAAGATTTTCCCAAGAGATTCAACTTCATCAGGCGACAGCTTGTTAATGTCAATCATATTGACAAGAGCCTGAGTACCATTTTGTTCGACTGCTCCGCTGAGTTCAATCTGCTGAATAAGAGGCCCGTCAATCCTTGTCATAATCCTGTCCAACGCTTTCTCACGGATTCCGTCTGATTCTCCATGAAACGCAAGTTTGAGGTATGCAAGAACCATTGCGGTTTTTCCGTCAATTATTCTTTTTTCGCCTGTTTTTGGGTCTGTGATTTCCTGCTTCATTTTTTTAAGCTCGGCGGTAAAAATATCATTAAACGACTTTCCCTTGCGTGGTCTGCCTTTAGGATTTCCGCTCTTACCTTTCTGAAACAGCCAGGGTTTTTTATTCTCTTCTTCCATAATGTCTCCTATAATTTTACAGATAGTGCAATTTCAATTATTTTATCCATATCGAGATACTTATACAGTCCAAGCCTTCCGCCAACGATGATTCCATTCTTATCAGCAAGAGACTTATACTTCCGGTACACAGATTCATTTTCTGCGTTATTCAAGGGATAGTACGGCTCATCACCTCGCTTCCATTTTTTTGGCAGTTCGTATGTGATTACTGTTTTTGGCTGTGTTCCAAAATCAAAATGTTTGTGCTCGATTATCCGTGTATACGGAACATCATCGCTTGTGTAATTAACAACAGCATTCCCTTGAAAGTTATCACAGTCCAAAACATTAGTTTTAAATGTAAGACTTCTATACTCCAACTCTCCAAAACAGTAATCAAACAGTTCCGCAAGGTCTCCTGTATACACAATTTTATCAGCCACACCATCAAAATATTTTCTTTCGGTTGTGTAATTAACTCCGTAAATGATTTGTGCTCCTTCATACATTTTTTCAATCATCGGAGTATAGCCGCCAGCAGGAACCCCTTGATAACGGTCATTAAAATAATTATTGTCAAATGTGAACCTTACAGGCAGCCGTGAAATAATATCTGCACTTAATTCGCTGCATTTCCTGCCCCACTGTTTCTCTGTATATCCTTTTATCAGTTTTTCGTAAATGTCATATCCAACAAGGCTGATTGCCTTTTCCTCCAAGTTACGAGGATTGCCGATTCCTTTTGACTGTTCTTGTATCCTTTTTTTTGCCTGCTCCGGGTTTTTTACATCACTCCACATTTTTGTGAATGTATTCATGCTGAACGGTAAATTGTAAAACTCATCTTTATACCTTGCTACTGGCGAGTTGATGAAGTTGTTAAAATCAGCGAATAGATTCACATAGAGCCATGTTTTTTCATTGTTGGTATGGAATATATGGGGACCGTACTTATGAACGATTATAGACTCGTTTTGATGCGTGTAGCAGTTGCCGCCAATATTCCTGCGTTTTTCTAAAACCAAAACTTTCTTGCCTTGTTTTACAAGTCTGTTTGCCACAACGGCATTAAACAAACCTGCTCCTACAAGCAGATAATCAAACCGTTTCAAACCTTATACACCTTCAATTTGTTCTTGATAAAATCACTGTCCTGCGAATATGAGTAAGCCCCGCAATTTCTAAACAGTACAAGGTCTCCTATTCCTGTCTGTACATCAATGCCTTTTTCAATGATGTCATTCTCAGTACAGGCATATCCGTGGATTTCTTTTGTAGGCTGTATTCGTGGAGCACACATAAACAAATCAAAAGGAACTTTTTTACTCCAACAGATAAACCCAATGTCAAATATACTTGCGTCTACGATTGCGACATCTTTCTTTACTGAATCAATCTTTGCAAGCAAAGAGACAGAATTGGCTACAACTGGCGTTCCGGGTTCCAGAATGACAGTCGGAATCTTTTCAAAATGCTTTTCAAGAGTTTTCTGAATCAATTCTGCGTAATCAGAAAAGTAAGGTACATTCTCAAACTGCGCAGCAAGTCTGTCATCCATATCACCGTAAAAATTAGAGCCGAAATCAACATAATCTATCCGGCTTAATTCTTCTGAATTGAATCTGCGTAAAAAGTCGGAGATTGCTGATAATTTTTTCTTCCAGCCTTCGAGGTCTCTGCCTCCATATCTGTGAAAAATAAAACCTGCAAGGCTTAAGTATTCATCATTTCTTAAATCAATCAAGAAGTTTTCAATTTCATACGCTGTCAAACCAAAACGAGAATATCCGCTACCTATATCAAGGTTTATCCTTGCTCCGATTTTGATTTTCTTATGTTTTTTCTTTGCGTACTCAGAAAGTGCCTTATACATCTCGTAACTGTCTACATTGACAATTCCTCCATGCGATGCAACTTTGAACCGGTAATCAAGCTCAGACAGAACTCCGTTGTAGATTATCTGAGAATACCTTGCCCCTGCTTTTATAGCTTTTTTTACCTCGTCTTTTGAACAGACTTCAAGATATGAAAACTCACCTTTGATTGCGGCCTTCAAAACGCAATCTGCATTGTTCGTTTTCACAGAGTACGCAAGTTTGATAGGCAGTTTACTGAACGCCTCGTTCAAGGATTTAGAAACAGAATCGAATTTTGCTCTATCGAACAAAAAACAAGGGGTTTTATCTTTGAACTTTAATACTTGCGATATTTCTTTTGTAGTTAAACCCATAGTATTTCCCCCATTTGTTTTTCATATTCTCAATAAACACTTTCTGCGTAACCCTATCTTCTGTCGTATTCGTTCCTACTACAGAATTTACAGACAAATATCTTGGTTGTAGAATAATACGATTCATGCACAGTTCCTGCATTACCATATCAATATCAGAAGCACACGGGTCTTTATCATCATACTTCGCTTTTAAACACGCTTTGTTTATCCATCTCATGTGACCGGGCATACCGACAAAAGCAAATTCGCTGCAATATGCGTAGATGCTCATACTGGCATTGTCGCTTGCAATTCCAAGATTGAGGTCTACGAGCATTTGCGCAACACGCTCAATTTCCTGCGTTATCACATTTGTATCAGCCTCCCCGGTTTCGGTGGAAGTTATCGGAATAGTGTCTCTCTGACGATATACAAAATCATTACAGTCATCATCGCAGACATAAATGACATCTTCGGGCGTATTCTCGATAATCCAGTACAGCGTCGTCATAAAATTTCTGACAGCACCTTTAGGGATTACAAGCAGATTATTTATGCCATTTGCCCTATATTCCTCCGCCTCCTCTTCTCTGACAACGACAGTACAATAATCAAACAATTTATGAGATGTTATACATTTTGCTCTGCGGAATGACATGACATAAATGTTAAAAGTAATTGGCTTCAAAGTATTTCTCCATTCTCAGCCCATAATTAAAATGGTAGTCCTTATCTCTGTACTCACCGAGGAGCATTTTGCAACGGTCATACAAGAAGTCTGCACCAGCTTTTGTAACGAACGGAAGCGAACCGTTGACACGAGGATTGATTTCAAGCAGATAAACATCATCCCCATCAATCATAAAATCAGCACAAGAGTTCCCGTCAAGACCAGTCTTTTCGATGATTTCTTTATGGATTGCGTATGCCTTTTCGTTCGGTTTGATTTCTCCGTCTACTACACACCCGTACAACATTTCGTAGCCGTAATAGCCGCACATTCCTTTTACCTTGCCGTTGTCTGACAATGCTGATGTGCTGTAGTCATACCCGCCGACATATTTCTGCAAAATAATCCTGCCTTTGTAGCGGTTCAGCAGCTCTCCAAGATACTCTCTCGTTATATACCGTGGCTTCCCTGTCTTTCCGATAAGACCGACATCAAAGGCCTTGCTTTCATCTACAACACAAAAACCGACTCCGCCACAGGCATCATTGATTTTACAGCAGACTGATTTGTATTCGTCAATAAACTTGTTAGCTTCTTCGATTGACAGTGGAATAATCTGCTGTGGCATGTACTTACCAAACATCTTATGCAATTCAATTTTGTCGTTCACGATTGCAAGTGATTCTAGTGATGATACTGACACTTTTATGCCGTTATCCTCAAATAATTTGCGGTTTTTAGCAAGAATCGGCAGTTCTTTTGTAATATATGGAACGATTACTTGAATATCGTATTTTTTACATATATTCAGCAGTGTAGGCAGATATTTTTCATCAGTGATTGACGGAACAACGACAGTCTCATTGACACTTGTTTTCAGCATGGCGTTCGGATTATTGTTTATTCCAACAACAAAAATCTCCTCACCATCTTTATTTTTCCGCATGTCGTCAATCAGTTCTTTTGACAAAGCACCGCAACCTGTTATTAAAATTCTCATTTAAGTTCTCCTTCACCTTTCTTTATAAGTTTTACAGTTTCCTTTGGCTTTGAATATCCTCTCACAACCATTCCTTCGGGTACATCTTCATACCAAATTGCCCTTGCCTTGATTGTTCTCTCTCCTTGCTTTTTCTTTGCAATCAAAACTTTTTTATCTTCAAGCCCGAATCTTTTTACAAGCTGTTCATAATCAAGTTCTGAGCGGCAGACAATCATAATATAGTCGTACTTTTCATATCTGATTGGTTCAAGCAAATCTATCTTTCTGTCAGTGGGTTCTTTTTCCTGTAAATCAAGTCCGAGGTCAATGTTAAGGTCAGCAGTCCAGTCAGCGAGAACATTCAAATCCCATTCGCCAGCGTGAGTATTGTCCTTTATGTTTATTGCTTTCAGCTCGGCAACTGAGTAACCTTTCAAACGCTTGCAATCTACGACAATATCAGGGTCTTTTTCAGCAAGAATCTTCGAACGCTGATTACCTGCAATTACATTATCATGCTCGTCAATAAGAAAGATACCGAAGTCACCGAACATTTCAAGGGAGCGAGCAAGCTCTTCCTTTTTTGGTTTTGACAATTTGCGTGGATTCCCAAAGTTATATTTCAAATCACCAACACGCATCTTGCACATTTCTATTGATTTTTCGCACATACGAAATATCATAACAATAAAAAAACAGATTGTAAAGTGGAGTTTTTTACAATCTGTTTCAGTGCAAAGTAAAAATATGGCTTACCAAATATCAAACTGCTCATTCGGTTTTTCAGATTGCTCTTCTTTTTTCTCTGTTGGGTCGAGTACCTTGCCTTTCTGGAACTCTTTCACTTTATCTGGGAATTTCGGTGCTACATGATTAAAGAACTCGCTCCAATCACCTTCGTCAAAAAGTGATGGCTGGTAAGGCTTCAAGGCTTTCTGCTCTGTCTGTATCATGTCAAGTTTTGTTTTGCCGTTTGCTTTACCTTTCCATGTATGACAGTCAAAAACATAATCTGGAATGTAATCAATTCCTTCCGTGCAGTATTTATTAACAAGGTCTTTGTCAACAAACTTGTCAAATTCCTCATCAGTGAGAAGTTTATCTCCCCACATAAAGTTACAGGCGACATAATCAGCGTCACGGTTCTTTCTTGCAAGACACAGAAGGATTATTGCCTTTGCGATGAACAAATCATTTGTGCTTCCTTTTTTTGCTCCTGCGTTCACGAAATCATCAGCTTGCTTCAAAGCAACGATTTCTTTTGTTATGATTCCATAACAATCCTCAGCAGAACAGGTGTAAATGCGCTTCCACATATAGTTGCGAAAATTAAGGCTTAATTCGTAAGCCGCATAGACTGCGTGCCTAACATCACTCCTTCTGATTGCTTTCTGCAACATGGAACTCATCTCATACATATTGTAGCCGTTTCTTGTTTTCAAATCGTAGCCCATGTATAAACTCCTTATTTTCTTTTATTTATTGTAGATTATTAAACTTTTTATTTGCAAGCATTAAAATCTCTTTATTCTTCTTATTCCTCCTCAATCTCAACCAAGTTGCAATAGTTCCTTGAATAATTCTTGCCGATAAGCCAGAGCAGCTTATCTTTTGCCTGTGCCTCATCAGAAGCCCAAAACTCCACCGTCATACCTTTCTTACTGAGACCATCATCTTCAATGTCAGCCTTGTATTTTTTCAGTTCTAGCATGTCAATCTTCCCACACCTCAAAATGTGCATAATCAATCGCATCGTTCAACTCTCGGCAAATCAAAGTTGCCGGAAGATTTCCTTGTATCGCATACTCATACACGGATTCTCCACCTTCTGCGATTTTTATGTC
>CALGGS010000008.1 GCA_937915735.1 uncultured Treponema sp.
TGGTCATCGACATTTTCAAAAAACTCCATGCCGAAGGACGCACGATTATCGTCGTTACCCACGCGCCGGAAGTGGCCGCCTTTGCAGAGCGTACAATCGTTTTGGAGCATGGAAAATACGCTCGGGAAATCAAAAATGAAAAAAAGGAATCTTGATATTAACCTGCCAATTAACTAGGATAATATGATTTCTTTCAAAATCAAGGAGTTTTTATGAAAAAAGTATCTTTTACTGACATCGCATTTCTTGTTTTGTCACTTGTTTTGTGCCTGGGGTCACATTTCGCCTTTCACGCCTGCCCTGCAAAGAGCGACGGAAGCTGGATGGTCTGTCACTGGGCAGAGCGGGTGGTAACGGCTCTCGGGGCTGTTTTTGTGATTTTATCAGCGTCTCGGTTTTTCCTCGAACCAAAGACAAAGCTGGGCATTTCGATTTCATTCCTGCCTCTTGCGCTAGTGACGGCCCTTGTTCCCGGCGTAATCGTAAATCTCTGCATGATGAAGGAAATGCACTGTCACACTGTAATGCGCCCGGCAGTTATAGTCCTGAGCATTTTGCTTGCCGCCCTTTCAGTCGTGGATATTCTTGTTCTTCTAAAAAAGAAACAGTAGGGGAAAGTCTTCCCCTCGCGCCCACTTCGTAGGTCGCTACCCCTTCTCCTAGGGCAAAGCCCTAAAACCCCTTTTTCGGAGTCCAAATGAAATTTTCTTCGCTTCCAATAATCAATCTTCTCGGAAAAAAAGGCCGGTCTGCCGCTCTTTTCGTCTTTGCCCTGCTTTTGGGATTCTCGATTTTCGGCGGTGCTTTGATTCTGACCAGCCTGAGAAACGGCCTTCATTCGCTGGAGCTTCGCCTTGGGGCTGACATCGTCGTCGTTCCTTATGAGGCCCGCACAAAAGTCAGCGCGGACACAATCTTGAATCAGGGAAACCGCACTTACTTCTATATGAGCAGGTCGAATCTTGAGAAAGTCGCTTCGATTGAGGGGGTGGAGCGTCTTTCTCCTCAGGTTTACATGTGTTCCATGAACGCGGGCTGCTGTTCCGTGTCCTTGCAGCTGATTGGCTTTGATCCCGAGACGGATTTTACGATTCAGCCTTGGGTGCGCCAGTCTTTCAAGGGAAAGCTTGAGGATGGCGACCTTCTGATTGGAAGCAAAGTCTCTCTCACTGAAAACAGAAAGCTGAAATTCTTCGACAAACTCTGGAATATTGCCGCCCAGCTTGATGAAACCGGAACGGGACTGGACAACGCGATTTTTGCCACCACTGACACGATTTCCATTATGATGGACGAGGCCGAAAAACTAGGCTGGGGATTCATTTCCGACAAAAGCACTCCCGGCAAGATGATTTCCACGATTATGGTTCGCGTGGCCGACGGCTACGACATTGACAGCGTTGCCAGCCAGATTCAGCGGAAAGTGCGCAAAACTCAGGCCGTCAAGACCAAGGCCATGACCAGCGGAATCGCCTCAAGCCTTTCCGGGGTTTCTAAGGTCATTGCGATTTTGACGGCTGTGGTCTGGTTTTTGTGCCTGGTGATTCTGGTTGTCGTCTCCACGCTGATTTTGGGAGAGCGGAAAAAGGAATTTGCCGTGCTTCGGGTGCTGGGAGCCAGTCAGAAAAAGCTTTCCCGGCTGGTGATGGCAGAGGCCTTTCTGGTGAATGCGGCGGGCGGTCTTTCTGGAATCGTTCTTGCCATGATTTTTATCCTGCCTTTTCATACGCTGATAAAAAATGCCATCGGGCTTCCCTTCCTGCTTCCGCCTTTCGCCCTGATTTTAGCCCTTGTAGCGGCCAGTCTGGCTCTTTCGGTTCTTTTCGGCTGCCTGACGGCAAGCTACGCGGCCCATAAAATCTCGAAAGTGGACACGGGAGTCATTTTGAGAGAAGGAAACTAGGAATTAGACGCGGATAGACGCGGATTAACGCAGATATATATAAATAATCCGCGTGCATCTGCGTCCATCTGCGTCAAAAAAAGGAATTAATATGATACTAAAAGCAGAAAGCATCAGCAAAAAATATTATCGTCCGACAAAAAATGCCTCCCACTTTGAGGCGGTGAAATCTTTGGATTTTTCCCTTGAAGAAGGAAAGGTCACTGAAATCACCGGGCGGAGCGGCAGCGGAAAAAGCACCCTGCTTTACATGCTGGCGGGACTTTTAAAGCCAAGCTCCGGGAAAGTCTTTCTTGACGGAAAAGACTTGTACTCGCTGACTGACGAAGAGCTTTCCCGGCTCCGAAACGAAAAAATCGGCGTGATTCCCCAGGGGCAGACCGGGCTTTTTGCCCTCACCGTCCTTGAAAATGTCCTTGCCCCGGCCGCAATCTACGGAGAAACAAGCTCGCTTGAAAGCCGGGCAAAAGAACTTCTTTCCCTTGTGGGAATCGCTGACCTTGCGGACTCAAAAATGACTGAGCTTTCTGGAGGCGAAATGCGGCGCATGGCCATTGCCCGTGCCCTTATCCTTGACCCAGAAATTATTTTCGCCGACGAGCCGACGGACGACTTGGACGACGAGAATACAAAAAACGTGCTGGAGCTTTTGCAGAAAACGGCAAGGAGCGGAAAATCAGTTTTGCTCGTGACCCATGAAGCCAGCGCCGAGCAATACGCGGATAAAATCTACAGAATGGACGCAGGCAGTTTGTTAAAATAAACTTTAGCTAGAATCAGCAATCACAATTTAGTCTTCTCAACTTTACGAAAGCCTTTTCAATCTTTTGTTGTAAAATCGTATTGAAAGTTATCAGGCTCTAATATATATTATTTTTATCTAATTTTTCAGATATTGTCACAGGAGAAACAGTTGTTACCTTTGGTTTTCGCGAATGCTGGAGAAGAGCAAATCATCAAAAAAATCGGCGGAAGCGACGAAGTTAAGCGTCACCTTGAAAATCTCGGCTTTACGGTAGGCGGAAGCGTCACCATCGTAAATTCTCTTGCCGGGAACGTAATCGTAAAAGTCAAAGAATCCCGCGTAGCCATCAACGAGGACATGGCCCGCAGAATCATGGTCTGATTTTCTTTTTTGCAAATAATTTGGAGGTACTATAAATGAAGACATTGCGCGAAGCAAAAGTCGGCGAAACAGTCAAAGTCGTAAAGCTTCATGGAGCAGGTGCGGTCAAACGCCGTATCATGGACATGGGTGTTACGAAAGGCGTTGAAGTTTATGTTCGGAAAGTCGCTCCCTTGGGCGACCCAATTGAAGTCACTGTTCGTTCTTACGAGCTTTCCCTGCGGAAAGCAGATGCAGAAATGATTGAGATTGAGTAGGCATACTGAAAGTTACCTCCATGTAACTTTCAGTATGGCCAAGATTTTGCAATGCAAAATCTTGCACGACTGTTGCATCCATGCAACAAATTTTTTAGGAGTTAAAAAATGAACATAAGAATCGCCTTAGCAGGAAACCCTAACGCAGGTAAAACTACGCTTTTCAACGCGCTCACCGGCTCAAATCAGTTTGTGGGAAACTGGCCTGGAGTCACGGTCGAAAAAAAAGAAGGAAAATTAAAGAAGCATGACGGAGTGGTCGTAACAGACTTGCCAGGCATTTATTCCCTTTCACCATACACATTGGAAGAAGTTGTCGCCCGAAATTACCTCGTGGGCGAGCGTCCAGACGCAATCCTCAACATCGTTGACGCCACAAACCTTGAGCGAAACCTTTACCTTACCACACAGCTGGTGGAGCTTGGAATCCCGGTGGTTGTCGCCCTCAACATGATGGACCTGGTAAAAAAAGCCGGGGATAAAATCAATGTAGAAGAACTCAGCCGCCAGCTGGGCTGCAAAATCGTCGAGATTTCCGCCCTCAAAGGCGACGGAATCATGGAAGCGGCAGAAGAGGCAATCAAGGCCGCAAAAGAAACGAAAACAATTCCCCAGCATGTGTTCCCAGGTCCTGTGGAACACGCAATCGCCCACATCGAGGAGGCTGTTGTCCACAATTTGCCAGAAGAACAGCAGCGATGGTATGCAATCAAAGTGTTCGAGCGGGACGATAAAGTGCTTGATATGCTTAAAATTGACAAAACAACGCTGGAGCATGTTGAGACTGACATCAAGGCGGCCGAAAAAGAGCTGGACGATGACGCGGAAAGCATCATCACCAACGAGCGATACATTTACATCGCCCAGATTCTCAAATCAAGCTACAAAAAGGCAAATGCGGGCA
>CALGGS010000009.1 GCA_937915735.1 uncultured Treponema sp.
GAACGCCTTCGGCGTGGCTCCTATCCCTTGCGCATTTCTACATCAAAATCGCTTTAACATCTTCCACAATCTGCTCGGATGTCATTCCGCAGTCGCGCAAAAGTTCAGAGGGATTGTAGCGGTCGTAGAATTTCTTTTTAAGACCGTAATTTTTTACCAGCATTTTGCTAGATCCGTAGAAGGATGCGATTTTCTGTCCAAAGCCGCCTTCAAGAATTCCGTCTTCCATTGTAATCACAAACTGATGGTTCTTTTCTAGTTCTCGCAAAAGTTTTTCGTCTATTCCCGAAGCAAAACGCGGGTTTATAAGAGTTGGCGTAAAGCCACATTTTTCTTTGATAGCAGCGGCAAGCTCCTGACCCTTTTGGAAGAAATCCCCCAGAGCAATAATGGCAACCTTTTCGCCATTTAGCTCAATTTTAAAGCGGTTCAATTCATCATAATTTTTGTCCGCCGGGCGGTGGCTCACCTCGTTACCAGGAATCAAAATCAAAACAGGATTGTCTTTTTGGTCAATGCTCCAGTCCAGCATGGAAATATACTCCTCCGCGCTTGACGGGCAGAGAACTACAAGATTTGGAATATTTGTAAAAGCTGCAAGTCCAAAAATCCCCAGATGCGTCACATCGGTAAGCCCGTCAAAAGATGAATAGTTCATCAGCATGGTGACGGGTGTCTTGTTGATGCAGACGTCCTGTGAAATCTGGTCGTAAGCTCGCTGCAAAAAAGTCATGTTCGTGACCACAAGCGGCTTTGCTCCCCTGCGAGCGATTCCAGAAGCAATAGCAACGGCCGCCTCTTCCGCAATTCCTGTGTCGATGTACTGACTGCCCAGCAGCTTTCGTTCAGCAGGCCCTAGCCCCACGGACATTGGCATTGCGGGAGTTACTACAACAAAATCCTTGTCTTTTTTTGCTTTTTCTACTATATATTGGCTTGTCATTCCAAAATAAGATTCGCCGCTTCCAAAATTTACAGTGGGCTTTCCTGTCGCCCTGTCAAAAGGAACGCACCAGTGCCAGCCTTCCTTGTCTTTTTCCGCAAGCTCATAGCCTTTGCCTTTTTGGGTGTGGATGTGGACTACCACAGGATGATTTGAATCTTTGACCTTTTCAAAAACTTTGATGAGCGAGGCAATGTCGTTTCCGTTTTCTTCATAAATATAATCAAGCCCAAAGGCGGTAAACCAATTGTTTTCCGCCGTGCCGTTTGAGTCTCGGAGGGCTTTTAGATTCTTGTAGATTCCGCCGTGAGTTTCAGCTATTGCCATTTCGTTGTCGTTCACGATGATGATGAAATTTGAATTAAGCTCGCTTCCGGCCACGCTCAAGGCTTCCATCGCCTCGCCGCCAGAAAGAGAGCCGTCGCCGATAATCGCCACGATATTCTCTTTTTTGCCCAAAACATCACGGCCTTTTGCCAATCCTAAAGCCAGCGCGATTGAAGTTGACGTGTGCCCGATGTTGAAAAAGTCGTGCTCGCTTTCGTCGGGATTAGTGTAGCCTGAATCTTCTGAAAAACGGCTTTCGTCAAGGTAGCCCGCCTTTCTGCCTGTGAGCATTTTGTGGGCGTAGGACTGATGGGAAACGTCAAAAACGAATTTATCTTTTGGAGAATCAAAAACATAGTGCAGCGCGATTGTGGCTTCCACAAAGCCAAAGTTTGGCCCAAAGTGTCCGCCAATCTTTGTAAGGCGGTTAAAAAGCCCCTCGCGGATTTCTGCCGCAACTTCTGGAAGCTCCGAAAGTGAAAGCTTTTTTAAATCTGACGGTGAATCAATCTTGTCTAGAATCATAAAAACTCCTGTGTAAGTGGATTGGGCGTTCCCCTCGTTACACTTCGGGTCGCTATGTGTGAGTTTGCAAGGCAAACTCATTACAAGAATAGCAAAGTTATTCTTGTCCCCTTCGCTAACACTTTTAGTAACATCGTGTCGCTTAAATACAGTGTATGATATGTCCAGTTACTTGTCAACACTAAAAAATGATTTTAGCGACAAAAAGTTACTTATTGAAAAATCTGTCTATTGTGATATTTTTTTTGCATCGGAAACCGCTGTCTCCTGCTTCAAAAATCCCCTGGTTCAAATGTTTATTGTCTGCATATTGCGCCTTCTATTTTCCTAATTTTAAAAGCCAGTCTTGAACGGCTTTTTGCGCCGCGCTCCTGTTTGTCTGGGCAACCTTTCCTTGGACGGCAAGACCTTTTTCTACAGCGGCTCCTTTGCAAGTTGAACGAATACGGCTTTCTGTTCCGGAAAGTCCGCTTCCTTCGTGGGTGCAGAACGGGATAATCGTTTTTCCGCTCCAGTCGTGGCCTTCTAGGAAAGTGTAAACCGGCATTGGCATGTCTCCCCACCAGATAGGATAGCCAAGATAAATTGTGTCATAAGCAGAAATGTCTATTTTATTTTTAAGAGCAGGGCGGGCTTTTTTGTTCTGCTCGTCTTTTGCCACATCGGTGCATGCCTTGTAATTTTCGGGATAGTCCTTTTGCGCAATGATTTCAACAATGTCTTCTCCTGTCTTTGCAGCTATCATCTTTGCTATAATGGCCGTGTTTCCCTCGCTGATGTTTCCAACGGCGTAATTTTCTCCTGCGCGGGAAAAATAAACTACAAGAGATTTTGCGGACGCGCCACCTGCAAAAAAAATTGCCGCAAAGGCGATTGCCAAAAGTGATTTTAGTTTCATTAGATTCTCCTATAAAAATGAAGTGAGCGTATCGAACGACTAACGCCTTGCTATTCCTTTTGCTCGTCGGGATTCTGCATTTTTATAACCTTTGCCGGCACTCCGCCAACCACCGCGTAATCTGGAACGTCTTTTGTCACCACCGCTCCTGCCGCCACCACCGCATATTCGCCAATCGTCACTCCCGGGCAAACCGTCACGCCCATGCCAAGCCATGCATTCTTTTTAATCGTCACTTTTCCGTAGGTGTATTTTGTATGACGCTCGTTAAAGTCGTGGTTGATTGTCGCGATTCGACAGCCAGGCGCAATACTCACTCCGTCTTCAAATTCAATTCCGCCCGACGCGCTCAAAATAGCCGAATGGTTGATGAACACATTCTTGCCGAATTTTACGCGGTTTCCAAAATCGCAGATAAAGGGCGTGAGAATTCTGATTCCGTCAAGCGGCCGTCCGAACAGTTCTTCAAGCTCTTTTACATAGCTTGGGTCGTCGGGAAGCTTTGCGTTTGCCTTTGCGCAAAGCGTCCGGGATCGAATCATCTCTTCGCTTGCTTCTTTAAAATAAGGCTCTCTGCAATCTGTAGGGCCGCCCTCATCCATCAGGCGGTAAACATATCCTTTTTCGTATTCCATTTGTTCCTCCTTACTATATCCACCCTTCTACAAGCGCCCGCGTTCGCTTTTCGTCCTGCTGGGCAACAATTCCCTGAACTGCAAGACCGCCCTTAACGCTGGATGCGGGAAGCGCTTTTTTTAGCTTGTTTTCTGTAGAGCCAAGTCCGCTTCCTTCGTGGGTGCAGAATGGAAAAATTGTCTTGCCAGAAAAATCGCGCTTTTCCAAAAAAGTGTAGACGCACATAGGCATGTCTCCCCACCAGTTGGGGTAGCCCAGATAAATTGTGTCATAGCCGCTAATGTCCATGTCCTCTTTGATTGCAGGCCGCGCTTTTGAAGAAAGCTCCTTTTTTGCCTGCGCGATGCATTCATTGTAGTCGGCAGGATATTCTTCTTTTGGCTTAATCTCAAACAAGTCGGCATCAACGCCTTTTTTTTGCAAAACTTCCTTTAAGATTTTTGCCACTTTAAAAGTGTTTCCTTCACTTATAAAACCAACATTGTAATTTTCCTGCGCGTGACTAAAAAATGCGATTAATGTCTTTGCCATATAAACCTCCAACGCAGCTTTATTATGAAGCATGACTTCACTTTTTGTAAAATATAACTTTTGCATATTAGATTGCGTTTTATGCATACTCGCTT
>CALGGS010000010.1 GCA_937915735.1 uncultured Treponema sp.
CAGACGGCTTTGCCCTTGCGGGAAGATTCGGCGGAGACGAGCTTCTTCTGATAGACTTAAAAAACATCACCACAAGCGAAAAAAGCGCTTTTTTTGAAAATCTTTATGGCAAATCAAACACATTGAGAAAAGAAATTTTCTTTGAAAACGGAGCGGCTTTCGTTACGGGAACATCCGGCTGCGCGTCATTTCCAAAAGATTCCGATAATTTCTCTGATTTATTCGGCCTGATTGATAAAATGCTCTATCTTGGGAAAAATCTTGGCCGCAACTGCTATAAAGTCTATGAAGAAGAAAAACACAAATATGTGGAAATCCGTAAGATAGCCAAAAACGGCATATTCAAGAATATGTACAAATTGAGGACTGACATCGAATCAGAAACAGGTTTTGAAAACAAATTGTCAAAAGTCATGCCTCAGATCAGCGAAATCTTAAAAGTTCCTGATTTTTACTATGTCACTTCTGACGGAAAAATGCGCGCTGTCCTGGACAAGAACTTCAATGAGGATGTGTCCGATTTATCAGAAATCATGGAAGAAGATTTGTTTTCCCAAGGCTCGCTGGATTTAATAAAAAAACACTCGCCGAAATTCTACAAAGTTCTTTATGAAAAGGGCTTTGAATCTGTTTTAATTTCACGGATACGCAAAAAGGAAAAAGTAAAAGGCTATCTGATATGCGCTGTAAACCGCAGCCTTAGAATCTGGCAGGAAAACGAATGCGCGATTCTATATTATCTTGCCGAGCTTTTGTCCGATGATTTATAGGCTCGCGTTTATTTCTCGAAAGGATTAGAAAAAATCAAGCGGAATCGTGTACGGATAGCCGTCGTCGCCCAATACCGCAAGAACGCCCCGACATTCATTTTTTAAGATTTCAACGCATTTTTCCTGCGAAACCTGCTGCTTGAATCGTCGCATTGGTCTGAACATTGTGTTACTCCATTTTGTATGGGAACGATTCTAGTACTTTTGGGGAGAATGCGCTAGGGGCGTTCTGAATGATGTCACATTGCACATTCTAACGCACTTGCTCATTAGAAATTTTATTGCCTTTTCAACATTGATTCTGTCAAATCTTGCACTGTTTGCTTGTTAAAAGGCGAAAGCTGATGATAATTTTCGACAAGCGTTCTGTATTCCGCAGATAAAACAGATTTGAGGTTTTCATCTGAAATTTCTACACCTTTCACAAGGTATTCCACACTCACTCCTAATGACTCTGCAATTTTTACGGCATTTTCAACGCTTGGTTGAGACTTATTTCCTGAAAGATATTTATCTAGGGTGCTCTTTTTGATTCCTGTTCGTGCAGAAAGTTCTTTTATCTGAATGTCCTGAAACACAAGTTCATTGTGCAAATTTTCGCCAAATCCCATATGTAAATTGTAATAAAATTTGGTGTTTCTAGACTTGATAAACATAAAATAGTATGTCAAAATCTAAAAGCGTAAAATATTATGCTTTTAAAAATAAGCATAATATCTGATTTTTTCAATATCAGGAGGTTATTATGAAAACTCTGAAAAAACATTTTGTGATAATTGCAAGTATAAGCCTTTTGTTGCTTGCAGGTTGTTCGGATGGCTCTAGTTCGGGGTCTGGTGAAGGAAAAGGTTCTGGCGGAAATACTGTAACTGACATCAAACAATCAAACAAAGTTCTTTCTTTTGCCAAACTTACAGATGCAAAAGCACTTGCAGGCGTTTCTTCTGAAAGCGGGGCGACAAAAAACATAGCCGCAAGAGCTGCAACAGGAGAGGACAGTGCAATTGTAAAAATTCTTGAAGACGGAAATATTTCTTCGCTTCTTTCTTTTCCGTCAGAAATTTCTGATCCGCCACAAGTCAGTGATATGATAAAATCAGAAACACCGAATGGAACATTCCTGTACATTATTTTTGATAATTATAAAACTCGTTATAACTACACGGCAGCTGACGGCACCAAACTCAAAGGATACATAGGACAGATTCTGTGCGTACACGAAGACGGAGCTTTCCATGACATTTTGGGAACAGAAGGAGACTCGGTACCTGTCAGCTTGCTAATATCCGAATCTAGCGACCTGCATCCTGCACTGCAATTTGACGATGCTGGAAATGTGTATTTTATGACATGCTCTGACGGAAGCAAGACATGGACGAATGAGGGGGCTTTATACCGATATAATCCGTTTACTGGCGCAAAAACGGCTCTGACTGCAGAAATAAATGGAATAGCTATATACCAATTTCAAATTTCAAAAGATGGCACTATCGTGTTCATACGAGGAAGCACTTCAAACGGAGGTTTTTTACGAGCAATACTACTTTCTGACACAGATAATCCACAGAATCTTGCTTATAATGCATTTGGTGGTAATAGTTGGGTTGGACAAGAAGGTTGGGTATATGATGATGAAAGCGATGTCGTATACGCTTTGTGCGGTAGCTATGAATTACGCAAATACATAAAAAATGCTGGAGGAAAATTTGATACGGAGTCATACACTGTGTTGCGTAATTATGAATCTGAAAAAACTGAGCAAAAACAAGATGACCGTTTGACACACTGGCAGAAACAATTGGAGTTCAATAGCGCAATATGTGGTAATGGAAGCATCGATGATTCCTCCCTCATCGAACGACGCACTGAAAATTTTTGCACAGCGGATTGGAAAGGATATATCTATTTCTATGACCAAAATAATAATCAATCTCGTAACATTATTATTTTAAACGAAGATGACTCTCTTAACGCAGAAAATTTGCTTGAAGGATTGATATTGGATTCATGGTACAGTCTTTCAGATTCAAAAAAGTATGAATCGATTACAGACGAATATGGAAATTCACAGCAAAAAGCGGTGTATCTGACTAGTGCTGATGTAGACCTTCGCTTTGACCTGTTTGCAGATGTTGATGGATTTAAAGCCCTAGCAGAAGCGACTGCGGGAAAGAAAAACGCCGAAGCACTTGCCGTATTAGATACGCCTGAATTGCGTGGATTGTTGTATCATTTAATTTATTCCTATAGTGGTCGTTATGCCCATGACAATACCTGGGATTGTTACTATCATAACTTCTTTGCCGATGTGCTCTATGTGAAAAATACAGATACATTGCTTGTTGATTCAGACGATTCATTTTTTAGAAAAAGTGAAACAAAAACAACTGCATTTGGCTCTTCTGGAACTCCTAATATTTTAACAAATGAAACTTGGAAGGAAAGAGAAATTTATTCTTTGGGCACAGAGTATCAAGACAGTGACGGAAATCCTGATACGCAAAAGATTCTCGATTTATTTTATTCATATTGTACAGAAGAAGGCGAAAAAGAATTCCGCCTTGCCGTATTTAAAGACGAAGAAACATACGGCGGATTGTACACGGATTTGACTGACAATGAAGCGGTTACCTTTCTAACTACAGGCGATAGGTTGCCTTTGTTCTACAAATATATATCAAATTTACTTTCTTCTTATGATGATTATGGCAGATTAAAATTTATACACGAAACTTGTTTCTTAAAAGATACGGGTACATCTGCATATATCGTTGCTAGTTTCGAGACTTCTGAAGAATCTGAGCAACAGGAAGATGAGACGAACAAGGTTCAGAATTTTACTTTTGATTATCGAAATGCTCTTTTCTGGGATAAAGGAGAATTGTTGGGCATGGGAACTGTATGGGAAAATAATGGAAGCAAAACTGCAATACTCAAAATTCTAGATACTTCGCATGAATACAGTGGCGAAATCATAACCATAAACTTTGAGACTGATAGTACTTCTGAGAAATCATCTTACTCTAGCATTTCTATGAAAATTGCAGATGGATATGCATATTACTGCAAGCAACTTGACAATGTCGGCTATCAAGACATTCATCGTATTCCAATCAGAGGTGGTGTAGAAGAAAACCTGTTCACAAATGTAAGTGGCAACTGGGAAGTGCTTTCATTCACCGTTGGCGGCGATTATTTGTACTACAGTTCATATCGCGGAACTGCTATCAATAACGGACGAATTACGATTACTACAAAAGAAAATACACCGCTTGATTCTACATTCAAATTAACTTCGCTTACAGCATATTAAGAAAATCACAAAAAATCGGGATGCCATTTCTGACATCCCGAAAATATCCGCGTTAATCTGCGTTTATCCGCGTCTGCTTATCTCTCTTCCTTCTCGTACTCAATCACGGCCTGTGCGCCAGCTAAGCGGGCAAGTGGCACTCGGTAAGGAGAGCAGCTTACATAGTTCAAGCCAATCTGATAGCAGATGTGGATTGATGCCGGGTCTCCGCCGTGCTCGCCACAGATTCCCAAGTGCAGGTTTGGATTAACCGTGCGGCCTTTTTCTTCGGTGATTTCCATGAGGGCTCCAGGTCCTTCGTAGTCAAGGGTTGCGAAGGGGTCGTCCTCAAGGATTCTCTGCTGCAAGTAAGACTCGATGAATTTGCCGTAGTCGTCGCGGCTGAAACCGAATGTGGTCTGAGTGAGGTCGTTCGTTCCGAATGAGAAGAAGTCCGCGTATTTTGCGATTTTTCCTGCACTCAGTGCGGCTCGCGGGAATTCAATCATCGAACCAATCTGGAATTTAAGGTTCACGCCCTTTTCCTTGTTTACTTTATCGATGACGGCTTCTGCCTGCTTGCGGATTTGCTCGACTTCGTTGTAAGAAACGACATTCGGAATCATAATCAGAACTTCGTGCTTCTTGCTTTCTTTTTCAAGCTGTGCCGTAGCGCGGGCGATTGCCTCAACCTGCATTTCGTAGATTTCCGGATATGTGATTGCAAGTCGGCATCCCCGGTGACCAAGCATCGGGTTGTGCTCAGCAAGCTGCATTACCTTTCGGGCAAGTTTTTCTTTATCAACGCCAAGTTTTTCTGCAAGGGCGGTGAGCTGTGAATCGCTTTCTGCCTGAATGAACTCGTTCAAAGGCGGGTCAAGCAAACGGATTGTAACCGGGCGGCCTTCCATAGTCTTGATGATTTCGTAGAAGTCTTTCTGCTGGAGAGGAAGGATTTTAGCCAGATTTTCCTTTCGACTTTCGGTGTCTTCAGAAATAATCATCTTCTGGAAAGCGGTGAGTTTCGGCTCATCGAAGAACATGTGTTCCGTGCGGCAAAGACCGATTCCGTTTGCTCCGAAGCGGAAGGCGTCGATTGCGTTCTGAGGAGTGTCGCCGTTTGCGTAGATGTCGAATCCCTTTACGCGGTTTCCTGATTCAGTGACTCGCTCTGATTTTTCGCGGATTTCGTCTGCCCAGCCCAAGAATGTCTCCAAATCGCCTGAAATAGTAGCTGGTTTGACCGCAACCTGACCTTCGTAAACAAGACCTGTAGCTCCGTCAATCGTGAGGAAGTCGCCTTTTTTGTAGGTTTTTCCCTTGATGATGACAGTCTCAGCGTCTTTGAAAGCCACATCTGAGCAGCCGCAAACACAAGGAGTTCCCATACCTCTGGCAACGACTGCCGCATGGCTGGTTCTTCCGCCTGTTGAAGTTAAGATACCCTGAGAGACTGCCATTCCCGCGATGTCATCAGGAGAAGTTTCTTTTCGGACTAGAAGGACTTTTTTTCCGCTTTTTGCCCATTCTTCGGCTTCTTCTGCGGTGAAAACAATCTGACCACAGCCAGCTCCCGGTGAAGCGTTAAGGCCGGCGGCAATTTCCGTAGCCTTTTTGACGGCTTCTTTGTCGAGCTGAGGAAGAAGAAGCTGATTCAACTGCTCTGGCTCCACGCGCATGATGGCCGTTTCTTTGTCGATGAGGCCTTCTTTGACCATATCAACTGCCATTTTGACGGCGGCAGCCCCTGTCCTCTTACCGTTTCGGCACTGGAGCATGTAGAGCTTTCCTTCCTCAACGGTGAATTCCATATCCTGCATGTCGTGATAGTGCTTTTCGAGGCGGTCCCGAATCTGGCAGAGTTCGTCGTAAATAGCCTTGTTTGTCTGCTCCAGCTGAGCGAGTTTCTGTGGTGTGCGGATACCCGCGACAACATCTTCGCCCTGAGCGTTCATAAGGTATTCACCCATGAAGATATTTTCGCCGGTTGACGGGTCGCGAGAGAAACAAACGCCAGTGCCAGAAGATTCGCCCTTGTTTCCGAAGACCATTGCCATGACAGTGACAGCCGTTCCTTTGAGAGCGCCTTCTTTGATTCCGTTTAATTTACGGTATTTGATGGCCCTTGGATTCATCCATGAACCGAATACAGCTCCGATTGCTCCCCACATCTGCTCTTTTGCGTCCTGAGGGAAGTCGCTTCCCTTTTCTTCCCTATACATAGCCTTGTATTTTGTGACGATTTCTTTGAGTTCTTCTGTTGTGAGTTCAGTGTCCTGCTTGATTCCACGGTGAGATTTTACCTCATCGATGATTTCTTCGAATTTTGCGTGCTCAACGCCCATTGCAACATCACCGTACATCTGAATAAAGCGGCGGTAAGCGTCCCAGGCGAATCGCTCATTGCCGGTCTTTTTTGCCAGTCCCAGGACAGCCTTGTCGTTGAGCCCCAGGTTCAAAATGGTGTCCATCATACCGGGCATTGAGATTGCCGCACCCGAACGGACTGAAACCAAAAGGGGGTCACTTTCATCTCCAAGTTTTTTGCCCATTACGGACTCAAGTTTTGCAAGATATTCGTCAACCTGAGAGCTCAATTCGTCAGGATATTTTCTACCAAGCTCGTAAAATTTCTGACAAACATCCGTAGTAATAGTAAATCCAGCAGGCACTGGAAGACTTAAAGGGGCTTTCGCCATCTGAGCCAAGTTTGCGCCCTTTCCACCCAACTCCGCGCGCATTGATTCATCGCCATCTGCGTCGCCGTTTCCAAAAAAATATACATACTTCATAATAGGCATAGAATAATATTAAATTTTTTAGCCGTCAATCAAGAAAACAGTTATTTTTTAGAAAAAAATAGTACGGAAAAATACAAAATTTTCCTATTTTTGTGCCATTAAGCTCACTTCTGCTGTTCCGCCGCTCGCTATCCGCTCGGTCGCAAGCGACTGCCGCAAAAGCGGCACGGCTCCATAGCAGAGGCTGCATCAGCCCTTCAGCCTTACTTTTTCTCAGTTTTATTTCTTATAATTCTTCTTCTCATCACAAGAATTTTTCGGTATAATCGAAATATGAAAATCGCAGATATTTTGAACAGCAAAAAAGTTTCGCTTTCATTTGAAGTCTTTCCGCCAAAAAAACAAGAGGCATTGGAATCTATAAAAAACACTGCCATAAACCTCACTGCCCTAAAACCGGATTTCATCAGCATTACTTATGGGGCGGGCGGCACGACTCAGGCCTATACTGCCGAAATTGCCGAGGCAATCGAAAAAGCAGGAACAACTTCTCTTGCCCACCTCACCTGTGTCCGCTCAACGACTGACGCTCTTCAATATATCATCAAAAACCTAAAAGAAAAAAATATCACAAATGTCCTCGCCCTTCGCGGAGATTTTCCCAAGGATGCAGTCAAAGGCGAAAATGTCTTTCCGTCTGGTTTTTGCCACGCTTCTGATTTAGTCTCCCTTCTCAAAAAAGAAGGCTTTTGCGTAGGAGGCGCCTGCTACCCGGAAGGACACCCCGAAAGCTTAAGCCGTGACACAGACATCGAAAACTTAAAGCACAAGGTTGACGCAGGGGTTGACTTTCTTACAACCCAAATGTTCTTTGACAACGATATGCTCTACTCTTTTCTGTACCGCTTGCAGTCTGCCGGCATTCATGTTCCGGTTCTGGCAGGAATCATGCCAATCACAAACGCAAATCAGGTAAGCAGAATGGTTGATTTGTCAAATGCCTACATTCCCCGGAAATTGCTCTCAATCTGTGACCGCTTCAGAAACAGCCCCGAAGCCATGATGCAGGCAGGAATCGCTTATGCGACAGACCAGATTATCGATTTAATCTCAAACGGAGTCCGGGGAATTCACATCTACACAATGAACAAAGCAGAAATAGCAAGTGCAATCCTCAAAAATGTGAGCGAAATCATAAAAGCGACAAACAATTAATATGGCAGACTTTTATCCTTGTATCTTAATTCCGGTTTACCGTCACGGACGGGCCTGCGAAGAGGTCGTCAATTCGATTACTCAGTACAATCTTCCGATTATTTTAGTCGATGACGGAAACGAAAGCGAGACAAAAGCTTATCTCTCAAAAATAAAAGAAAATCATAGCTCCGTCGAGCTTGTCACTCTCCCAAAAAATCAGGGAAAGGGAGGGGCATTTAAGGCTGGCGTTATCCGCGCAAAGGAATCAGGCTTTTCCCACATCCTGCAGCTTGACGCTGACGGACAGCACGACTCAAGCCAGATTCCGTTTTTTGTAGAAAAGTCAAAAAATTCTCCTGAAAAAATGATTTGCGGCTACCCCGACTATGACGAAACAGCCCCCGGCCACAGGAAGGGCGGTCATAAATTTGCTAACACTTGGTGTGCAATAGTCACCTGGAGCGACAAAATTGTCGATTCACTCTGCGGCTTTAGAATCTATCCGACTGAGTCAACCTACGCTTTTGTCACAAAAAAACGCTTCGACAAAAGAATGGGCTTTGACCTCGACATTCTGCTTCAAATGATGCAGCACGGAGTCGATGTAGAATTTTACCCCGTCAAAGTCACTTATCCGACTGACGGAATTTCAAATTTTCATGCCTTCCGCGACAATGTCAGAATTTCTTGGATTTTCACAAAGCTTTTCGCTAAAATGATTTTAACCTCCCCGCTAATGCTGTGGAGAAAAATTTTTAAATAGATTTCCCGACTGCACTAAAAACGACAAATACATGGCTGAAAACTGGTACGAAGTTAAACAGAATCATAATCTCGGTTACAAGATGATGTTTTTCATCTTAAAGACATTCCCGGCAGTTTTTATGCGTCTCCTGGCCTTTCCCGTCGGATTTTTTTACTGGGCTTTCGGGAAAAAGGCCCGTCTCGTTTCAAAGGATTATCTTTTAAAAATACAGGTCTCGCTTTTATCTGACTTTGATAAATCAAAAAAGCTTCCCCTGTCAACCTTAAAGCACATATCTTCTTTTGCCCTGAATCTCGTCGAAAATGTACAGTCTTGGGCAGGTAAATTCTCCTTCAGCGATGTAAGCTGGCAGAATGACGATGTTTTTGACCTCGTAAAAAATATAAATTCCGGCAAAGGCTCTGTAATCTTAATCTCACATCTTGGAAACGCCCAGATGATGAAAGGGCTGGCGAGCATGGGCGAAAGCGGAACCGAAAAAAAAATGAGCATCACTACTATTTCAGATGCAAAAATCTCTCAGGGACTGACAGCCCTTTTAAACGAAATAAACCCGGCTTCATCAATGAATATCGTAAGCAGCGACAATATAGGCCCCGAAACGATAATTTTGCTTCAAGAACGGCTTGAAAAGGGAGAGGTGATTGTAATCGCAGGCGACAGGATTAGTGCCCACACAGACAGAAACATCGAAATCGAATTTTTAGGAGAAAGAGCACGATTTCCATACGGAGTTTTTCTTTTAGTCGCGCTTTTAAATGCGCCGACTTATTTTGTGACAGGATTGCGAGAAAAGGATTTTTCTCTTCACCCAAAATACGATATGTTCGTAAAGAAAAATCCCCTTGACTTTGACTGCGGTCGAAGCGAGCGGGAAGAGCGAATCAAAGAAACAGCCCGAAATTACGCGAAAAATCTCGAAAGTCTCTCTAAAATGCATCCCTACCAGTGGTACAACTTTTTTGACTTCTGGGGATAAAATCTACCTCGAAATAAGCCAGACCCGGCCTGCGTTCAAATTCCAGCGGTCGCTTACATATTCGTCAAGGAGTCTGGCCGCTCCTTCAAAGCCTGCCCCGCCAGTCTGAATGATGTAGTCAGCCTCTTTTTTAGCAAGGCTCTGGGAATGAACCCGGCTTGCCATATTCACGAAATATTTTGCCGTTTGGTTTACGCCCTGCTGCAAAAGATAAGCCATAAATTCATTTTTCATAAGATAATCGTCGTTTACATCATAGTTTAAGCTCGGAGTCACCTGAAAGTAGCGGCGCATGTAAGCGAGAGTGTCAGAATCGATTGTATAATAAATTGAAGCTACAGTATTTCTGAATTCCTCGTCTACAAAAAAGATTCCGTGCCAGCCCTCGTGAGCGATGAAAGTAGTGCGGAGATAAGACGGAGATTCCTGAGAGATTGAAATAACAGCCCCGGTTCCTGCTAAGATTTCTCCATCCGAGGCAATTTTTATGACACCATTATTTAAAAGGATATCCCGAAGCAAAAGCTCCTTTTCGTTAAGCGGGAAATTTTCGCTCCGAGCCTTTTCAAAGAAACGGGCCAAATCGTCAGCCTTGTAATCGTGGGCATTATAGCCGTGCTTTCCTTTCAGCTCCGAATCAGACAGAAGGCGCCCCTTAAAGCCTGCTTTTTCGACAAAAAAGGCAAGGCGTCTGAAAAAATCATCCTGAACGGAATAAGTCGAGATGTCAAAAAACAGAACTCCGGGGAAGCGGTCCCATTCAAAAAGCTCGTAGTCGTTTCCACGCCAGTTGTTCCTGGACCAGCTCATAATAAGGCCGGGGTCAATCCTGATTGGCGTAAGGACATTTTTCTGACCGTGAGCGTATGAAAGAAGATTTTTGTCAGAGGCAGTAAGCAAAACAGAGACAGGATACTCTTCTTCGTCGGGGTATGTCACCACAGAAAATGGTGATTTCAGGCCTGCGGTCGGAATTTCAACAGGAAATTCGCTCCTGCGAATAAAAAGCACCTCGCCGCCAAAAGCAATCTTCTGGCTTCCGTCTGTTTTCTTAAATTTTACGGTGATTTTCGGCATAAGGCTTTCACGGCTGTTTATTGAGTCAAAGGCCAATGAAGCGCCCCGAAAATCATCGGTTCCGTTATTTTCACCGCCGTTCGGCGCAAAAGCGAAAACCGGAACTGAGCCTGAAAAATCATGTCCGACAAAAGCCCTGTTAATCTGAGCGGAATCAATGCGCACCTTTGAGGAAGCCTTTACGAAAAATCCCTCCGGGACGCCTTTTTCCCGGGAAAAACAAAAGGAAAGTGCGAAGGAAGAGCCATTGTATTTTTGAAGATAGTCCGTCACGACAGGATTTGAAACTGATTCAGAAAGCTTATTCTGGGAGTCATAGAAAAATCCGAATGAAAGAGAAGGGTTCGCTGAATTCGGAGAGGCCTTTTGAGGAGTGATTTGAATCATTAACGAAGCGTCATCGTTTTTCTCAAAAAAATTCTTAATCGCTCCCTTCTGGTCAGCAGTAAAAGCAAAAAATTTTGTTCCTGATGAAGAAGATTCCAAAAGCTCAGCATGGTAAAAATCAGGAACATCAAGGGTAAAGCTAGATTTTGTAGTGCATGAAAAAATCAGCGGAAAAATTAAAATATATAGAAAAAAAATCAATTTTTTAGAATGTGAATCAGAAATCATAGGTGTAATTTACCATAAAACAAAAAAAGTTGAAATATTCAGAGAGAAAAACAGGCGTCGTTTACTACTCGACTTTTTTTCCCTTGGTCTATATGATTTTGGAGTTAAAATCAGGTTACCAGAATTGAAAAAAATAGTCCTTTTACCGAATCCGAACCAGCTTATTCTCCTCCGAAAGCTTCAAAAAGAGCTTTGCCTGCTTCCGCTTCTTCCACTTTCCGCCGAATGTAACGAATTAAATGACTTAAACGCAAAAATAACAAAGGCAGAGCTAAAAAAACTTGAAGAAAAAGAGAGCGACAGAAAAAAAATCATTTTTATTTCTCTGGAGCTGGAAATCAACGGGAAAATATGCGAAGGGAAAATAGAACTGGGGGAAGATTATCGGGTCAAGCCCGATAATGACAGGGGATACAAGAGCGATAATGACAACGAGAGAAAGACAAACACCTCTGTCATTCTGAGTGAAACGAAGAATCTCCCTTTCAAAAAATTAAGTCCTTTTAAAATCTGCGAAACAGAAATTACGGAAAAGGAAAACGGACGCGAATGGAAAATCTTCCGCGAAAAGTGGAGAAAAATCACATAACCTGCAAAATTTCAGGCTCCGACAAGTGAATGTCGGTTCTGCTCACTAAAAATACGATTAATGCGGCTGCCGTAAAAAAAATTCCTATAACGCAGGCCTGACTTGAAGCTCTTACTGAAAAATCAAAGCTTTTTAAAAGCCGCTCAGAAAAGAAAAATCCTATGGCGGCGCTTACAATCGGGAACAAAAGCGAGATTAAGCCCAGAATTCCAGTAAAAACACGGGAAAAACCGATTCTGACTATTGCGTTTTCTTCGATGGAAAGATTTTTTTTGTTCAGGACATGAAAGCTTTTGCCTTTTTTTGCGCAGTCAATTGAATTGCAGACTACGCATGCATTTGAGATAAGGGAAACAACTTCAACCTTCTGTCCTTCAATGCTTTTTACAATCGCAAAATCGTGCATCAGCGAGCTTCTCCCTCAAAATCATTTTCACCTAGCTTAATATTTTTCATCTGGTCAACGCACATCTGATATCCGGCCTTGTTTCCAAGCTCCTCGTAAGTGTCCCGAAGGTTAAAAAGAGCGTCGTAATAGTAAGAATTTATAGTGACGGCGTTTTCAAAGGCCTCCTGTGCAAGGGGAAAATCATTTTGGTTAAAGTAAATTACGCCCAAAGTGTTCCAGAGATGAGCGTTCTGGCTGTTAGCTGAAAGACCTTCAAGACAGTAAGCCAGGGCTTCTTCTGAGCAGCCCTGATTAAAGCAGACAAGGGCAAGAGTCTCGATGATTTCGTCGTCTTCATCCGCAATTTCGTGAGCGCGGAGCAAGGCAGACTTTGCGTCAATCAGATTTCCTGCGTCACGGTAAGTGATTCCGAGATTATACCAGAGAAGATGATTATACCGCTCGATAGAAATAGCCCGCTTTAAGCAAGCAATGGCCTCGTAATACTGCCCGTTTTCAGCGAATTCTATAGCCTGTGTATTTAATGCCGTAATATTTTCAGTCATAACTTTCCCTCTTCATCATTTTGAATTATTCCGCAAATTAAAGAACAATTCCCTTATAAGAGAGGCTGCCTGTGAATTTTCGTTACCAAAGAGTTTTGCCAGGCCTTCAGCATTTTCTTCGATAATGGCGTTTCCTCTTTCCCTTGCCTCTTGCACAGAGCCGCTTTTTGTCAGAATAGAAATTGCTTCTTCCACAGCGGAAGAATTTATGCCTTCTGAGCGAGCCTTTTCAAACAGCTTTGACAATTTTTCCTTGTCATCCGGATTTTTTTGGAGGTGAATCAAAACAGGAAGGCTTTTTTTGCCCTCAACTATGTCATCTCCCCTCTTTTTTCCGGGATTTCCGCTCGTAAGGTTTATTACATCGTCTATAATCTGAAAGCCTGTTCCAATGTCCTCGGCGAATTTTCCTGCTTTTTCCCCTTCTTCACGGCTTGCCCCGCCGGCAAAGGCTCCGAGTTTTACAGCCATTCTTGAAAGAGTTCCGGTTTTGTTGCGAACCATTGCCGTGTATTCCCCGACAGTCGGAATTAAAGCCGGATTTCTGTGCCAGAGAATGTCCATTGCCTGTCCCAAATGAAGGCGACGAAGCTCCTCCAAAAAAAGCTCGTAAAGGGCAAGCTTTTCGCTGTCTGAATTTTTCAGTTTTTTAATGCAGGTCGTCGCCTCAAAATAAAGCCAGCTTCCGGCGTTCAAGGCAACATCAAGCCCGAAAGCTATGTGGCTTGCAGCCTGTCCCCGTCTCGTGTCAGCTCCGTCCTCAATATCATCATGAATTAAGCTCGCTGTGTGAGCAAATTCTACAAGCGGAGTGAGTGAATATGCCTTTTCAACGCTGCCCTTTCCCACAAGTTCAGAACACAAAACGAGCAGAAGAGGCCTCCAGCGTTTTCCGCCCAAATCAACTAAATTTTTACAAGGCCTTATGAGATTTGAAAGATGAGAATCGTTCACACAGGAATCAATCTGCCCGAAAGAAAGGTCTTTCCAGTCAGAATTCGAGGTTTTAGGAAGACAGCTATTTAAAACATCCTCAATTTTTTGAAGACGAGTTGTAAATTCAACATTCATATCATAAATATAACACAAAAAAACGGAATTGAGAATTGAAAGTTAAAATTTATGAATAAAGTGTGGATTTTTTATCTTCTTTATGATATAAATAAATCCGTTGGTTCCGTAGCTCAGCCGAAGCGTTTTCCTGACTTTTGCTACGGTATCTAATCCGATCCCGTAGCTCAGCTGGATAGAGCATCAAAAACGCTTTCGCGTTTTACCTAATTGGAAGGTCGCTTTTCCTGACTTTTGCTACGGTATCTAATCCGATCCCGTAGCTCAGCTGGATAGAGCATC
>CALGGS010000011.1 GCA_937915735.1 uncultured Treponema sp.
CCGGAATCAGTAAGTCCGCTCCGTCCGGGTCGTTGTATTTTGCGTCGTAGTCGTAGAAATCATGCTTTGGAGCGATTTCGCCAGGTCCGTAAGCAGTGAGTTTTTCTGCCGGGCAAGAATCGTCGTCAATCGTTGGGTTCCCTGTAACGGAACATTCGATTTCCCTTGCGTTCACGGCTTTTTCGATGAGAATTTTATCGTCCCAGTTGAAGGCTTCCATAATCGCGCCGTTCAAGTGCTGCAAGTCTTTTGCCAAAGATGCTCCGTCTGAGCTTCCGGCGGCGCAGGGCTTTACGAAAAGAGGGAAGCCAAGCTCATTCTGAGCCTGCTCCAAAAGCTGGTCATATCGCTTCCAGTCGGCAAGGTCGCTTCGGCGCACGCAGATTCCCGGTACTACAGGAATTCCCGCATGTTCCAGAACGACTTTTGTCTTTTCTTTGTCCATTGTTTCGGCGCTTCCGAGAGTCGTGCAGCCAACATAAGGAACGTCCACAAGTTCAAAAAGACCTTGAATTGTGCCATCTTCGCCAAAAGGTCCGTGTAATACAGGGAAAACTACATCTGTTGCAAGGATTTTTTCGCCAGCACGGAAAGTTTTTTTGCTTCCGCCACCGGGAATCACGCTCACTTCTTGCGTTTCATCTTCAATGATTCTAAAAGATGCCTTTTCGTCGCTTTTGATTCGCTCAAATTCGCTTTCTGGCTGCAAGAACCAGCGGCCGTTTTTTGTGATTGCGATGAGCTGAACCTTATTCTTTGAATCGATATTTCGTGCGACAGCGGCTGCCGAAACCAAAGAAATTTCGTGCTCGCCTGATTTTCCGCCGTAGATTACTGTAACTGTCATAATATTTCTCCCAATGCTTTTTCTGCCTCAGCGATTTCGTCGTAAGGCATTACTCTATCTTTGTAAATGATGCTGTTTTCGTGGGCTTTTCCCAAAAGAAGAACGATGTCGTCCTTACCCGCCATTTTGAAGGCCTGTCTGATGGCGGCAGGTCTGTCCGGCGTGATGAAAAGGTCTTTTCCCAGCACTTTACCTGACTTTTCCGCTCCCACGGCAATGTCTTTCAGAAGCTCAACGCTGTCTTCGCCGCGGGGGTCTTCGTCGGTCAGAATCACGATGTCACAGAAGCGGGCGGCAATTTCTCCCTGCAAGGGGCGTTTTTTTGTGTCGCGCTCGCCTCCGCTTCCGAAAAGGGAAATCATCTTGCCTGAGCAACGGCGGCGCAATGGCGGGAAGATTGTCTCGAAACTTGAAGGCGTGTGGGCGTAGTCTACGATAAGCTCGAAAGGCTGTCCCTTGTCGATTACGGTCATGCGGCCTTTGACCGGGACAAGCTGCTCCACCAAAGCAGCGACTTTTTCGATGTCGGTGCCGGTGAGTCGGCTTACGGCTTCAATGGCCGCCATGAGATTGTAAGTGTTAAAGGCTCCCGGAAGGCTTGACTTTACATGGAAGACTTTGGGAGGAAGAGGCTTTGAGTCTTTTCCGATTACATGAGGCTCGGTCATGTCGAAGGTGAGACCGAAGCGGGCCGAAGCGATGTTGCGGCCAAGCAAAACCGGGATTGAGTCCGGGATTTTTGGCAGGGGAGCGGCTTCTGCTCCCTCGGCGGCAGATTTTCCGGCCTTGCCCTCGGTGGTAAAGCCCAAGACCGGCTGTTTTGTGGCCTTGATGAAATATTCTGCGCTGGGGTCTTCAAGATTTACGATTCCGAATGAAGGAACTTTGACTTTTTTGCCGAGAATTGTCTTTTCGTGATTGTGCTCGTCCAGCTTTCGGAAAAGATTTGCCTTGTCGTCCCTGTATTGCTCGAAAGTTCCGTGGAATTCAAGATGCTCCAGAGTGACATTCATGAAAATGCCACAGTCAAAGAGAAGATTTCCGGTGCGGTTGAGGCGAGGCGAAAGACCGTGGCTTGAAGTCTCGACCACGGCATATTCACAGCCGTTTTCGACCATCTCATAAAGCTGACGCTGGATAATAGTTGCCTCAGGAGTTGTCTGGTGCTGGGGATTTGCGATTGCCTCATCACCCAGAGAATATTGCACGGTGGAAATAAAGCCTGCCTTGTGACCGGTAAGGCGCAAAAGCTGCCAAACAAAGGAAACGGTTGAGGATTTACCCTCAGTGCCCGTTACACCGATAATTCCCAGCTTTGAGGAAGGATTGTCATAAAATGAAGACGCAACAGGAGCCATAACCTTGCGGGCGTCCTCAACGCGAATGAAGACTGGTAGATGGTTTGAATCAGAATGCGACTCAGGCATAGCCTTCGCCGAGACTCGCTCAAAACACTCCTCAAGAGTTTTGCCGGCTTCGCCGTCGCTCCCTGCTTGAAAAACGACGGCACTTGCTCCGTTTTCGATTGCCTTCGGGATAAAAACATTGCCCGTGGTGTGAGTGCCGGGAAGGGCAAAGAAAAGCGAGCCGGGCTTTACGTCACGGCTGTCAAAAACCAGCGAAGAGATTTCTGGATTCGGAGTGTCCTTCTGGCTTAGCGGAGTTTTGCCGTCAGAAGCAACGACGGTGTATTTAATAGAAGAAAGTGTATCGAAAAGATTTTTCGTCATATTCCCACCCAAACGAAAAGATTCTTTTATTCTATTACTTTGTCGCAGTGCTTGCAAGGATATAGGTGAGCTGGAAAAAATTACAAAACGCCGAAAAAAAGTGTTACAAAACGCCGAAAAAAAGTGTTACAAAACGCCGAAAAAAAACTTTACAAAACGCCGAAAAATAGGATAATAGAAGCATGGAAGAGTACAGAAAACGGTATGCTGATGACATTTTGCAGGATAAACTGGCGGCAAAAGGGGCAGTTCTTATTGAAGGCCCAAAGTGGTGCGGTAAAACGACGACAGCAGAGCAGGCTGCAAAAAGTATCCTGCACATGGATAATCCGACCATAAAAGAGCAGAATTTAAGCCTTGCAAAATTAAATCCGCTTCGTCTTTTAAAAGGTGAGAACCCCCGCCTTATTGATGAATGGCAGATTGCGCCGACTCTTTGGGACACAATTCGATATGAAGTTGACCAGCGGGGGAAAATGGGGCAGTTCATTCTGACTGGCTCTGCCGTTCCTCCAGAAACAAAAGAAATAACACACTCTGGCACAGGCCGTTTTTCCTGGCTCATGATGCGGCCAATGTCTTTGTTTGAGTCTGGCGAATCAAGCGGGGAAGTCAGTCTGAGGGAACTTTTTGAGGGAAGCAAAAATATAGACGGCGAAAATCCCAATGACATTGAAAAACTCGCCTTCCTTGTTTGTCGTGGCGGATGGCCGGGAGCAATCGATTTGGCTGAAAAACCTGCCCTTGCACAAGCCTTTGATTATTATGACGGCGTTGTAAAATCAGACATAAATCGTGCTGACGGTGTAACAAAAAACGAAGAGCGGGTAAGGCGAATTATGCGCTCTTTTGCAAGAAATCAGGGAAGTCAGGTTGCGACAACGGTAATCGCAAATGACATCATGGCGAACGAGGCTTCAAGCGTAAATGAGGACACCGTTC
>CALGGS010000012.1 GCA_937915735.1 uncultured Treponema sp.
TCAGACTTAGAGTACCATATTTCTTTATCTTGTTAAATCATAGCTATATGACAGACTGGAGGGGAACGCCCAACTTCATCTCAGAAAAGCTGGCTCAGGAGCTATTCGCAAACGGACAGGTCTACAGCCAGTACTGCAACGAAAACGGCAAGCCGACAATGAAAAGATACAAAATTGTTATTTAAAGGGGCGACAAGGACGTCGCCAGTTTTTAAAAGCATAATTGATCCACGACAACCTTTAGGTTGTCGTAACGGCATGGATGCCGAAGAACGGCTCAGCATTCGCAATCGAAGGTCTCACAAGCCCGGACGGCCTGGTCTTGGGCAAAATGGGCCACTCAGAGAGAACGGTTGGCATCGGCGGCTTCAATCCTGATTTTATCAAGAACATCGCCTGCAACAAGGAAGCAAGCTCTTGCCAGACCTTCGCAACATAGTTGCTCGGAGACTCGCCTAAAAACTTGCCTCGCAAGTTTTTTCGCCTACGGCGACCGTCTCCCTATCTTCGCGGCGGGAGTGAGATACTTCGGGTAAGCTGAAAATTGCGAGAGGATAAACGAACAAGCCTTGTCGTGTGTTACGGCAGGGCTTGTTCATTTTACAGTTTCGTGTCCTCTGCATAGATTTTTAGCGACTACTTTGCCCTCTCATCAGAATAAATACCATCACATTGTGTGCTTATCGTTAATTTGCTAGCACCTTATCCAAATCCCGCTTCCCATAAGCCACATGAATCACCGTTGCAACGGAATCTTTTACAACATAGAAAACAGAATAATTTTTCAGTGAAAAATAATGAATTCCTAGTGAATGCCACGGTTTATTGGGGTAAAGACGATGACTGCCCGCCATAAACTTTAGTTCTTCCAAAGCCGAGTACAAGCGGCCGAGAACCGCGTCCGCATTGATTTCGGATTTCAGGACATGGCGTATGTAGGAATAAATGTTTGCGAGGTCATCTTCCGCCTGCTCTGAAATGACGACTTCATAATCCATCAAGCGAACCGCCGCTTTATGTCAGAAAAAGCATCTTTCAGTGACTTTACGCGACCTTGAACCATGTCGTCATAGCCTTTCTGCATTTTCGCATTGAATTCGTTCTCAGATTCAACAAGAGAATTCATTTTGTTAATATTGTGCTGATAAATCAAGAAATTCATATATTTTGAAACATCTTCAAGACAGTCTTCTGGCAAAGCCCGCACCTGCTCCATCACCATTTCATACGCCGCTGACGCGTCGTTTGCGTAAGAGGAAGTTATTGACATTTGCGCCTTCAGCGCATTGGCATAAGACATTCTCGCACCTCCAATTGCTGACAGTATACCACACTTTCTGCGGAATTTGCATTAAGTTTTTAACTTATTGACAGAGATTTCGCAGACTTTGCGTTTGGGCAAGAAAAACCTGATTCTTGCTATCCAAGCAGACAGCTCAAATGGGATGATTGGCAATATAGAATCAGGAAAAGCGTATCCGTCTTTTAAAAATGTTCTTGCTATTACAAGAGCGCTGCAAGTTCATCCAGCAGATTTGTTTTTACGAGATGCATCAAAATCAAAACAAGAAATTCGTGTGATTCTGAAAGATAAAATCGAAAAAGAGATAAATCATCTCATCGATGATAATTTGTAACCACCTGCCCAACCGCAGACGAAAATCATTACCAGTCTCTATTCCTTTACCTTCCAGCCCAAAAGCCCCTTTCCCTCGCTGGAGAAAACAAGGGCTACCCTGTACATTTTCTTTCCGCTCACGGTGAATCGCTGTGAGTAACCGTTTGCGTCAATCTGCTTCAAGCCTTCATTAGCGACTTCCTCAAATTCCCTGCCTTTGTCCATTTTAAGCTCAAAGATAAAAATGCCGTCTTTTGTTGCAACAAAGACATCGCTTCTGCCAGCCACGGACTGCAATTCAGAGACAATCCGCCAGCCTGTCATTTTTAAGCAGGACATCAAAAAAACATTCCTCAACATCATGCGTAAAATGATAACCGTCATACATTTCAGCAAGTTTTGTCATTGTCTCTGCGACTGTCATTTCCTGTTTTTCTGCAAGAGCTTTAATTTCCGGCGAGAAATATTGTTCGAGTTCATCTTTTGAGATTCCACAGAGTGAAGAATATTCAGCGTTCAAACTGATGTCGTTCAACTGATTCAATCCGCTGAAAATGTTCACATGACTTACTTTCGTGATTCCCGTGATGAAAATAAATTTAATGTACTGGTCGCAATCTTTGAGAGGGCTGTAAAAGCTTCGCAATTCCTGACGATTCGGCTCTTCGTATTCGGTATAGAGAGCATCGAGAATCGGCTTGTCGTATTCATCGATTAAGATGACAACCTGTTTTCCTGTTTTTTCGGTGACGGAACGAATCAGCGTTTTTAATCTTATGGAAGGATACTCTGAAGTTTTTTCGATTTCGAATTTTGATTCAAGTTGTGCCAGCATATCATCAAGAACGGAAAGCAGTTTGTCCCTGTTTTCGTAAGTATCCGCCCCAAAACTGATTTTCAAGACAGGGTACTCAATCCACTCTTTTTCGAGATTTTCAATCGCAAGGCCCTTGAACAAATCTTTTTTGCCCAGAAAATAGGCT
>CALGGS010000013.1 GCA_937915735.1 uncultured Treponema sp.
GAGGCCAACGCTCTATCCAATTGAGCTAATCTCTCAAAATATGCTTTTTAATATGACTTCAAAAGCGACAATTGTCAATAAACACCGAGAAAAAAATGGATACACTGATACTTGCATCATCATCACCGCGAAGAAAAGAGCTGCTCGAAACAATGGGGATTCCGTTCAAAATCCATCCGGCAAACTGCGACGAAATGATTCCCGAAGGAACGGAAGCGGAAGACGCGTCAAAAATAATAGCGGAAAGAAAGGTTCTTTCACTTTTAGAGATGCTCTCGGAGTCTGAAAAGAAGCAATTCATACTTGGGGCCGACACGACGGTAATATTCAACAGAAAAATCTACGGAAAACCAAAAAGCAAAGAAGAGGCGAAGTCGTTCCTGCGCAGTTTTCAAGGAAGAAAGCAGGAAGTGGTGACAGGGATAGCCCTCTTCGACCCAAGAAACGGTTCCGTCGAATCGGCATCCGTATCGACATCCGTAGAATTCAAAAGCATGAGCGAGGAAGATCTCGAAAGGTGCATGAACGCTGAGGAATGGAAAGATGCCGCAGGGGGGTACAAGATACAGGGGTTCTCGGCGTGCTTCATAAAAAAAATAGATGGCTCCTACAACAACGTCGTAGGCTTGCCAATCGAAGTGGTTTATGATATGTTGGTAGAACATCGTTTTGAGTTCTGAATTCAAATCAGGTGTCGGTGATTGGAAAAGGCTGTTGGCTGCATTCCAGTTGTCGAAATTTTCCGGGCCTGGAGACAGGTTGCGAGAAACAGAGATTGGTGGAAAACCGAAAGGGGTTTTCCTGTGAAGGAGATGGTTATGGCAGTAGTAACCATGAAGAATTTGCTTGAGTCTGGAGTTCATTTCGGACATCAGGTGAAACGTTGGGATCCGCGCATGAAGAAGTACATCTTCGCAGAGCGCAATGGAATTCACATTATCGACTTGCAGAAGACAATCGCAGCTATCAAGGATTCATACGAAGCTGTCCGCAAGATTGTGTCTTCTGGAAAATCAGTCCTTTTCGTTGGAACAAAAAAACAGGCGCAGCAGGCCATCCAGAAAGAAGCCGAGCGCTGCGGAATGTACTATGTAAACAACCGCTGGCTTGGTGGTATGCTTACAAACTTCTCTACAATCAAAAAATCACTTCTTAGACTCAAGAAAATTGAAAAGATGGAGGTTGACGGAACTTTCGACAATCTCACAAAAAAAGAAGTCGCAAATCTCCAGAAAGAAAAAGCCAAGCTCGAGAAAAACTTGGGCGGTATCAAAGATATGAAAGAGCTTCCTGGAATCATCTTCATCATCGACACACACAAAGAGCAGATTGCAGTTGCAGAAGCTCGCCGAATGGGAATTCCGGTTGTCGCTGTAGTTGACACAAACTGTAACCCAGAGGGAATTGCTTACCCAATTCCTGGTAACGACGACGCTATCCGTGCTATCTCACTCTTCACTTCTATCATCGCTAACGCAGTCGTAGAAGCTAACAATGAGGAAGGACTCAAAATCATCGAAACTCTCGGTGACGAGGACGATGTTGTTACTGACGCTTCTACAAAGAAAGATGACGAAGAAATCGTTGACTACTCAAACTACACTCCTACTGAAGAAGATATGAGAAAGGATGAGGATGAGGACGACGAAGAAGACGACATCACAGAAGTCGACGAGTCAAAAATCAAATAAATTTTAAAACCACAAATTTCACTTATTTTCACGAATCATAAATACCTGATTAATGTTAATTTGTGAGATTCGTGGTTATACTTGGAGCAAATTATGGCTATTACAGCAGCTGATATAAAGACTTTGAGAGAAAATACAGGAGCCGGTATGCTCGAATGCAAAAAGGCTCTCGCTGAAGCAAACGGCGACCTTGCCGCTGCAGAAAAAATCCTCAAAGAAAAGGGTCTTGCCGCAATGGAAAAACGCTCTGACAGAGCAACTGGCGAAGGCCGTATCGTAATCAAACAGGACGGAAACAAAATCGCTATGGTCGAAGTCACTTGTGAAACAGACTTCGTTGCAAATAACGACGATTTCGTCGCTGTAGCTAACAAAGCAGCAGAAATCACACTCAAAAACGGAAAAAGCAAAGTCACTGACGAGCACAAAGCTCTCATTGACGGAATCGCCATCAAATTCCGCGAGAATATGGCAGTTCGCCGCGCTGAATACATCGAGCTTTCTTCAAACGCAGTCGCTGGAACTTATGTTCACGGAGACAACAAAACAGGAGCTGTTGTTGTAGTTGAAGGTTCTACATCAGACGATGTCAAGACTTTCGCAAAGGACTGCTGCTTGCACTTGGCAGCTTTCACTCCGGCTTACAACACAAGAGCTGATGTTCCAGAAAGCTACATCAATGAGCAGAAAGAAATTTTCCAGGCTCAGATGGCTCAGGACGAAAAAATGGCTTCAAAACCAGAGAATGTTAAGGCTGGCATTTTGCAGGGCAAAATCAACAAGCACTTGGCAGAAATCTGTTTCGTAGACCAGACTTTCGTAAAAGACGACAAGGCAACTGTGGGAAAAAAACTCGAGGAAGTTGCAAAAGCAGCAGGTGCAAAGCTTTCATTCGGAAAAATTGCACTCTTCGTTCTCGGAAAATAAAATAATCTATTTTTTGGCGCAGATAAAACAGATAAACACAGATAAGATAAAATAAACTTCTGTGTCTATCTGCGATAGTCTGCGTTTAATATTTCTTAAAATATGGCAAAGCGGAGGAAAATATGGCATTTGACGCAAAATCCAAGATGGACAAGACTATCGAAGGTCTCAAAAATGAATTGAACACAATCCGGACAGGACGGGCTTCTGCATCCCTTTTTGATAAGGTTCGGGTCGATTATTATGGAGCAAAATCACCACTTTCACAGGTAGCTCAAATTTCAATTCCAGAGGCTCGCTCAGTCGTCATCTCTCCCTTTGACAAATCCTTAATTACAGAAATCGAAAAAGCAATTCTTGTCGCAGATTTAGGCTTGAACCCTTCAAACGACGGAAAGGTTATCCGCATTGCAATCCCAGCCCTCACAGCTGACCGCCGAAAGGAGCTTTGCAAGCAGGCAAAATCTGTAGGCGAAAACTACAAGACAACAATCCGAAACATTCGCCGTGACGGTAACGACGATCTTAAAAAGCAGCAGAAAGCCGGTGAAATTACAGAAGACCAGCTCAAAAAAGAGACTGACGACCTTCAGAAGCTCACCGATAAATATATCGCAGACATTCAAGGCTTGTGCGACGCAAAAGAAAAGGAGATTATGGCGTAAAGGCATAAAGACGCTTAATTATTTGACGCCGGTTAACGCAAAGCGTAAATCTGCGTCAAATATTTTCAAAATATGACTACACAAGAAATTATTGCCAGAGGTCTTCCTTGTCATGTTGCAATCATTATGGACGGGAACGGCCGTTGGGCAAAAAAACGAGGCTTACCACGAACGGCTGGGCATAAGGAAGGATTAACCTCCGCAAAGAAGATTGTCGCAGCCGCAAGTGCACTCGGAATAAAATATATAACTCTCTACACTTTCTCAACCGAAAATTGGAAGCGCGCTCAAGAAGAAGTCGGATATTTAATGGGTCTTATAAAAGGACATTTACGCGCTGAATTTGAATTTTACAAAAAAAACGGAATAAAAGTCGAACATATAGGCGATTTATCTGCCCTTCCAGAAGATGTCAGAGCAGAAATCATAAATGCAAAAAAAGACACTGAGCACTTTACGGGAACAACTTGCGTACTTGCAATAAATTACGGCAGCCGAGACGAAATTACCCGGGCAGTCAAAAAATTGATAAAAGACGGTGTTTCTGCCGAAAATATAACTGAAGAAGTAATCACAAAAAATCTTGATATTCCTGCCCTTCCCCCTGTCGATTTGATGATACGGACTGGCGGAGAAGAAAGGCTTAGCAATTTTCTTTTGTGGCAGTGTGCCTATGCAGAGTTTGTCTTTACCGACACTCTCTGGCCAGATTACAATGAAGATGAATTCTTTGCGGACATAGAAAAATTTCAACAGAGAAACAGACGGTTCGGAGCTGTTCCGAATCAATAAAAGATTATCGGGTCAGGATGGCCGATAATAACATACAGAAATCTTTAAAATGACAGAATTGGGGATTTTATGAATAAAGTTTTGGCGAGGTTGCTTGTTTTTTTTGTCGGGCTTCCGCTAGTTATCGCTCTCATTTATTTTAATCAGTATCATCATATTGCCCTGCATTTACTTGCCTTTGCAGGTTCTTTACTTGGCGCAAACGAGCTTTATAAGCTTTTTTCTGCTAAATTCTCGCTTCAAAGCCGTCCATTAGTTCTTATAGCGACTGTAGCTCCTGTTTTTGTCTGCGCTTTGGTCGCTTTCTTTGAGCAGAATGTTTCGTTCATCGATTACTCATTCATTTTTATGGTTCTCCTATGCATGGCTTTCGAGGTTCTGTCTGCAAAAAACTTTGAGAACTCAGTATCGCACCTTTTAACCTCAACATTTACGATTTTGTACTGCGGCTACCTCGTAAGCTTTATTACGAGAATGACAATACATGAACATTCGCGGGAATTCATCGCTTTTTTTGTTTTGATGGTCTGCATGTGTGATTCGGTCGCATGGTTTTTTGGAGTCTTGCTGGGAAAAAACAACAAGGGCTTTATAAAGGCAAGTCCCAACAAATCAATCGCCGGCTTTATAGGAGGCTTTGCAGGAACGATGGCAACCGGAGCAGCCGCTCACTATTTGTTTCCGGAGGTTTTTACAGGCTCTCTTCTAAAAATCTTAATTCTTTCGTTCTTTATCGCATTTGTCGCAATTATCGGTGATTTGCTTGAAAGCGTAATCAAGCGTTCGGTAGAAATAAAAGATTCAGGGTCAATAGTTCCTGGTCGAGGAGGCGTTCTTGACTCTTTGGACAGTCTTTTGTTCGTCGCCCCCGTTTATTATTTTGGCGTTAACTTTTTGTTTTAGGAAATGAAAAAGATTTTAGTTTTGGGCGCTACAGGCTCAATTGGGAAAAGTACCACAGACATTTTAAGAAATCAGCGCGACAGATTCACTTGCTGCGCTCTTACGGCGAATTCAAAAAAGAAAGAGCTTGAAGCTCTCGGAAAAGAGTTTTCCTGCCCTACCTCACTCACTTCCCTTGAAGGTATTGATGGAATCAAAAGCCTTATCGAAAAAACAAAGCCTGACATTGTCGTAAACGGAATTGCAGGAAGCGCCGGACTGGAGCCGAGTATGGCTGTTCTTGATTCGGGAAGGGATTTGGCTCTTGCGAACAAGGAAACGGTCGTTATGGCAGGCCCTTTAATGTTCGAGAAAGCAAAAAAAAGCGGTTCAAGGATTCTTCCTGTAGATAGCGAGCACTCCGCTATTTTTACGCTCGTAAACCAGTGCAAAAAAGAGAATATCGAGAAAATTGTCATCACGGCAAGTGGCGGACCTTTCAGGACATTTCCAAGAGAAAAGCTCGCTGATGTTACTGTCGCTGACGCACTAAAGCATCCGACTTGGAACATGGGAGTTAAGATTACGATTGACTCGGCAACGCTGGGAAACAAAGGGCTTGAAGTGATTGAGGCTGTCCGGCTTTTTGATGTAAAGGCAAGTCAAGTACAGGTTGTGGTTCACCCGCAGAGCGTGATTCATTCTCTTGTCAGAACAAAGGACGGAATTGTTTACGGTCAGTTTAGCGAGCCTGATATGAAGCACCCGATTCTACAGGCTTTGGACTGGCCAGATGTAAAGGAAAGCTTTATGAAGCCCTTTGACCTGACTGATACGCCTGACGGAAAAAGAACACTGACTTTTGAAAAGCCGCGTATGGATGACTTTCCCATGCTCGCCCTTGCTTTTATGGCGGCAGAAAAAAGCGGAAGCTACCCTATCGCCTACAATGCGGCAAATGAAATTGCAGTACAAGCCTTTATTGACGGAAGAATCGGATTTTTAGAGATTGGTGAAATGGTAAAAAAAGTCCTTGAAGGCTTTGACTGGTCAAAACCTCCAAGAGATTTGAAAGATGTTTTTGAAGCAGACAGTAAAGCAAGAGCCTACATTTCGGCGTATTTCTGAACCTCATCCTCGAGATGTTCGATTTTGATGCCGACTTCCTTGAACATTTCAAGGCTGTCAGCCTCGTCATGATAGTGCTTTTCGCAAACAACCCGTTTTATTCCGCAGTTGATGATAAGCATTGCGCAGGTTCGGCAGGGTGTCATCTTGCAGTAAACGGTGGCACCGTCAATAGGAATTCCCCGCTTTGCCGCCTGACAGATTGCGTTTTGCTCGGCGTGAACAGTACGAACACAGTGCTGGCTTATGTTTCCGTCTGAGTGGAGCATTTTTTTCAGCAGGTGACCGACTTCATCACAATGAGGAAGCCCCGCAGGACTTCCCACATAGCCTGTAACCAAAATCTGATTATCCCGTGCAATTACGCAGCCACTTCGGCCACGGTCACAGGTTGCCCTTTTAGCGACGGTGCGGGCAACCTCCATAAAATATTCATCCCAAGTCGGGCGAATATATTTTTCTGTATTTTCAGTATTAGTCATCTTCGTATCCACGAACACTCTTTAAATAGGCAAGATAATAGCCGCCACCAACAAAAAGCGAGCCACCAACTAAATTTCCAAGCGTAACAGGAAGCAAATTCCACAAGAATCCGAGAATTGAAATGTGTCCGGGCCAGCCATAAACATATTGAGCGAGCATACCTGCCGGAATGAAGTACATATTTGCGACACAGTGCTCAAAGCCACACGCTACAAAAAGGTAAATTGGCAAATAAAGCGCGATGATTCTTCCGCTCAACTCTTCGGCGGCGTAACTTGCCCAAACAGCGATACAAACCAAAACATTACAGAGAATGCCTTTGATGAAGCCGTCCATAAAAGGTATGTTGGCCTTTACAGACGCCGTATTTACTACAGTTCGGACCAACTCACCCTCGTAAAGAGAAAGGACATGCCCAAAATTTGCGAAAGCGGCAATTAAAAAGCTGCCGACTAAATTTCCAAGATAGACGATGACAAGATTTTTTACAAAATCAGTCCATGGAATTTGTTTGTCAAGGACAGGTATAAAAAGCAGGCAGTTGCCAGTAAAAAGCTCGCCGCCTGCAATAATTACCATTGCAAGTCCAATCGGAAAGATTAAACCGCTCATGACCCGTCCCAAAGCAACAGGAACAACCCCGCATGAAACAATCTGGCTTCCAAGTCCGCCGAGAGCGATGAATGCTCCGGCGAAGATTCCAAGGATAAAGGTTTTAAAAACCGGCTGTTCTACTTTTGTAGAACCCATTAAAGAATAAAGTTTGATAATTTCTGAAGGCAAATGCATATTAAAATCCTAAAAAGTTGTATTATGTTAACAAAATTCTAGCATTTTAAGATTGTCGGGTCAAGAGCGATACACTTATTCTTTATCGTAAAAATCACATATTCTATTGTAAATATCAGTCTGGTTTTGTAATGGTATCTATGCGATTGACTCGGGACAATGGAACATAGACCTTGCCACCATAAAGAAACCAACTTGAAGCGGCCCTTTTTCCTCCAAAATTCGATGCTTTATCTGACATTGAAGTTGCTGTTACTGCAACAGCCTTAGTTCCGTTTATGTTTACGACTTCTGTCGAAATTCCTACGAAATGAAGGCCAGCTCCGCTGTTCTTTTCATGTGCTCCGATATCGTAGCACACTTGTGCAATAACAACAGTCGCTTCATCAGATTTTGCAATTATATCAAGAACAGCTTCAATTGCGGCAATATCTGGATCACAATCTTTTTGGTCCACACTAAGTTTATAGCCAAAATTTTCATTTTTTTCACAGATTGATTGATACATTGAAGTTACAGAGACAGTTGATTTGCTTGAGACATTTCCTGCGGCTGTAAAAACAGTTTCATGATGAAGACCGAATTCCGTTTCTATAGCAGTCCAATTAATATACTCACCGTTAAAACATTCTTTGCAAGAATTTATGTAAGAATTTACGTACGAATCATTTCCTGCAAAAGCACACAAAGCTTCTGCAATGGCAGTCACAAGGCAACCTTCATTAACCGCCCAGATCGAATCTGAATTTCCCAAATAAACATCCTTCATATCCTGCATATACTGCTCTTCGGTTTTCAGTGCATAAAGCCCGTTTTTATCGACAAATTCAATCGGGTTTCCAGAACAATATGAATACCAATTATTTCCGTCGTGAATCGGGTCAACTGTCAAAAAGCGGGCATTTTGGCTTTCATAATCACGGAAACCAAAATCATAGAGATGAGTTTTTTCGTCAAAATTTTTTCCAACAAAAGCAAATTGGGCAGGAAAAGAGACAGGATTTCCGAATGAGTCATAATCATAAAAGGAATTTCCCCTGGCAGTCGAGAGTTCAGCCCTTACGCTGAGAGTCTTGTCGCTCATAAGAATCGAGCGGTTTTCGGCGCTTATCGTCCCCTTTGAAAAATAAGAGAGAGCTTTTCCGTCATGACCGTAAAGGGGGCAAATTTTATGCGGACTTTCCTCGTAAGAATCGGAAGAAGAGAGGCCGTCAGATTCACCAGTTTCATCAGAAATAAAGACATAACGGCCTGTATGTGAGGAAGAAAGGGCTGTCGTCCTCGATTTTGAGGAAGCTGTCGAAGAAGAATCTTCTGTATGAAGTGAAAATGTCTTTTTACTTTCAAAAACCTGCGTTGAAAAGCCGATGTAGCTTGTTTTTACGGAGCCGCTTTCCGATTTATAGGAATAATTTTTCCGGCCTAAAGCGTCATAAGTGTTTTTTCGTGAGAATACCTCATCATTAATATAATCGATTCCAGAAACAGATTTTACACGGTTTATTCCGTTATATTCATAGAAAATATCAGAATAAAGAGACTTACGCTGCGTCAGATTGCCATTGTCATCATATTCACAAAAGCAGCCATTTCCCCAGGATTTAAGGCGATTCTCCGAGTCATAGGAATAATTTATTGTATTGTAAGGATTTATTCGCTTTACGATATTGTCATTTTCATCATAAACGAACTTTTCTTTTAAAATCGTCTCCATCGCAGGAATTTGAAAAGTTCCAAAGCCAATTGAAGAGCAAAGTGCTGAGAGTTTTTCGTAATCTGCAGAAGGAAGTGACAAATTTTCAAGGGTGACGAAATTTTCAAGATAATGCAAGCCTGAGTCAGAAACAAGCTCCTTCATTTTGAAAGCCCTTTCATCTGAATAAGGATATGAAGCCTCTGACAGCCTGCCGAATTCATCGTAGGAATATGCAGTAACTGTAAAATCAGAGTTAAGCGAGTAGATTTTTCTGCCACCTTCATCGTAAACTGAGCCGTCAACAAAAACCAGGTTCATTGCAGAGTCATAAGCGAGCTGCAAAATAAGACGGCCAGAATTGTCATAAGAGGATTTTACGCTTTCTCCGCTGTCAAAGACACGCAGGGTTTCATTTCCCATTGAGTCATAAACAAAGCGAACTCTGAGTGACAAAAGAGAGCTTTCATTTAAAAGCTCGTCCGAAATCGAAAGAAGCTCTCCTTTTTTTCCGTAAGTGTATGAGATTACCCTTTCGTCGCCAGTCATTTTTACGAGATTTTTCGCTGAATCGTATTCATAGGTAATTTTACTGCCTTCATTTTCATCCCTTTGTAAAATCAATGAGCTTCCTTCATCGTAATAGAAGGTAAAATCAGAAACAGAATTCTTAGCATGAATTAAATTTCCGGCCGCATCATACTCATAGTAAACAAAATCTCCGTCGGAATAATCTATTTTGAATGAAAGGCCGTCCGAAGAGTAAGAATATTTTTTTGTCTGCCCTGAAAAATCCCTTATCAGCGAAATTGAACCGTCACCCTTGTATACATTCTCGCTTGTTTTTCCCAGTGAGTCAGTCCATTTTTGAAGCCTGGAAAATCCGTCGTAAGAGAAGAAATTGTTCTTTCCCCTAGCGTCACACATCATCCCGGATTTCCCGTCGTCAGAAAGGGAATTTTTTCGAGTCGCCACATAATTTTTAGAGCTAGAAATGATTTTGTCAAACTCATCATACTCGTAATATTCCGTAAAAGTAAAAGGCCGTGCAGAATAAGATTTTACCCGTGAGCTTGCGTCATAGTTTTTTTTCCAGAGAAGGCCATCACCATCGCTGGCACTCGTGCAGTTTGAAAGGGAATCGTATTCGTACGAAAGGAAAGAGCCGTTCGGAAAAACAATCTTTGTGACCTGCCCCCGCCCATTGTAGAAATAATTTGTCACATAGCCGTACTGGTCTTTTTCACTTGTTTTCCGCCCAAGAATGTCATACTCAAAGGTTTTTGAGTTTCCCATTCCGTCAGTTATTCCTGTAATTTCTCCGAATGCATTAAAAAAGTATGTTTTTGAATATTTCCCGCCCAAAATATATGTGACTGTCCGGGCTCCGTAAGACCAGGCTTCAGATTTTATGATTTTTCCGGCTTTATTTTTGATTTTTTCAGAAATAAGCCTTCCCGCCAAATCATAGGATTTTTCGATTGTGCCTTTAGAGTCCTCTATTTTTACGAGATTCTTACATTCATCATAAAAATAAGTCGTAAGATTTTCGTTTCTGTCAGTATAAGATTTTTTTCGTCCGTCAGCGTAGAATTCTGTCTTGTCAAAAGCAGAAAGTGTCCCTCCGGCCTCCCTCTTTCCGCTTAAAGTGCCAAATTCATCATAAGAGTATTCCAGAAAACCGGATTTTCCTGACTTTGAACGAAGAAGTCTGCCAGCCGGTGAATATTCCCGCTCTATTTTTGATTTTCCCTTTTCACTTACTGACAAAAGCCTGCCTTCCCCGTCAAAGCTCTGAGTCTGGCTTCTGCCGTCTTCATTTTTTATTTGGGAAATCTGCCTTTCATTTTCAATTTTTTGCGAGTAGCAGACTGTTTTTGAATCATAAAGAGCATCTGAGTAAAATCCTGAGTTTGAAGAAGACAGACTTCCGTCAGAAAAATAAGAAAAAAGAGTCGCCCAGTTCTCTGATTTTAGCGAGAAAACATCGTATTCGATTAGTCTTGAAATTTCGCCTCCGTCAGTGTAATCAAACGAATAAAGCTTGGTCTTTTCGATTTTCTTTCCCTTTGAGTCGATTCCAGAAATGTATTGGGCCCTACAGTTTCTGTTTTTGTCGTACTCATAGGAAATTGTCCTGCTCTCTCCTGTTTTTGAGTCCGTGAGAGTGCGTGAAAGAAGGAGCTTTCGAGCGGAGTAAATTTCTTCTGTTATGAGTCCTTCGCTTGTCACGGTCTTTCTTGTGTGAGGTCCGTAAGAGTAAGTCGTTTTTCTTCCCAAGCCATCTGTGTATGAACTTGGCCTGTTTTCCGAGTCATAAGTCCATTTTTCTGTCAGGGAAGCTTTTGCAGAGCCAGGAGCGAACACCGATTTTTCAGTAACATTTCCATTTGAGTCGTATTTTATTGTGGTTTTGTTTCCAGTGCAATCTGTCGTTGAAGAGAGCTTCTTGTCCGAATCGTATTCAAAATGATAAAGAAGGCTTGAAGAGCAGTAAATGTCAGTCATAAGGGCCTGAGAATCGTAGAAATAGCTTTGCTTAAAGCCGTCCCTGTCGGTGAATGACGAGAGAAGTCCGTTAGAGTAAGTCCACTTTTCGCTCCTTCCGTCAGAGTGAGTTTTTTCCGTCATATTTCCATTTGAATCGTAGGAAAAAGTTATTCGGTCAAAATTTGAGCTTTTGCATATCAGCCGATTCTCCTCATCATACTCGTAGTAAGTGAAAGAACCGTCACTTTTTTCCTCGGAAATCGTGCGTCCCCTGCTGTCATAGCGATAGAGAGAAACCTTTCCGTCATAATCAGTGTAGGTCATTTTTCTGTTTTCAGTGTCATAATCAAAATATTCAGATTTTCCCTCTTCGTTAGTGGTTCTTGTGCATCTTTTTTTTCCGTCAATTTCCCGAAATTCAAATGAAATGTAGCTTCCGTCGGCTTTTATCTGCTTTTCCATATATCCGTCTGAAGCATAGGAGAATTTTTTTACATTTCCTTCATAATCGGTTACAAGCGACAAGAGCTGATTTTCGTAGGCATAGGTAATTTTTCTTCCTGTTGCGACTTCCGTCACAGAAGCAAGCCTTTCTCCGTTCCAAGTGAAGCTCAGTGATTTTTTGCCGTCTAGAGTGATATAGCTTAAGCGCATGCCTGAATCATAAAAAAACTCAATTTTTCCGCCGTCCTTAAAGGTGTATTTTTCTGGAAGCCCGTATTTTGAATAATATCTTTTTGCCCCATAAGCATCATAGGAGACACAAAAGCCTTCGTCATAGTCAGAAAGGGAAACCTGCATTGAAGAATAAGAAGGATGAAGGGAGTAAGAGCCGTCATCATTCCTATTGAATACAATCATTCCGCCGTTATCCTGAACATAAAAGAGAACATCAAGCCCGACAGTCTGAACAAAATCCGACAAAACTGCGTAACCGACATATTTGTTGCTTTCAGCCGCCTCTTCGCTTTTATCTGCATAAGACTTAATTTTTTCATATTCTTCACTTGCAGTGGATAAAAGCTCCTGCATCGAAGCATACATATCTGAGCAGTCTGTGTCTTCTTCAAGATAGCCCGCCATAGTTTCTTCGTAACCTTTAAGCTCCTCAATATAAGAAAGCCAGTTTGGAAGAGCTTCTATAAAATCCCTGCTGTATCCGCGGATAATCCTCGACTCCAGGTTCGATGACCAGCCCTGACCGAAAATGCCATATTTTGAGTAATTTTTGCCGGCCTCATCTGAAGAATAGCGGCGCTGAATGTCAAAAACAGCATTTTTTCTGTAGGAGCACAAATCCATGTCTTCGATAATGAATTCACCGGTCGCTAAAATGACAGGGTCGCCAACCTTCATAATTGGCTTTCCCTCCTTGTCTAAAATTGCCCCGTAATTTCCCTTTCCCGAAACAGAATAGCTGTATCCATACTGCTCACAAACTGCGTCAAGGGCAGCTTTTGCGCTTTCAACCTTAGCCTCAAGCTCGGCGATTTTTGCGGCATCTTCTCCCGCCTTCTTAGCCGCATCCAGGGCAGCCTTTGCTGCCATAAGATTTGACATCGCCTCATACAAAGCCTCATAGGTCTGCATTTTTGCAGAATCAGCAAAGAATTCTGCTATTCGAGCCTCAACTTCGGCCTTAAACTCCGGGTCATCACAACCCGGCCCCGTATATGTAAATGAGATTGTGCCGTCATCCTGCATTACATCCTCAAGGCCAATAGTAACAATATTTCCGTCCGCATCCATTACCGTCGTGTAATTTTCATAATCAAAGTCTTCGGCATTAGGATCCCTGTCATCTGAATGCCAGTCGTTCGCCTGCTGTCCTGCAGTCGCGCTCGTACCGTCCCAGCCGTCCTCTTCCTCTTGATGATAGTCATAAAAAGCGTTCCAGTCATCTTCCGTCCAGTTATTCATGTCAGATATATCAGGTCCGGAATAACCGCTGTCATCACCATCATCATCACCATCATCAGAGCCATAGCTGCTGCTCGAGCCATCATCATCGCCGTCATCTCCCTGCCAGCCATAGCCATAATCAGTATTTCCGTCATCGTTTCCGTCCAAATCATCATCGGCAAAAAAATATCCCGGAGCGAAAACAAATAAACAGACAAAAAAAGCAAGTATGATTTTCTTTAACTTATCCATAATTACTCCTGAGTTTTCCATAATTAAAAACTTGTATAAAACAATTTGTCCAAAAGGCTTCCAGAATTATCTGAAGTCGGAACATAGCCCGTGCAGTCAGATACGAATTTTGACAGGAGAGTGTCCCTGGAGCCATTTATATATAAGCTCGGATGAGAGGATGAAATCAAATTCACCGTCTTGTAAACGCAGAAGAAGACTCCAAGGGTCGCAGTATTTCCGAGAGCACTCCAGTCACAAACAAGGGCTTCATCCAAAGCACTTCTGAGAGAATCTCCGCTTATGTAGGAATCAAGGCAAGAAGAAAGGCTTTTTATATCCACATAAAAATCTGTGGGATATTCAGTAGCACAATAGGAGACAGCCTTTTTAGTGAAAATCTCAAACACGGCGTCCCTAGTTTCCTTAGTCGAAATAGAAGAGGCCAGAGTCTTTGAGTAAGATGAAAAAAGCTTTACGACCGCCTCGATTTTTGACAGATTGACGCAAGAAAACGAAGCGTAAGAGTAATTTTCGTAAGTCTCCTTAAACTGAGTACAAATCGCATTTATTAAGTCCGTTTCGCCTCTCTCTGAGTCACTGAAAGAGCTGAGCAATTTCGTGTAGTTCCAGCCGCTCCCGCTTTCAAGGGCCGGCGTTCCGAGCATATATGAAGCGCAATCTCTCAGCTCATAGGCCGTTTCTATGCACATTCCAAAGCAAGTGTCAAAGCAAACCATAGAAAGACTGTCACTGCCCATACCATCAGAAATTGCAGAACGAAGCTCTGAAATGCTCATATAGCTTCCGGCAGATGATTCAATTGCGACCGCACGGCTCGCTTCCGTAACGGCTCCATTTCTCCAGCCGCTTCCATGCCCCCAGATTACAAGGGCATAATTTTCCGCAGGATAAGCTCGCCTGGCAAAGGCCTCAAAACCGCTTAAAACATGGGGATTTGACATATCAAGCTCACTCTCACTTTCACTTGAAAGAGCCAGCTCGTCGCAGCTGAGGCGCTCACTTGAAATAAGAGTCTTATTCTGATTCTCATCCTTTGTGACTTTATAGAGCCTTGTCCCGCTCCAGTCGCCATTCGTAGCGTCATATTCCTCAGCCCTGTCAAGAAGCACAAGAACCGTAACTGCCTCTGACAAATCAGCGGCCTCCATTTCATTAAAGTCAGTGATAGCCTCGCTTTCAAGATTATTGTCCGCAGCCATGTAAACGAGTATCGTCCATTCTCTTAAAAGCTCTTCATTTACTTCATCAGGCTCTTCCTCATCAAGAACCTCATAAACAGATTCATCATCGTCGTCGTCGTCATCATCGGCAGGCTTTTCCTCAGCTTCTGCTTCATCCCCCGCCGTTGAATCCGACTCGCCCTGAGCATTTTCTGAAGAATTAACTACCGTAGACTTTCCGCCCGAAGAGACCGTAGTAAAGTCCGTTCCGCATGAAAGCATTGTAAAAATCAAGAGGAGCTGAAAGTACATCAAAAACTTTTTTTTTATCATTCGACAGCCTCCCGCACGCAGTACATTCCGTAAGGATCTCTCCAGACACTTCCGTCCTCATAAGTGATTTGGCGGACATAAAGATAGTCAATCTGATATTCTTCGTCCGGAACAACAGAAATGTAAGGGTCAAGATTTATAATGAAGTCAATGCTGGAGTCGCTTTGTATAGGCCACTCACATTTTGAGACAATGCAGTTAGAGCCAACAAAGGGGTTGTTTCCGTCAGAGTCGTAAAGAAGGAAAGAGATGGTAAAATTCTCTATTTTTTTGTCGCTCCCGTTGTAAAAGGAAAAATACATTCCGGCAAAATTATGGGCATTCTCATATTCTCCCAGCTCAACATGAGGATTTGAAATCAGATATGGACTGGAAAGAGCCTCTGTCGTACAGCAGGAAAATGAAATCAGCGAGACAAAAAGCAGGAACAGGCTTCCAGCGATTTTTGATTTATTATTTTTCATAGAACCTCCGTTTTTAGATTTTTTCTAAAGAAGACAGAACTGATTTTTTTCTTTTCTCACTGGGAGCTTCGCAATAAGAAATCAGATTCCTGTAAAAAAGATAAAGTGGATTTTTTTCGTTATATTCCTTTGACTTGGAAATGATTTTTTTTGCTTCATCAAATCTCTCCTCACGAAGCAAGCTCTCGATTTTCGGGAAAAGTGACTCCAGCTTTTCAACCTGAAGGCAAACGATTGATTTTTTGTCGAGAAAGAGAACTTTCGTGTCAGTTTCGCACCAGCCGTAGCCGCCACCAGTAAGATGATATTCACCGGCGCCAACATCCTTAAAGACGAATACACCGCTTTCATTCGTAACAGTCGTGTTCCCAAGTCCAAGGGACACATAGTAATTCGCAACTCCGATTCCGTTTTCGTCACAAACACGCCCCGTCAAAGCCGCCTTCCCTTCGAATTTCGTTGAAGCACAGGAGGCAAAATTAAGGCCTAGCAGAATGAGAAAAATCGGAAAAGAAAGGAAAAAACGCAGGGCTATTTTTTTAGTTTTCATTGACAGCCTCCTTTAACTCCGTTTTTCCGTCCTTATTTCTGAAGCAGATTAAGACAGTGCCGTCATCCCTTCTGATTTTCCCGATTTCAGAGTCAATGGAATTTAACAAAGTTCTCGAAGTATTAAGCTCAAAAAGCCTTGATTGTTTTGCCACAATCTTTTGCTCTTCCTTTCCAAAAAGATAGGCATACTTTGCGACAGAAGCCATTACAGAAAAATCAGATTTTTCACCTTTTTTAAGAAGGACATTTACCTGGCAGTTTCCCTTGGCTTGGCTGACAGAAAATTTTTTCTCGCTAAAGCCCAAGGAGATTGTGGCTTCGGAACAGATTTTTAATGCAGAATACAAGACGCTTCGGCCAACCGAAAAAGAAAATTCCGCCTCATTTTCACTGTTTCTCTCCATCTCAATTTTCGAGCCAAGTTTTTTCAATTCCTTTCGCACGCGGGCAATTTCCCCGCTCTCGTTAACCGGGCCTTCGCTTAGACAAGCTTTTTTTGAGCGCTCCGCCTCAAAGGGCAGCTCCAAATCAAAGTAAGGCTCATTGTCCTTAAAAGAGACCACTGAGTACTTTGCGTTCGCGATATCCTCACTGTGACAGCCGTAAATCGAAATTTTGCATTTTCCGCCGTCACTAAAAGAAAATGAAGAGACCTTTCCCGCACGGAGCGAAACCGAAGAAAAGATTTCATCAATCAGTTTTTGCGCAGAAGGCAATTTTTCTTCTTCAACCGCCTCATCTTCAATCAAAGGATTTTCTGTCTGTTCACTGGCAGTGTTTTCCCGCTCAGAGAAAACAGTCTTCGCAATCCTGAACGACAAAATCCCCGAAAGAATGATAAGAATTAAAGTCAGGGTACGAAAGATTTTCGTCCTTGAAGAGAAAACGCTCCGTTTTTTGTTCTCCTCAATAAAAAGCTCACCGCCGCCTGTTTTATACCGGGCCAGGCTTGATTTTTCCATCACCACAACCTCAGCCAAGACCTGCTTTTTTTTGAGGGAGTATTTAGTGTCAAAGCAGCAGGTCGCCGAAAAGCGGGGATGCTGTTTTTCAAGCTCGCCTAGAATAAAGCGATTTTCCTCATGGGCAAAAAGATATTTCCAGGGCATAAAAAAGCGGTAAAGCTCATAATCCTTAGAACTCACAATAATTTTTTTCATAATTTTCTCCTGTCATTGACTTACTCAGTTGATATTCCATAAATTTCAATTTGATTCCAGGTTGCCTTCAAAAGCGTTTTTCCGTCTTTAAAGGCTTTTTCTTCGATTCTCACCTCCTCCTTTTGAATTTTCTCTCCGTCTATGCAAAATTTCTTAAACTTCCTTACTATTTCGCGCTCGCTATACACATTGCTGACATGCGTAAGATAGCCTTGATATTCCCTGTCCGCTGCCTTCCATGCAGAAAAAGCAATCTCTGCAAAAAGCGGAAGCAAAAGCACAAGAATTGCGACTTCAATCAGCTTCATTCCGACTCCAAGTTTTTCCATTCAGACAGGATTTTCTCGTTTTCTGCTTCAAGCTGCCTGTAAAAGGCTTCCTGCTCTTTTTCCAGGGCAGAGCTTTTTGTCCTGAAAAGAGCGGCAAGGGAAATAAAAAAAATTGAGACAATAAAAAGAAGGCCAGCCGAAACAAAAATTACATATCCGGCCTCAAGCTCCCGCCGTCGTCTTTTTTGCCTTTCATTCCCAAGAAAGAATGTCCTTGTCATCTCCATCTCCTCCTTCTGTTTTGTCAGCTCCCAGCGAAATGATTCCAAACGGAAGCCCCTTTGGTAAGTCAACTCCCCGGCTAGTGTCTTTTACCACATACAAATAATCACTGCCCCAGGGGTCTGCAGTAATTTTTTTGTCCGTATACGGTCCCTTCCAGTTTTCAGCAAGGGGATAAAGGACAGGCTCCTCCCACAAAGCGTTAAGCCCCTGCTCCTCGGTGGGAAAAGCGCCGCAGTCTGCAAAATAGCTCTGCAGGGAAAGCTTTAGGCTCTCAATCTGAGTTTTTGCGCTGGAAACACGGGCTTTCTGAATCATCTTATGGCTGGCAATTCCAATCTGACTGGTTAAAATCGCCGTCACCGCAAGAACCGCCAGACTCTCAACGAAAGTAAAGCCAGAATCCTTCTTTTTTTTGATTTTCCTGAAATTTTTTCGCGTGATAATTTTCAAATCAGACCTCCGAAATTTGTGATATATGGCAAAAATGCCGTTTTTAAAATCAAAGTGACATAAATGGCAGCTAGAAAAAGAAGCAGTGGCTGAAGGCAGGAAAGAAAAATTTTCTCGTTTCTTTCGGCTTCAGTCTCCAAAAATAGAGCCGTCCGCTCAAAGCCGTCGCTTTTTCCTGTCTGCTCGCACAAGGCAAGATTTTCCGAGAGCAAAAGACCTTCGTTTTTAAAGCCTGATTTTACAAAACATTCCCCGAAACACTGAGCGACATTCTCGCCCTCCAAAAGCCTGTTTTTTATCTCAAGAAGCGCAAGGGAAAGCCTTTTGTTTTTCCCTGAGAAGGCAAAAGAACAGGAAAGAGAGTGAAAAATCGGAACAGAATTCTCACTTAAGAAGGCGATTGTCCGAAAAACATTCACGCAGGGAGAACAGGAAACGATTTTTTTCATAAAAACCACGATAGCGGCGAAAGCAAAAATCAGGAAAAAATCAGCAAAAATCATCGTTTTTATTGCTTCCTGCAAAAGTTCCTCAATTTCCCCGTCCCAGAAGGCAGAAAAAGACGGAAGAAAATAAAAAACAGACACTGCACCCGCAAGAAAAGTCAGAAGCACTACAAGAAGCGGATAGATAAGGGCAGAAAAAAGTTTTTCGTTTGCAGATTTTTCATGCTCCAGAAGTTTTTTAAGATACAAAAGAAGTGGAGACAAAAGGCCACATTCTTCTGCCACGGAAATAAAGGAAACATACCATTCAGGCACTTTCAAAAACGGAGAAAGGCTCATCGCCACGGAAAATTTTGTTCCCTCCAAGAGCGATTTATGCAAAAATGAGCCTATATGATTGATTTTTATGTCACGGCCGTTTATGCGGGAAATAACGAAAAGAGCTTTTTGTAAAGAATTTCCGCCGCAAACGAGCAAAGATAATCTTTCTGTGAAAAGATACAGCCTCTTTTTGTAAAAGAGAAAGTCAAAAATTCCTTTCATGCCCTCTTCTCCTTGGTCTTGTCCCTGACCGTAAGAAGCGGGAGTGTCATCATAAGAGATTTTTCACTCAATGGAAGTGTGCTTTCATTCCAAGGCTCAGCCTGAGAATCTCTGTCCGAAAGCACTTCCTCACACACAAGCTCTGCCTCAAGATGAATTTCCCCGTCATTTCCACAAACAAGCCGCTGAAAAATAAGAGCCTTTAAAACCGAAGAAAATTCCTCAAAATCACAGCCCAGCTCCTTCATTCTGATTTTTGTCTCACTGATTCCCGCGGTGTGAACCGTTGCCAAAACCAAATGCCCTGTAAGAGAGGCCTGCAGAACAGTTCTTGCAGTAAGGCTGTCACGAATCTCACCGACAAAAATAACATCAGGGTCCTGCCTGAAAATAAAACGCAGAGAATCCGAAAAACTCATTCCATTTTCTTCGTCAACATGAATCTGAGTCACACCATCAAGGACATATTCCGGCGGGTCTTCAATAGTTATGATTTTTTTCTCCCCGCCGAATTTTTCCCGAATTTCCATTAAAAGAGAGGCCGCAGTAGTTGATTTTCCGCTTCCCGTTGAGCCACAAATTAAAATCAAGCCCTGACCGCTTTTTATCGCTTTGTCAAGTTTTCCGCACTGCTCGTCCGTAAAACCAAGTTCTTTTGTTGAAAGGGGGACTCTGCTCACATTTAAAATACGCAGGACAACGCTTTCACTTCTCATTCCGTTTTCAGACTTTGAGGCAACTGCGCTCGAAATCGAGGGAATGCACGAGACACGGACAAAAACCTGCTCTTCTCCATAAAAAACGAACTGACCGTCCTGTCCCCGTCTTGTCTCAAGCACATTCAGGTTTGACAAAATCTTAATTCTCCGCACAAGCTCACGGCTTTTTTCAACTGAAAGCTCACAGACCTCTTGAAGAAGCCCTGAAATCCTGAAACGAACCCGTCTTTCTTCTATGTGAATGTCAGTCGCCCCGGATTTTGCCGCCCGATTTAAAAGCGTATCTAAAAGCATTACGGCCTCGCTCGCATCATTCTCCCGCTCATTTTCCCGCTCACTCTCACCATAACGAAGTGAAATTTCAGATTTCAGCCTTTCTTCATCAATCGGAATGAAAAAGCAGCACTCGTTTCCAAAGTTTTTCCCCTTTGCGCCGAAATACGCCCTCACCGATTTTCTGAGTTTAGTCTTGATTTTCTCATCTTCTATTCTCAAAAGCCCGATTTTTACGAAATTCTCTTTTTCTTCAAGAACGACCGCCCCATTAAAAAGGGAAAAATTCACCGACAAGTCAAATTTCCAGCTCATACACTCTCCCCCTCACACACTTTTTCATTCTGAGTCACAGGTGAAGAATCAGCTCCGCCAGCCATAATCTCCTCCACAAAGGCCCGGAGTTCTGCCTTAAACTTTTCTTTTTCCACGCTCTTATCAAGCTCACTGACTCCATAAATTTCCGCGCTGGGAAGAAGATAAATTACAAGTTCGGTCTTTTCCACGGATTTTTCCTTTGCCTTAAAAAGCGAGCCAATCAGAGGAAGTCTGGATAAAAAGGGTGTCCTTGAAACATTTTCGCTCTCTTCCTCCTGAACCAATCCGCTCAAAACCACAGGCTCCCCGGAGGCTGCGCGAACTTCCGTCGTTATGATTTTTTCGCTCGTTGGAGGAGGATTTCCCGTCGTAGTCGACAAGTCCGTTCCCTGCCTTGAAACGCTGGCGGTTATTTTGCTCGTAATCATTCCGTCGCCCGTAACGGTTCCGGTGACCTCAAGCTTTAATCCAGAGACTATTTCCTTCGTAACACCAGAATAAATCGGCTCACCGGTCTCAGGGTCAAGATTGTTGTCCCTATAGCGATAAGTGTTTGTGTTCTGAAAATTGATAGGCTTTCCGCTCACCCCATTTAAAGTCGTATCTGCAAAAACCTTGGCTTTAGACTCAGTTATTGCCGCCTGAAGCTCTCCGGCAAAATGAAGGCCGAATGCCCCCACGACATCAAGGTTCAAATTCATCACGCTTCCGAGGGTAACAGAGCCGTCATTCAAGGCTCCAAGAGAAAGTCGCCCTGCCTTGAATTTGGGAGTCCACTCACTTCCCTTTGTGCTCTGATACTGCATAATCAGAAGGTCATAGCGGACTCGCGTAACAGGCTTATCCAAAAGAGGCAGCTCCTCCAGAAGCCGGTTATATGAAGCTTCTGAGCCGAGAAAGAAAAATGAGTCGCCATGCCCTGTGTCAGAAATCTGAGATTTTTCAAGAAATGGCGGAAGATGAGAGATAAATTCCTCAGTCCGAATATACTTTAACCTTACGAGTCGAGTCGGATTTTTTAAGTCAATCTCATTTATAAAGTCAAGGATTTCTCCGGTTTTTTCATCGCCCGCCAAAAAAAGGAATTTATTTCCGTCGTCTATCGCAAGGCACTCAGTTTCAGGAAATCGTTTTAAAAGCAAAGAGATAGCAAGGCTGTTTTTTATGAATTTTGTCTCATATTTTCGCCAGATTTTCCCGCCTTGGGCAAAGAGATTTTTATTTTTAGAAGGAAGAACGAAATAGACTTCATTTTCAATGCGATATTCCGAGCCTGCCTGCATGCAAAGAAGAGACAAAGCCTCGTCAAGTTTTTCTGCCTTAAAAGAAGCCCTCGTAATTTTCTGTTCATTTGAAAGGGCAAAACAAAACTGCTTTTCTGCCTGAGAAAAAAGCTTTTCCAGCGCACTTGAAAGAGCCGTATTCTGAACATCCACATACCATACTCCGTCAATTTTTGCGAAATTGCACTTTCCGTTAAGCCCGTTCTGACTTTGAGATGCAGCGCGCGCAATATGAAAGGATTTTTCACCGTCCTTTTCAAGGGAAAATCCCATGCAAAGCCCTGAAATACGCTTTAAAAGCTCCTCTGCCTTACAAAAGGGAGCGTGCAGGCTCACTTTTACAGCCGGAAGTGAGTCATAGGTCACACAAACGCCTGTCTCAATTGCAGTTTTTTCAAAAAGCTGCATAGGAGTGACATCAAAGGCATCAAGAGAATAAAGATTGTTGTTTTTCTGAAACCTGATTCTTGAAACAGTCCAGCGGTTATCAGATTTTTCAACATAAAGGCGGTTCTGAAGCAAAAAAGCGTCAAAATTCTCGTCAAAGCTCGCTCCCATTCCCCGGAAATCCGCCTTTCCAGAAACAGTATCATCACAGGAAATGGAAATTCCTGAGTACAGCGAAAGGGCATACAAAATTTCTTGAATGTCGCGTCCTACGAATTCAAAGGCTTCCTGAGAGACAGCCCTGCTCTTTGCGGCAAACAGAAAGAGTCCCGCCGCAAGGACAAGACAAACATTTTTTAATTTTAAAGACCCCACAAATCACCTCCATCCGAGCCTTTCCTCGCTCTTACCCTAAGTAATGAAACGAAAAGCCATTTTCGGCAATTTGAGCCAATAATTTTTTGTTATATTTAAATAAAATTTTGTTATATTTCAGAAAATCAAACATCTAAGAAAAGGCTTGCCGAAATACTGCCTGCAGGAGGCAGGCAAAAACTCAGAGAGAATTTGAAGTTCGTTATTTTCTTAATTGTAATATTCTGGCTTTTGTAGTAGTATAGATACTAGGAAGCGGAATTTTGGATTTATTTTCTATCAGCATACTTTTCAGTTTAATTTGCATTTTATTTTGTGTCATCACAATAATCACTACTCTGTTCATCGTTCGGTTTACGAAGTCTAAATTCAATTATGACGAGCTTACAGGCCTTTATACCCTCGAAAAATTCAAAATCGAAGCAAAAAAAATTCTGGAAAAAGCAAAGCCCGACGAATATGCCCTGGTCTGCATTGACATAAATAAATTCCAGTACCTCACAGATTCCCTCGGCAGGACCACAAGCGACGCAGTTTTAAATACTCTGGGAACTCATTTTCATAAAACAGCCCCGGAGGACGCTATCCTGGCAAGAAGATATGCCGACAACTTCGTTATGCTCATTCATACAAGTTTCGGACCAATTATCGAAGATTATGTTCTCAATATGATTTCTATCGTCTCAAAAATGGGAAATCTCTTGCCACTTCACTACACCCTTGAATTCAGCACGGGCGTTTACCCGATTTCTAATCCCCACGAGGACATAGAAATTATGATTAACAAGGCAAACACAGCCAGAACCGTAGGTAAATACAGCCCGACACCTTCAAGAATTTGCTTTTACAGCGAAGAAATGAACATAAACAGCGAGCACGAAAAGGAAATTCTCTTCGACATGAATCGGGCCTACGACGATGGAGAATTCATCGCTTATTACCAGCCGAAATACAATTTTAATGACAGAAAAATCATCGGAGCCGAAGCTTTAGTCAGATGGCGGCACAAGGAAAAAGGAATTTTAGAACCAGGATATTTTGTCCCCCTTTTTGAAAGAAACGGCTTCATATCAAAAATCGACATAAAAATTTTTGAGGATGTCTGCAAATTCTTAGACAAATGGAACAAATCTGGAAAAGACGGAAAATGTCCTTATCCAATCACAATCTCATGCAACCTCTCTCGATTCCAGCTTTATAACCCGACATTCTCAGATGAATACCTGAAGATTTCCTCAAAATACCAGATTTCTCCTTCAAAAATAGAGCTGGAGCTTACCGAAAGTCTTATGATGGATAACAAAAAAAGGCTTTTAAAGGCTATGAACGAAATAAAAAAAGCGGGCTTCGACATCTCAGTTGATGATTTTGGCTCCGGCTTTTCATCACTTGCGCTTCTAAAGGACATTCCTGCCTCTGTCATAAAGCTCGACAAGGAATTCTTTGCGAACACGACAAAAAACAGCCCTGTAATAAACTCAGACACTACAATAAAAGACAAGATTATCGTGAATTCCGTTATCGAAATGGCAAAAAAGCTTGATATGACAACAGTTGCAGAAGGCGTTGAAGACGAAAATCAGGCAGAGTCTTTAAAAAAGATGGGCTGCGACATTGCGCAGGGATATCTTTTTGCTAAACCAATGAGCGAAGATGAATTCGAAAAATTGTTAAAAGATAATTTGTAATTAGTATAAATCTTATAATTCGTAGTTTCAATTTTTGATTCTTTTCACTATAATATCCTCATTATGGCAGAACTTATTCAACCTAGAGTCCTCAAAGGATTCAGAGACATTTTACCTTCACAGGAAATTATCAGAGCAGACTTACAGGAAAAAATCACAGGCGTTTACCGCTCTTACGGCTTTGTTCCGATTGACACTCCTGTCCTTGAATATTCAGAAATTTTACTTAGAAAATCAAACGGCGAGACAGAAAAACAAGTCTTCCGCTTTATGGACAACGGAAAGCGGGATGTAGCCCTCCGCTTTGACCTTACGGTTCCTTTTGCCCGCTTCACGGCTGAGCACGAAAGCGAGCTTTATTTTCCATTCAAACGCTACCACATCGCAAAAGTATGGCGGGGCGAAAAACCGCAGGCCGGCCGCTACCGTGAATTCGTTCAGTGCGACATCGATACGGTAGGGAGCGACAGCGCGGCCAGTGATTTTGAAATTTTAAGCATAATGAAGGCGGCTCTTGCAAAAATCGGAGTCACCGACATCACGATTCATGTAAATCACAGGGGAATTTTCAACAGATTTTTAGCAAGGCTTAATGTGGCAGAAAAATCCGAGGATATTTTGCGCTCAGTAGACAAGCTGGCAAAAGTCGGCAAGGAAGAAGTCAAAAAAGAGCTTATTGAATACACAGAAAGCGAAGAAAAAGCAGAGCAAATCTTAAAATACATCGCCGGAAAGGGTGACTTTGAGTCCACTCTCAAAATGATTACAGAAATGAGCGGCGGAGAAAGCGAGGACAGCCTTCGCATGAAAGAAATATACGAGATGATGAAGGCGGCGGGAATCGAATCGACTTACATTCTAGACCCGTCAATCACGCGAGGCCTTGACTACTACACGGGAGTTGTCTACGAAACATTTCTTAACGACTTACCTTCAATTGGCTCAGTCTGCTCTGGAGGGCGCTACGATAATCTGGCAGGCCTTTACACGAAGACCAGACTTCCGGGCGTGGGCGCCTCAATTGGTCTTGACCGCCTCATCGCAGGACTTGCAGAGCTTGGAAAGCTTGAAGCAAAGGGAAGCTATCTTGACGCAGAGATTTTCTGTATGGACAAAAATCTTGTCGTACTCTATCAGAAAATCGCAAGCAAACTCCGGGAAAAAGGCGTAAAGGTCGAGGTTTTCCCGGAAGCAAAATCGATGAAAGCACAGTATGCCGTCACGGACGCAAAAAAAATCCAATGGGGAATCTTGATTGGCTCAAACGAAGCCGAAAAAAACGCCGTGACTCTCAAAAACTTAGGGACAAGAGAGCAGTTCGCAGAGATTTCTGTCGAAGAAGCGGCGAAGATAATCTTAAAAAAATAAAGAGAATCACAGACTGACACAGGTAATGGGCGTGAAGGAAGGTATTTCTTCCGCCCCTTATAACCTGCGTTTTTCTTATTTTAGTTTTTTTCTTGCGTTTTCTGCCTTCAGCTTGTTTGAGTAGACTTTTATTGCACTTGAAGGAACCCAGCCGTCAGAAAGCGCATACCATTTTTCTTTTGTTTCATCAACAAGAACAGTGCAGTTTCCCTTTATTTCATAAATTTCGCCCTTTCTGAACGAAGCGATAACCTCTGACTCATAGAGCGCTTCCTTGTGGCATGCGACATAAGGATCAGTAATTAAAGCCCACTCAATTCTTGGAGAAAGCTCCTCAGGAAGAAGAGGCTGCATTTCAATCTGACCATTGCTTTTTTTGCAGGAAAAAACAAAAAAAATCGAGAAAAAGACCAGGTAAAAAGCAATTTTTTTTAAAAGCGAAAATATTATGCTCATTTTTTTCCCGCAATCCATTTTACGACATCACCATATATCAGCATGTCAGAATCAACAAAATTAAGCATCGGAATTTCCGTCGGATGTGCCCATTTGTACTCAGTATGCTCGGTCAGAACATACTTTTGAGCGATACCGTCGTGCGGGACCTTAATTTCATAGGCATGAAGGGCAACCTGCTGTTCGTTATGCATAAAAAAAGTTTCAGAGATTTTTTCGCCGACACCTACCTTTACGCCAAATTCCTCTTCAAATTCACGGACGATAGCCTCTTCGTCGCTCTCTCCTTCTTCAACCTTTCCGCCAGGAAATTCCCAGCGTCCCCCCATTTGCCCGGTGGGATTTCGGTGTGCGATTAAAATTTTTTCGCCATCATAAGCGATACAAGCAATTGATGTCTTCATAAGCTCCTCTTATTCAAAAAGTGACGGCTGACTACTTTGCTGTGCCGCACTCGCCTTATATTCAAGGTTCAGATGCTGATACGCCTTCTGCGTGACGATTCTTCCCCGCGGCGTCCTTTGGATTAAGCCACACTGAATTAAGTATGGCTCGTAATAATCTTCGAGAGTGTCCTGTGCCTCGCCGATTGAGATAGCAAGAGTCTCCGCTCCGACAGGTCCTCCTCCAAAGTTCTGTATTATCGAAAGCAAGATTTCACGGTCATAATGCTCCAAGCCCAGCGAGTCAATCTGAAGCTTTTTAAGACCGTCTTCTGTAATCTTTAGCGTGATTCTTCCGTCACCGTAGAACTGGGCGAAATCCCTCATCCGGCGCAAGACCCTGTTCGCAACCCGAGGAGTTCCCCGGCTGCTTTTTGCCATTAAAAGGGCTGCGTCATCGTCGATTTTCGTGTTCAGGATTGCCGCGCTCCTTTTTATGATTAGGGCAAGCTCCTCGTGAGTGTAAAAATTAAACCGCTGGATGATACCGAATCGGGTTTGAAGCGGCTTTGAGACCATTCCAGCCTTTGTGGTCGCCCCTACAAGAGTGAATTTCGGAATCGGGATTCTGACAGTTCTGGCCGCCGCCCCCTGACCTATAACCCAGTCAAGCTCAAAATCCTCCATTGCGATATAAAGCATTTCTTCGATGGCGGGCTTTAAGCGGTGAATCTCATCAATAAAAAAAACCGTTCCGGGCGAAATAGTCGAAAGAATGCCCGCCAAATCCTTTGGCTTGTCGAGGGCTGGGGCTGAGGTGACTTTAAAATCCGCCCCCAGCTCATGAGCCGTAATTTCGGCAAGGGTGGTCTTTCCCAAGCCCGGAGGCCCGATTAAAAAGAGGTGATCCAAGGGTTCCCGCCTCTCGCGAGCCGCCTGAATAAAAACCGAAAGATTTTCCTTTATTTCCTTTTGCCCCAAAAACTCATCAAGCATTTTAGGCCTGAGCGAGCCGTCAGAATTGTCATCGTCGCTGGGAACATCCGCCCGCACGATTCGGGAAGTTTTTATGTCCCCTGCCCGTACGATGTTCAGGCTTCCGGCCGCCTGAGAAGAGATTTGAGAAAATTCGGTAATGTCAGAATCAAATTCGTTTTTCATAGGTTATTTATCTTATAGAAATTAAAAAATATTTGAAAGAATTTCATAAGCTGTCTGATAACCAAGACTATCTTTTGTCGTGGCATATTCGGTCGCACATAATTCACACCATTGCAAAAGTTTATCTCTGCCGTCAAGCTCAATTTCCCAATTTTCTGATAAAGTTTCGCTTGAAGTGCCGCTCAATGTTTCTTTAATTAAGTCCTTGTATTTTGCAATTCTACCAAAAGCAGCAGGCATTTTTACAACAAACCCCGAATTTATTTTAAAGTCCACTTGTCCGCCAGCTGAGAACATATCACGGAAAGATGGATTTACGACAGCGAATCTTGTCATAAGATAAAGAGCTGGCTTGTTATATTTATCACTTTTGTTTCCAAGAATCTGCGGAAACATAGCATAAAGAATAACTAAGATTCTTTCTTTTTCTTCATTGGCTAGTGATGAAAAAAGCTTTACTGTCATTGGCACAGACTGCTCTTCTAATTTTTCGTCACTTGCCCACCAAAGACTTTCACCTTCTTTTAGCCTTGACTTATAATATCTTGAAACAGGTTCTACAGGATTTTCAAGCTTACGAAGTTCATCATAACTCATTCCGATTTTATCAAAAATTGTCTCACCTTTTTTCAAATTCATATCAATTTTATACCGAGGATAATGAGTGACGGCTATTTCAGACAGACATTCCTCATAGGGCTTTGAGCGAAATTCAACTGGAGAGCCAAGTTTCCCGAAAGTCATAAAAATTCTCTCAACACTTTGGATTCTTGTTGATTCCAAAATACTTGAGCCTGTTGAAGTCCAGTGGTTTTTTATCGTGCTTTTTACTTCAACTCCGTAAAATTTTGCAGCCACAATATCAGGAAATTGTGAGCCTGAGATAAGTTCAATTGAACCGTCAAATTTTGTTCCTTTTGCACATATTTTCAGTGCCTCACAAACATCTTCTTCGAGCAACTGAGAATTTCTCTTTTGAAAATAAGACTCTCGCCCCTTAGCTTCTTTATTCAAAAAAGAATCTGTTTCTTTCATGAGATTTTCAAATTCAATAATTTCTGGCTTTGAATTTTCTGAAACTATCATTTTTCTTCTCCAAAATAAAGATTCCATTTGCTTTCAATATTTTTTGCGATATTATACGCAAGCACGCAAGGAACGGCATTTCCTATGATTTTGTAAGCATCACTTGAAGATACGGAAACATTATTTTCTGTTTTAGGCAAAATAAACTGATAATCATCAGGAAAAGTCTGAATGCGGGCACATTCACGCACTGTAAGCCGCCTTTCTGTTAACCCTATATTCAGTTCTTTGTCATGACAACCACCATGCTCAAAAGATAACCTTCTAAACTCGATATTTCCGTGATGCTCACTTCTAATTGTCGGACCAACATCATCAAGTTTTACCTCTGTCTGTCCTTGACAATGACGCCCCATATATTTTGCTTTTGAATAAATTTGCTGTGAGCCATCAGAAGATTTTTCAGGTTCCTCTAACTCAATGAAGGCATCAGCACAAGTAACTAGAGGTAAAAGCCCTTTGTTAATTTTTGAATGTGTTTCTTTTGGATATGGACTGAATTCTTCTGAAATTTCTGATTTTGAAAGTTCTTCTAATGCCCGCTCAGTAAGAGATACTTTATTAAAGCCGAAAAAAATTACTCTTTCCCTGCCTTGTGGAACTCCATAATTTGAAGCATTCAGAACTTTTGCACTAACAACAAGATAACCGCCATTCCCTGCCTCGGAAAAATCATGCTCTATGATTTCTTTTGCGTCTTCAAGATTCGTAAGTCCCTTAACATTTTCCGCAATAAAGATTTTTGGAGAAGTAAGGGTAACGACATCACGCATCCACATATAAAGTTGCCCACGGCTTTCAACTGAAGGCTCATCTGTTTCAAGTTTTTTCCCAAGATGGCTTTTTTGAGAATTAAAACCGAGCCTTTTCCCAGCGACAGAAAAATCCTGACAAGGGAAACCGCCTGTTACAATGTCAATATTTTTGGGAAATTCAAATTTTTCGTTTCTAGCCTGTTTTACCAAATCAACGATGCTTGAAAGATGATATATTTCGTTTGCACCTGAATTTTCTTTTTCAAAATAAGACACCCAGGCAGATTTTGCATCAGGACGAATATCGTTTGCAAAAACTGTCTCAAACTGAGTCGGCTTAAGTTTTACCCAATTTTCGCTCTCAGACTGTATCCAATCAGAATGAAGTTTTTTATTCACGGATTTTTTTAGACAAGTAAAATTTCCTGTAAAACCAATGTCCATTCCGCCACAGCCTGAAAAAAGCGAAAGTAGCCTATGTTTCATATAACCCCTATTATATTGATTAGATTTCTCCATTCAGTTCGCTTCGCTCTCTCCAGCCGAAATGCCAGCACGCTCTCACTGAGCCAGTGCCACAATCGAGCGGCGGAACAAGATTTCTTCTTTTGCGTCACGGGTTTTGTCTTTGAAGGCGACCTCTCCGTTTTGAGCAGTCTCATTGTTCAGTTCTTCGACTAAACGGGAAATGCACTCCTCGACCATGCGTTTTTCGTAGCCCATATTAGCCAAGGCAGAAACCACATCCGCATATTCTCCCCCACGGTTCACGACGACTTTTGCGCCAGGCATATCCTCGTCCAGCGTGAGCTTTCCTTTCAATGTCAAAAGCATTTTCTGGGCAGTTTTCTTACCAAGCCCGGGGATTTTTTCGAGGGCAGCCAAGTCTCCGTTTTCAAGGCTCTGAATCAGCTGGTCTCGCTGAATCTGACTCATGATTTTGATTGCGGATTTTGGCCCAACTCCGTCCACCTTGTTAAGGTCAAAGAACAAATCACGGTCTTTTGACGAGGCAAAGCCAAAAAGAGTCATTGCACTGTCCGTATGCTGAAGCCAGGTAAAGACACGGGCCTTTTCGCCGAGCTTTGGAAGGTCATCGAGAGTCGTGTCTGGAACAATAATGTCCCATTCCACGCCATTTACATCGAGAAAAAGCTTCTGCGGAAATTTCCCCGTGATTGTGCCTGAAAGTGAATTGAACATAAAAGAAGTATATCAGAAATAAGAGAAAAAGACAAATTGCAAGATTTGAAATTCTAAGGCATTTATTGTATAATTAAAATTATGGCAGTAATTGAACTAAAAAATGTAAGCAAAATCTATCAAATGGAAAAGGTTCAGGTAAAGGCAGTTGACAACGCTTCCTTTAAAATTGAGCAGGGAGAATTTGCCTCCCTTTCAGGTCCTTCAGGAAGCGGAAAATCCACTCTCCTCAATATGATTGGTCTTATTGACTTACCTGCAAGCGGTTCAATTATTCTCGATGGAAACGATGTCTACAAAGGAATCGACCTCGAAAAATCCAAAAAAGTGCCTTTTAAAATCGACTCAAAGCTTACGGAGCTTCGCCGCGCTCACTTAGGATTTATCTTCCAGACCTTTAACTTAATTCCGGTTCTTAATGTCTGGGAAAATATTGAATTTCCCCTAACGCTCGGTCCTTCCCCAGCCTCTTCACTTTCAAACAGCGAAAAAAAAGACTGGATTTCATTTTTGCTGGAGACAGTAGGACTTACGGACTGGAAAAATCACAAGCCGTCTGAGCTTTCTGGCGGTCAGCGCCAGCGAGTCGCAATCGCCCGTGCTCTAGTCACAAAAGCCCCTATAATTCTGGCAGATGAACCTACGGCAAATCTTGACTCAAAAAATGGCGACCAAATATTGGAGCTTATGAAAAAGCTCAATCAGGATTTAAAAACAACCTTCGTTTTCTCCACACACGACGCTAAAATCGTAAGTATGAGCGACCATGTCATAAAGCTTCGGGACGGAAAAATATTAAGCGAATAAATTTTTTGGCAAAATTAAAATAACAGCTTAGTAATCTAATGAAATGGTGAGATATGAGCCTACAGTGAGCTTGTACTTATCGAATGAGGTTGCGTTCTCACCGTATTCGTATTTTATTCCGTTTTTCCAGTCACAATGAGGCATTACCCTTGAAAAAATAAGGCCGCCTTTTACGAAACCGCTTTTGTCATTGATATTATGGTTCCATTGGGCGGCAACCTTTATGTTTCTGTTTTTACCAAGCTTCGCCAATCCAAGCTCAAATGCGAACCTGTTCGTAAAATAGTCCTCGTCGTCCCCAGGCGCAGGACGGTAGATATTCTGAAATTCAAAGTTAAAGCCGACATAGGGAGCATTGTCAGACCAAAGCCGATATAATCCTGCTGTTGAAATTACACGGTTAAACATTTTTTCGCCGCCAGACTCGCCTTTAAAAAAGTTTTTCAGCTTATAGCCATCCGAAATTCTGGCCATAGACTGACCATAAAGGTCAAAGCCAAGAATAGTACGCTTTAGCTCAATGCCAACAATCGGTAACTGTGAGTTTTTAGAGTCATTTCCATAATTCAAAGGAAAGCGCCTGCCAAAAAAATTAATTGAAGTTCCAAATACAATGAATTCAGCACTTCCCGCAAATGACATATCCTTAGTACCAGGATTGCTTTTTGAGCTTTCCTCATTGTACATTGCAAGAGCCGTAATCGTATGGTTTCCGAAAGGAAGTTTTATGATTCCTGAAATATAGTCACGGGAATCATAAAGAACATTCGTATATTGGGCATCCTTTACATTATCGCTAGTGTCATCATCTGTAGCGTCGTCATTATCAGAATCAGTGTAATAGCTCGAGAAAAGCCGTATATTTCCCCAGACAGATTTTTTCTTTCCGGCAGTTATATAAATTCTGTTTAGCATAAGATAGTCAATATACATTTCATAGAGATAAAGAAGATTGTTCGTCTCACTGTCGTCATCATCCTCAGGCATAGAGGTTTTTAACACACCCTTTAAAGCGAGATATTTATCCGGACGAGTCGTAAAATAGATATAGTTCTTAAAATCAAAATAAACGGTCGCATCATTGGAATCTGACTCACGAATATATGCGCCGCCAAATTCAGTATTCAATTTTCCAGAAATTTCGATGGGAAATTTTATCGTACCAAGCTGAACATTATAATCTGTCGCTGAATTGACTTCCTCAGTAACAACAGCTTCCTCCCTGTCCTCGGCGTCTTCAAAGAGAGAGTCAAGAGCATCTTCACCCGCTTCTTCGTCAGAGAAAGCAGGTGAAAATATTGCGAAAAGTATAAAAATTATGGATAGAGATTTTTTAAAGGACACTTTTATTTGCCGCTCATGAGTTCAAGATACGGCTTAGTATAAACGGCATCGTCTTGTTTTTCAAGGGTAGCATTTGAAATTGAAATAGTCGTGCTTTCATACTGCATCTTTCCGCTGATTTTTTTGCCCTTAAGATTGTCCTGAATCACCATTCTGACAGGAATCTGATAAACTTTTCCGTTTCCTTCGACCTTCTGATAAGACGGAATTGCCGTAGTCCTGAGCTTCTGCCCTGAAAGAGAATAATCTTCCTTTTTGCGAACCAATCCGTCATCAACCGTAACCCAAAGTTTTATTGTCGGATAATCGACATTCTTTGTGTTAGCCTTAAGAGTATAAAGGACACATTCAAGCTTTCCAAGCTTTACTTCCTCTAAGCTTTCAATACTGTAGTCGCGTTTGTAATGCTGGGGAGCAAAATCAGAGGTATTTGCATTCGTTCCCTGAAATTTATCCTTTGAGCTTGAGAATGTAAATCGCCTGTCAGCAGGGTCATAGAACCAAATGTTGTTGTCGGTCTGCAAATAGCCCTTTCCCTTATCCTTTAAGGGCGCAGTAATTAAAATAGTCCATTTTGCCTCATTGTCACGACGGTAAATAGTAGCGTTCGTTTTGCTCGTTCCCTCCCCCGGTCTTTGCTGAACAACTTCATAGCTTGCGGTAAAGTCAGTTCCGTAAAAAGCCGTGGAGTCCTCTGCCTTCTGCAAAAGAGCAGAAGCTACATTGTCGGGAATAGCAAAGCTTGAGAAAGAAAAAATAGAAGCCAAAATAAGAGAAAAGACTGTTTTTTTAAGATTCAAAGTGTGTTTCATAAATGCCTCCTAAAAATGCCAGAAACCCTTACTCCGTAACACTAAGAGCCTCAACTGGCATAATCTTGATTGATTTTAAAGTCGCATACAAAACTGAAAGCAATGTAGCTATAATGACCGACACAATTACGGTCACACTTTTAAGAACATCAAACTGAGGCGAAAGGTTACCTTTTTCAAGGAACATGTCAAATGACGGAATAAACGAAAAATCAAACAGAGAAATTACAGCGCAGAAAATTCCGTTTAACAAAAGGCCTGCAATGCAGCCCAAAACCAGCAGAAGGAAAGACTCAAAAAGGAGCGTCGCAATTATAGAGCGTTTTTTCATGCCGAGAGCCATATAGATTCCAATTTCTGTGATTCTCTTCATAATCAGAACCCTGTAAGTGCTTCCTATTCCAGCGATTATGATGACAGTAAGAATGATTACGATGAAGCTAATTATTGCGTCCATCGCAAGCTGCATTATCTCAACATCATTAAGGTTCGCGCTTAAAGGAACGAAAGCCCAGGTCTCAGACGGAAAGGCATCTCCTGGCAAATCAAGGAAATCATCTTTATCTTCAACCCAATCATACATATTCAGAACCGATGAAAGAGAATCATACATTTCGTGCAGATTTTTTTCAGAAACATTTTTATTGGCAAAATGAATCGTGATTCTGTTGGCGTAATTTTTCGGGCGATTGTAGGAATCCCGCAGAAATTCAAAATCAAAATAAGAGGTGTACATTCCAAAAACACTTGAGTCCTGAAAAATTCCCTTAACCTCGATTTGAACCGTGTTTAAAACATTATCATTAGTCTCTAACTGAAGTGTAATTTCATCCCCAGCGTGAACACCAAGCATTTTAGCGATTGGAAGTGAAATAAAAACCCAGTTTTTCTGATCCGGATTTTTTAAGACAGATTCCACCCCGCCCTCAGTAAAAATCAGGCTTTTTAACAAATCCTTTTCGTTTTCTATTTCAATGCCCTTAAAGGTCTGCTGCAGGGCCTGCACGCCTTCAAAATAAAAAGAGCCATGCCTGCCGTCAAGTTCCTGCCGTTTAGAAACTATGGCGTCCTTTGGAAGGACAGCTTTTACACTCTCAATTTTTTCTTCATAATCATAAATATTAAGCCATTCGCCAGTTTTAGCACACATAAGGACCGCATCGCCACCATAATAAATACGGGCCTTTTGATTCAGTGATTTTATCATCCCCGTGCTTACGGCAATAGCCGCGAGGGAAATAGCAAGACCAGCCATACAGACAAGGAAAAGCGAAACATACTGTCTTTTTCGCATAATCAGAGAACGAAGCGCAATTTTCGTCTGATACATTATTTTACCCCCTGCATCGCTTCAACTGGATTTACATGCAAGGCCGTAAGAAGCGGATAAATCCATGCGATAAGACCAATGAAAAGCGAAAGGGCGAAAGAGCCAAGCAGATTCGAGAAATTCACCTCGGTATGAAGAACCTTTCCGCCAAAAAGCTGGATTATAAAGGAGTTGGAAAATGTGATATGCAGGAGCGAAACAACATTTGAGGCAACAGTCCCAAGAGCACAGCCTAAAAGGCCTGCAATCACAGCCATTATCATTGTCTCTGCCATACATTCCTTCGTGATGTAGCGTTTATTCGCGCCAATAGAGCGCATCGTGCCAATTTCCCTTATTCTGTCAAGCACATTAATGACGAGAGTATTGTTCACGACGATAAAGCCCGCGCCAAGAATTATTATGATACCGATGTTCAAGATAAGGCGAAGAATATAAAGATAAAAAGCCGTATTTCCAGCAGAACTGCGCCAGTTTACGGCTTCGAGAGGCCAGTCTTTTTCCTTAAAGGTTTTGTTCAAGTCTTTTATGATTTTTTTCGTACTTTTTGGATCAGAAAGACGGCAAATCAAGAAATTCCATGATGATGAATTTGTATATGAATTTTGCAGGGCGGCAATCTCTTCGTCAGTGATTTTAATTTCTTCGGTTTGAATTCCTTCGTCAATATCCTCTGAATCAGAAAAAAGAGAGTCCAAATCGTCTGCGTTCAGCAAATCCTCGACCTCACTTGAAAGCTCGATTTTGTCAGAAGATGAAAAATCTGACATATCCATAATCGCACGGACAGTCTCAGGATTCGTAAGGACGATTTTGTCGAGAGTTGAATTTTCGACAGAGTAATCATAAATCGCCGTCAAAGGAACAGCCCTGATTCTTGAAGAAAACCCCTCGCTTATCGCAAACTGCAATGTATCCCCAACTGAAACATGCATTTTTTCCGCATATTTTTTTGAAAGCATAATTCCCTTTTCGCCGTCTTCCCACGCTTTTCCATCGAGAATTCTAATTGATGTCATTACATCCAGATACTTAAGGGCAGGAACGCCAAACATATAACATTTTGTATCCTCGCTGTCGCTAGAAAGGGCGGACATTCCAGAAACCTGGGGAACTAAATCTGAAATAAAGGAACTTTCACTAAGATACTGGTAAAGCTCGTCATAAGGAGTAAGATTGGGAAGCTCGGTGAGTTTTCCCGTTACGGGAGTCTCGTCACCAAAAAGTGAAAGCGGAGATTTATATTCCGGCCGTATTACGATGTCACCAGAAAAGCTGGAGACGAAAGTTTCCTGAACGCCCTGCTCCGTGCTGTCAAAAACGGCATTTGTAACGACGAGAAGCGCTATTGCAAAGGCGATGAACAGAATGATTACAAAAGAACTTTTTTTAGAAATAATATTCTTGAACGCAAGATAGAGAAGCATTACTCACCCTCTTCGGCAGTGTGCAAATAATCACACTCAGGATTTATGCAAGACTTATAGTTTCCATTCTTTTTGTCGTATTTTTCGACCAAAAACCAGCCGCATTTCGGGCAATACTGGTCACTAAGTGGCTTAAAGTGAGAGATAAAGTCACATTTTGGATAGTTCGTGCAGCCGTAGAATTCCTTGCCGCGACCGCGGGTTTTCCGGGCGACAATTTCGCCGTCACAACCGGCTTTCGGGCATTTTGCCAGAGGAATCGACTTTGTGTTGTGGCACTCAGGGAAGCCTGAGCAGGCAAGGAAGTAGCCGAAACGGCCAAGTTTTTTGACCATAGGCTTTCCGCATTTGTCGCAGATTTTGTCAGTCGGCTCGTCAAGGAAGCCCTTTACGCTTTCAACAGTTGTCTCAACCTCGTCACAGCGTTTTTTGAAAGGCCCGTAAAAATCACGGATCATATTATTCCAGACGATTTCATCCTGCTCAACCTTATCAAGAGTGTTCTCGACTTCGGCGGTGAAATGCTCGTTTATTACATCCGGAAAGGCCTCCACAAGGATTTTACAAATCATTTTTCCGAGAATTGTCGGCATGAGCTGCTTGTTGTTTCTAGTTACATAGTAGCGGTCAAGAAGGACAGAGATAATCGGAGCGTAGGTTGAAGGACGGCCAATTCCCTTTTCTTCGAGAGTGCGGACAATCGAAGCGTCAGAATAGCGGGCTGGTCCCTGCGTAAAGTGCTGCTCCGGGTAGAATGAGTGACTTGACTCCAAAACCTCGTCTTTTTTAAGAGACGGAAGATTTCCGGTGACATCTTCTTTTGAAGAAAGAAGCTTTATGACTGAATAAAAGCCTTTTTCAACCAATTTTGAGGCTGAGACTCTGAAAAGAGCTTCGCCCGCTAAAATTTCTACGGAAGTCGTTGCCGTTTTTGCGTTTTTCATTTGGCAGGAAACGAACCTCTCCCAAATGATTGTGTAAAGACGGAGTTGGTCACGGCTTAAATAATCTTTTACATAATCAGGCGTATATTTTGTGTATGTCGGACGGATACATTCATGAGCGTCCTGGGCACTTTTTCCGACAGCATAGTGAAGAGGCTCCTCCGGAAGATTTTCCGGGTATTCTTTTGAAATCCATTCACGCACCTCGTCAAGGGCAGTCTGGGCGATACGAACGGAGTCTGTTCGCATATAGGTGATAAGACCGACCCGGTTTGCGCCCATCTGAATACCTTCGTAGAGCTGCTGGGCAATCTGCATTGTTTTTCGGGAGGTAAAACCCAATCTATTTGCCGCCGCCTGCTGCATTTTTGAAGTCGTAAAGGGAGCCTTTGGACGAACAGTCTTTTCGGTGACTTTTATGTCTGAAACCTTACATTCTGAGTTTTTGATTTCTTCGATGATTTTGTTTACGGCATCCTCAGATTTTAACTCAGGATTTTCGCCCTTATATTTTGCAAGCTGAGCCGTGAACTTTGTCTTTCCCTTCTGGAAGTCAGCCTCAAGAGTCCAGTACTCTTCTGGAATAAAGTCCTCGACTTCCTTTTCACGCTCACAGATTAAGCGAAGGGCCACAGACTGAACCCGGCCGGCCGAAAGACCGTTTTTTACTTTTTCCCACAAAAGAGGGCTTAAATTATAACCAACAAGCCGGTCAAGGACCCGGCGCGCTTTCTGAGCGTTTACCTTGCTTTCGACAATTTCTCCGGGATGTTTTACGGCTTCCTTGATAGCGACAGGAGTAATTTCGTTAAAAACGATTCGCTTTATGTCGGCCTTAGTCTTATCTTTGAGAGCATTGTTTAAATGCCATGCAATCGCCTCTCCCTCACGGTCATTATCGGAAGCAAGAAGGACATGAGCTGATTTTTTTGCGTCTTTTTGAAGCTCTTTTAAAAGCTTTGCCCGCCCCCTTACAGTAATATATTCCGGCTGAAAGTTATCTTCGATATTGATTGCCATGCGGGACTTTGGAAGGTCAATTAAATGTCCCATAGAGGCCTTTACAGTGTAGCCTGGTCCTAAGTATTTTTCGATTGTCGTAGCCTTTGCAGGAGATTCCACGATTACAAGCGTAGATTCTTTTGGTGTTTTTGTCGTTTCTTTTTTAGCCTTAGCCATAAAAAATTTCCTTATTGCAAAAATACTATTTTCTACTATTATAATTACGATTTTCGATTTATTGCAATAGGATAAATAATGGAAAATTAAAAATAATAAGGACTGTCAAGCTGCGCGCCAATTCCCATAATTCCGTCAAGATAGCCTTTCTTGCGGTTTTTTGCGTAAATTTCTGCGTAAATGACGGAATTGTCATCATTAAGACGAATGTTACGGATTTCGATTGGGTCACTCTCAGAAAATCCTGATTCATCAGCGACAGACCCCTTGATTACAGACTCAATCTGATATTTCTTACTGTTCGAGCTTGAAACAGAGACAAGCCTCATTCCGAAAATCGGCACGAAGGATTTTGCTATTATGTCGCCCTTGTAAATATTGTAACCGGGCATCTCTGGCCTAACTCCAAGATAAACATTATCCTCGTAAAGCTCGTCCTCGCCTCGCCTAAATTTAATTTTTACGATAGATTTTGCAGGCAGTTTCATAAGGACATCCTGCATATCTTCCAGCGTCGTAATTTTTTCGCCATCGATTTCAGTCACGACATCCCCGACGAGCATTTTTACCCTGCTTGAGCTTGAGCCAGGGAAAACATACTGGACTTCAAGCCCGCTGTCTTTTCCAAGCTCTTTTTTCGTATGCCCGTAACAGCCAAGCCAGGGATGATTTACCTTTCCGCCAGCATAAAGGGACGGCAAGAGAGATTTTAAATATTCTACAGGGATTGCGAAGTTAAGCCCTTCAAACTGCAACATTCCTGCGAAAACTACTGCCTGGACATTTCCGTTCTCATCAATACAAGGACCGCCGCTGTTTCCCTGGTTCACAGCCGCATCTATCTGCATTACGGAGCCAAGGGTGAAAAGTTTTCGGTCGGTAGCACTGACAATTCCGCTTGTAAGGGTACGCTCCAAGCCTACAGGAGAACCAATTGCGTAAATTTTATCCCCGGCATCCAAATCTGCGCTTGAGCCGAGAGAAAATACATAAGGGGCTTCAACTTCGGTTTTTATGAGCGCCAAGTCAATTTCGCTGTCATAGCCGATAACCTTAGCAGGAATTCTCGTGTCACTATCCCCTGCCAGCTTTATGAAAAGGCGGGAAAAAGACTCGCTTTTTTTGTCAACCAAATCTGCAATCACATGATGATTCGTTACGATGTAGCCGTCTTTCGAGATAAAAAAGCCTGAGCCAATAACACGGTCCGCATATCCCATTCCGTTCTGAACCTTGATTCCTTTGTCAACCCAGATTGTGACAGTCCCGTTTATGTAGGAAGAGACTTTTTTTGAACCAGAAGATTTTTCACCTGAAAGCCCGGGGACTTTTTTTGCAAGGCCATCAAGCTCTGAATAATTTTTTGAAAGAGATGTCAAAAGCGGAGATGAAATCGTCTGCAAGGATTTCGCAATTCTTGAGGCATTAAACCAGTCAGATTTTTCGACGGCAGAATTAAATTCTTCAAGAACGGCACTTTCACACGCCTTAGAAGTCTCCTCGTCTTTTAACAAATTTGCCCGCCAAAGCGCCTGAACCGGATTTTTTTCGAGCAAATCAAAAATCCGCTTGCTTTCCTCGCGACGCGCATCCTCCTTCGTGTAGTCAATGTCTGAAAAAACATTGTCAGGATCACGCACGGACGAGCAAGAAAAAACAAGCGCTGATGTTAAAAATAAAGCTGTAATTCTCGTAAATTTATACAAAGTTTTTTTCATAATCTATTCTTCGACTTGCATAGCGAACACTTTTCCCTCGATTTTTACTGCGAGATAGCGTCTCACTTCATTTTTTTCGCCGGAGCTTACAATAATAGAAACACCTTGCTCATCAATTTGGTTAATGGCTTTTGTAATATTTTCTTCATCTTTTTTTGAGCCGGAAAGAGCTATCCAATAAAAGTTGTCTCTCTCCCCTCTGTTTACGGAAAGAAGATCTTCGCCATTTTTTACAAAGAGAGGAATTCCGTTCTCTGAATTTACGGTGACAAGAGAATCAGTGAGGCACTGATGAAAGCGCGCCTCTTCAAGAACCTTATTTTTGTCGCTTGAAGGATATTTTATGTACTGACTGTCCCATTGTCCGTCTCCGTCCGTGTCCCAGGAAGAGATTTTTCCCGGCTGCTTGTCGCCATTTTCACCCGGAATGTATTCTTCGGTAAAGTCTGCTATTGTGTCTCCATTCTGGTCAACGGTGATTTTCTTTACATAAAAGCCCGTTCCCTGAACCGGGGAGCCAAAAAGATTCGTCATTATCTGCATTTCGTCACTTGCGGAAATAAAATTCTCATTTGATGCAGATGTAAATCCGTAGTATTCCGTTGTCTCAAAAAGACCATCCCCATCGACATCGAGCTTTCGGGAGACAGGAATTCCTTTTTCAAACTGAGCGATTGCATAAATCTTTTCTCCCACTGAATATGTGGCAATCTGAGCGACTGCGTTCAAGAGGCTCACCGAAATGACAGCCCCTTCCCGCTCCCTTGAAGGAATTGTGTAGCTCAAAGCGGCCCTTAACAAATCATCTCCGGAAATAGTATTCTTGTTTACATCGCTTAAAGTCGGAACAAAAAAATCTGAACTAAGGCTTGCTTTTATCGAAGCGTCAGGTCCCACCGTAAAGGGACTCCATGAGAGAGTCTCTGCAATAAGGCTGAGTCTTAAATCCGCATGATTCTCGCTCATTCTGTAAACGGCTGCCTGAATAAAAGGCCATGAGGAGTATTCAAGGAGAAGAGCGTTTTCAGACATTGAAAGGCTTGTAGGAACTCCAAAATCGCACTGCGCAGCCCATTCATTTTCATCATCCTGATTTTCGTCGTAGGAAATCGACTCAGGTCTTCCACGCCTGTAAGTGACAGTCATATTTTTGAGCAAATCTCCGTCTGTATCGATGGTAATCGTTCCGTTGTAAGAGTTTAAGTATTCAGAAAATTCTTTTTTGGCATCTTCATTTTTTAACAAGGCGGCAAAATCTTCAAGGACAGAAAGACTTATCGTTTTATCTGAGAACTTATAAAAATAATCCAATGCGTCATCTTCGTTTAAAAGCTCTGATTTTAACGCTTCAAGCGCATAAAGCGGCGTGCTTCTGTTTTTTGAATTAAAGGCCTTTAACATTCTTATTTTTTTATTCTGGTCAGAAGAAAAAATCGCAGCATAGACCTCCAGTTCCTCGCTTGCATTTTTGTAGAGAGGCACCATCAAAGAAAAAGCATTGGCAAGAGTTACAGCCTCATCGGAAATCTCACCAGTTTTTCTGAAAATCTCGTATTCGTAGGAATAGAAAAGCTCTGCGAATCTAGAGTCAGCAGGATAAACACGGCGGGCAGCGTCAAGCCGGCTCCGAGCCTTTTTAATGTTTTCGTCCTTTCCAAGACAATAATAATTTTTTGCGCGAATATACTCGGCGTCTGCAGAATAAATAAATGGAGATGAGTCCAGAACTGAAAGAGACTGGTCAAAAAGACGGGTCGCTGAGAGAATGTCCGCATAAAGGATTCTTGCCCCATCCTTATTATAGTCAACCCATTCGCTGTCGGTTAAAGCCGTTACGACAAGGGGCAAGATTGCAGATTTTTTTTCGCCAAGGTTCATTTGTGAGACAGCGCGCAAATACCAGAGGTCAGCGATTTTATCGTCATAAGCAAGTCCCATTTTAGCGTTTGAATCCGCCTGCTCCCACAATTTTTCGGAAGCATATTGCTTTGAAAGCTGCAAATACCTTACGGCAGTACGCCTGTTCGCAACCATAGCAGAATTCTGTGCGAAAATATTAAAAGAAAAGAAAAATCCAATAAAAATACAAAGTAGCTTTTTCATCTCTTTATTATCGGCTATTTTCAGGCAAAAAAAAAGGGGCAGTCCAGCAAAATAGACACACCCCTCTTGTGGAATCATCCAGTTGAAGAAGTTATGTAAATTGAGTACTCGTGTATACAAATTACATAAATAATAAGTGTTATATGGCGGAGATTTAAAGTGCCACTTAAAATCTCCGCCATAATCATCTATATTAAAAATATGATTGCAAGACAAATCAGCCAGAAAATTATAGATTTGGCAAATACATACTTTTCAGAATAAAGCTGGACCGGGATGCACAGCTTATAGCAGGAGGCATGCCCTACCTCTACGCAGAAAAAGGAATCAATCCCTTTGAATACTACAAGAACTATGTAGCAACATATCTGGAACGGGACCTTGCACAGATTGGAGCCGTACAGGATTTAATGCGCTTTGAAAATTTCATGCGTCTGCTTGCAGGAAGAACAGGTCAGCTTGTAAATAATTCCGCCATTGCAAATGAAACAGGTGTTTCAAGTGTAACCATAGGCTCATGGATTTCTATTCTTGAAGCCTCTCATTTAGTCTATATATTAAAGCCATGGTTCACAAACAGGACAAGCCAGGTAGTAAAAACTCCAAAAATCTATTTCTGTGACACAGGACTTGCTTCCTACCTGCTGGGGATTGAAAAACAGTCCCAAATGCAAAGGGATCCCATTTTAGGAAATCTGTTTGAAAATCTCGTCATAACCGAAGCACTTAAGGCCAGGCAGAACAGCGGTGCAGAACCAAACTTACATTTTTTCAGAAACAGCAAGGGGCTTGAGGCTGACCTCATTCTAAAGAAAGAAAACAAACTGCGGCTGTTTGAAATTAAATCCGGTAAAGCCCTGAACGATGAATTCACAAAAAACATGGATAAATTCATCACTCTATATAGTAATCATGTGGATGTTGAAAAGACACATGGGACTGTCATTTACAGCGGAGATGACTATTCATCATACAAAAATTACGCCTACGCAAATTTTCACAAAACTTATGAACTGTTTAGGAATGATGAAAAACCTTATGTGCTGGAGTTTTAGTTAAACCGCAAAAAAAAAGCCACCTGCTCGGGGGAACAGATGGCTTAAAACTTGAGTTGTAGGAAATAAAAATTATCAGGCTTGAATTACATTCTTCCGTCCAAAAATTTTCCTGTCTCCTTGTGATTGAAGTTTGGAATCATCCAGTTGAAAAGGTCGATTAATTCTCCCCTGCTCCACTCGCCTTTTTGCTTGAGGCTTGCAATCGTCTCCGTAAAATGAGAGAGTTTTGCCTCGTCAAAATCCACTGGATTTTTAATGATACCAAGGGACTCAAACTTATCCATTATCAGACTTTCTTTATCCGTGTAGAATTCCTCAAAATCTTTTTCGCCAGTGGTGTCGCTCTTGAAGAAGTAAACCGGATACTTGTGCTGGGCTTTAAGCTCGTTCACCCGGTGGCGGGCTTCGTCCTCTGTGGCGCACTGGACAGGCTCGTAACCTAAATTGCGAAGATATTTTTCTGCTATGCTGGAGAATGTAACAAGATTCAAATCGTGGTCAAGTTTCGGGAAGAAAACATCCCGGTTCTCACCGAGCAGGCAGGACATTACGCAAAGCTGACCAGCTTCTTTTGGAGTTACAAAATACCGGCGTACATCGTTAGGAGCACTCAAAGGCTGATTCTTATCCAGACGGCGGTTAAAGCCATAAAGCAGAGAACCGTCACTAAATGCGACATTTGCAAAACGGGCAGTAGAAACTGGCATTTCAACGGAACGCCGGTTTAAGAAAAATTCCATAATGCGTTTGCTGGCTCCCATCATGTTCACAGGGTTTGCGGCCTTGTCGGTAGAGACGCAGAAATACTTTTTCGCACCACATTCCTTTGCCATAAGCATAGTGCTGTCGGTGTTGAAGATGTTCGTGTCTATCATGCGCATGAGGGTGTAAGGGTCTTTTTCAGAGCGGACATGCTTTAAGGCTGACGTGTTGAAAACATAATCATAGCCGCCGATACGTTTTTTCTGCTCGTTGATAAAGGCACGGAAAATCTCACTGCCACAGTCCAGGGCAAAGGTCGCAAACTCGCCGTCACCGTAGCCCACGGAAGAACGGATGTCACGGACAAGCTCCACCATGTTGTTCTCGCTGATGTCAACGACGTGCAGGACTTTGGGATTGCGTGCAAAAAGCTCGCGGCAGATTGCAGAACCAATTGTTCCGGCACCACCAATTACGAGAAAGCGAGAATTACGGATTGTTTCTGAAAGATATTCTTCATTAACGGCAATATCTTTTTCAAACAGGGGCGCAGTGCGTCCGATGAGAGGAAGAATGTTGTCTTGCATGGGATTTGTCCTTGTTAGATATGTGATGAAAATAGAAAAGAAACTCCCCGTTAATTATTAACGGGGAGTGACTATATTTTTAGAATTAATTAAAAACTTGTTCTTACGCTTGAAGGGATATTTACCAAGTGATCTTCCAACCATTCTGCGTTTGGCATTTCTGTTTTTTCAAAGCGTTCGTATGGTGGCATTTTATACATCAATGTCCAGATTGGACGGGTTTGAACACCATTAGTGTTTGTGTATTCCAAAAATTCTTCACGTTCTTCGCGGTCTTTAAGGAAGATTGCGTTAAGCCAGTAATTTGCACGGCTGGTTTCTGTTTCTGTAACAAACGGAATTCCTAATTCTGCAAAGAACTTCTTGTACATAGCGGCAGTTTCACGCTTGTTTTCGATGATTTTATCAAAATATTCAAGCTGAGCTGCACCGATTGCGGCATTTACACCAGGCATACGGAGGTTCCAGCCGGCTTCTTTATGGTAGTAGCCCCACTTTGCAGGTTCTTTTGCTGTTGTAGAAAGATATTTTGCACGGGCTGCAAGTTCTTCATCATCGGTAATGAGCATTCCGCCACCACCAGTTGTAAGCGTTTTGTTTCCGTTAAAGCTCAAAATACCGACTTTTCCAAAAGTTCCAGTATGTTTATTTTTATAAAATGAACCTACAGACTCAGCGGCATCTTCAATCAGCATGATATTATGCTCATCACAAATTGCTTTGATTTCATCAATGCGGCAAGGATGACCGAATGCATGCATGGGAACGCAGGCAGAAATTACACGGCCGGTATTTTTGTTAATGCACTTTCCGTCTTCCTGTTTTGTATTATTTTCCAGGAATTTTTTCAAAGATGAAGGTGACATTCCCATTGTATCACGGTCCACATCAACATACACAGGAATCGCACCGCAGTTGACGATTACCGCGGAAGTTGCGGCAAAAGTAAGAGGCTGGGAAATAACTTCCTCACCAGGTTTTACGCCGGCAGCAATAAAAGCCATATGCAAGGCCTCAGTGCCGCTCACCATTGCAACCGCACATTTTGCACCAGTAAGCTTTTTTATGTGGTCTTCCATATCGGTAACAAAGTGGCTCACATAGGAAACAAACTTTGTGTCGATACACTCGTTCAAATATTTTTTCTCATTGCCCAAAAACTGTGGACAGTGCAAAAGCACGGGATCCATTTCTGGGTACAATGATTTGATGTAGTCAGTGATTTTTGAAAAATCTGCCATATCTATTTCTCCTATCTTTTATCCAATATATTCTTTCAAATTCTCCGGCACAGGCGGTAAATCTTTTAACCACTTCTGCCAGGCTTTAGATTTTGGATTGAGCACAACCAGTACAGTTGCGAAAATAAGCTTAAAATAATTTGCTACATTTCTGTGTTCAACATACCAGCACTCAAGCAGCCCTTTATACGGCGTAATGATGTTGTCATGCACATTGTTCGGGTCTTCCACAGTATGCAGAATATCTTCTTCATCACGGAAAACGACAGAACCGATTCCGCTCAAACCTGGAACGATTTTGTTAATCTGATTTTTTACCTCATCTGAATACAAATCATAGTGTTTCTTTACAAAAGGACGATATCCGATAACGCTCATGTTTCCTATAAAGATGTTTATCAACTGAGGTAGTTCGTTGATTTTTGTTTTACGTAAAAACTTGCCCATAGGAAGAATTCGGGGGTCATCTTTGAGCGTTACAAGCCCGCCTTTCATGTTCGCTGAATCACGCATCATCGTGGCAAACTTAAACACCTTAAAAGGCTTTCCGCCCTTGCCTATGCGTTCCTGCAAATAAAAAATGTCATGCTCACCCGTCAGCTTAAGACCAATCATAATGGGGAGCATAAACGGCAAGAGAACTAGCATAGCCAGCCCTGAAAAGAGGATGTCGAAAAAACGTGTCATGTGGGATTTTCCTATTATTTTTTTAGAAATGCAACGTATTTTTTTTCGTTGCATTATCGTTGCATTTTTGCTACGTCTTTTTGCACTCCCGTGCGATTTTTGTCATCAGGAGTACGCTTGAAATGTCGTACAGGATTTTCTTCTTTGATTTTGAAAGCAGCGGATAAAGCGGCATCAGTAGAAACACCGCGACATTCATCAGAAGGCACATCCTTATATGCAGACGGCAATACGCCTTTCGGAACTTAAAATGCTCCTCAAGAAATTTTTCATTATTTGTTTTGTGATGCAAATTCCGCCAACCGCAACACACATATTTTTGATTCTCTTCCAGTTCTTTGCGAACATCAAGCAAAAGCGCGTCTTCCAAAACATTTGCAACGTGTTTTTGCTCCCATTCAACCTTCACTTTTTGTACGCATTGATCTATGCAACCGTTTCCAGAATCACTGTAAATTTTATAGCCGACCAATTCACCTTTTGAATTATCACTTTGGCGAACAAATGCCCCAAAAAATACAAATGCCTTCTCTTTATACCAAAATTTAAAATCCTCAAATGATACAGAAATCCGCTCTGCCTTATCATAGCCTTGCATTGATGAGCAAAAAACCGCGTACATTTCTTTTCTATATTCATCGGGATTGATTTTTTCTACTACAAAACTTTCCCTGCCACGCCGTATCTGCCTTCTTGCATTGCTTGAAAGCTCCTCAAAGCAATACCCCTTGTCTTTTATCACATACCAGAACGGTGTTTCCTTCTGGATGTCAAAATCGGTTGTGTAAAGGGCAAAGAAAACCTTTTCCTTTACAAGGAACTTGAAAAGGTTGCGCTCCGAGATAAACCCCAGCGCTTCTTTTGAGGGCGGAATGTGCGGCGGGTTCGTCGTTATGAGCACGTGATTATAGCACGTCCACTCTGCCCCCCCAGTTCATATGTTTAGTAGTTTTCATAGAATATCCTTATTATTTCTTCGCAAATCTATCTATTTTGTAGACGTGAAGCTTTGTCTTGTATCCTATTCCCAAAAAAGTGAACCCCGCTTTTTGGATTCCGCGGCGGCTTGCGGTGTTTGTTTCGGAACAGATTATGTAAAAAGCACTTGCCGTAGGAATGTCGTTCATAATGTAGGTAAGCAGATAGGGATAAAGCCCCTTGCCGCGGAATTCCGGCTCGGTAAAACACGGGCCTATATGGAGCGATTTTTTTCCCATAAACGGAAATTTGTAGATTTTCGGCATAACCTCCGCCCGCGCAATATCCCTGCCATCCAAAATAATTTTATATACTATATATTTGTACCCCCCCCGTCATTTTGGCGAGGAGCTTCCATATATGGGAGCGAAGGGATTTTCCGCCGTATTCCTTTGAGACGAAAAGCCTGTCACTGCCGTCAAAAGTTTTGTGCATAAGAACCGGGGGAATCCCATACTCCCGCTCAATTTTGAAAAAAAGCCTTTCCATTGTCCCTCCTATTTTGAAGCGAACGAATCCATTTTTAGGACGCAATATAAGTTGTATAAGAATGAATTTTCTGTATGCTCAAAAAGCTTTCTAAAAGGTTTTAATATTTTAACAATGATTCCAAAAGGAAATCTGTACACCACGCGGAGCTTTGCGTAAGCCTTACGAAAGCCGAAATATTTTTCAAGATAAGCATTAAAGTTTGTTTCGTGTTTTATGCTGCGACTTCCGTTGGTAATAATAACCTCGCCCGATTTCAGTTTTTCGTTCCAGTCGTTCAGCATACAGTCAACAAGAGCGGCATTAGAACGACACTTTTCATATTCTGGATTTGTTTTCTGTAGAGTCATCTTTACAAATCTTCCACGGATTGTAACCAGTGCAAAACCTATCAGTAAATCTTTCTCGTTTTCAAAAGCCGCATACACACGAAAATTTTCAGAAGCCCAGTTTCGTACATCAGTTTCAAATTTTGGGTAGTCAAAAGTGTGCGGACGATATTTTTCAGGATAAGCAGAAAATGATTTCTTAAAACATTCAAAAAGTGAATCCACATAATCTACAGGATTTATTCTCACAGCATAGCAGTGTTTTTTGAATGAAACCACATTTCGCCTGTCATGGCTATTTAATTTCGATAAATCATATTCATCGTCTTTTATCGTAAACCACCATTCTGTCGGCTCAGATACATCAAAGGCTGTAATATACTGAGCAAAAAATGCCTTCTGCTTTTTATGATTCTGCAGGAACTCACTTTCAATCTGCTTAAAAGATAGTTTTTCTTCTTCAGGAGTTTCATAATCCTCACGAATGTAGCAATACTGATAGCATTGCCACTTGCGAGTTTGCCCCCTCCTGTTTATACGTTTAGTAGTATTCATAAAGCTATTTACTCTTCCTAAACAACTTCTGGAAAACAAATCCTCTCAGCCAGTTGGGCATAAGAACTTGGACACCCAACCGAATCATTACATTCACGCAGTAACGGGGAAAGGCAATAATTCCATGGCTCAGCATCCACCTTTGAAGTTTTGCTTCGCTCTTAAAATATTTCCAACCACCACGTCGTTTGTACATTTCTTCACCAACGCGAACATAAACAAGCGTATCTGGAAGATTATGAAAAAATACGTTATTTAAAATCATACGACAATACAAATAATAATCCTCGTTATAATGCCAGTCCTGATAGTTTCCTGCTTTTAGAACATCGGTCTTTTTTACAATTATAGACATATGATTAAAAGGACATCGTTTTTTCAAATATCTTTTTATTGATAAGTCATTTTCTGGTACAATACGCTTCCCAACGATATTATCCATTGAACCAATAAATTCTTCTATTTGTCCACCAAGCACAGAAACTTCAGGATGATCAGAAATAAATGCAAACTGCTTTTCAAATCTGTCTGGAACAGAAATATCGTCTGCATCCATAATTGCAATCCAGTCATATTTGGCATACATGACAGCTAGGGCATGAGCCATGCCCAGGCCCTTGTTCTGCTCACTCCGCAGAACAAGGGCCTGGTATTCACTCTCAAATCGCGTCACCACATCATCCAATTCGGGCGGAATCGGACCGTCCACAGTAATGATTATTTCATCAGGGCGCACAGTCTGATTGTAAATACTTAAAAAAGCCGTCTCAAAATCTTTCGGATTGTCGTTTTTGTAACATCCGATAGTTGCACTAAATTTTGGAAATATTTTTTCTGACATATATTATTTTCCAAAGTCTATTTCTATGATGAAATGTTTCTCTCTCTTTTCTGGTGGAGGAAGTTGCATGTAGTCACCATAAAGAGCAGAAAGATAGACATCGTAATTATTCGGAATATTTGATTCAATTCCTTCAAAAAAATGTTTTGAAGGAGGAAAGAAAACCGAACGGGGCTGAATCTCTCCAAAATAATGTTTCCGACCA
>CALGGS010000014.1 GCA_937915735.1 uncultured Treponema sp.
ATAATCCACTCGATAACCTTGTCATAAACTCTTTCGAGAATATATTTTGTGAAATAGCCTTGATACTGACTTTCATCTGTGGCTATCTTTCCGTAAAGGCTCATAATAAAAGTATGTGCCGTCTCAACTTGTCTGCGGATTAACTCTCTTTGTGTCAGCTCGTTTCCAATATGAATGTGCTTGGTATGTACCTTTACAAATCCTTTTCTACCGAGTAAGAAAAGAAAGATTAACACGACTATTGATACGGCAACAACCATAGAAAGAAAATGAAAGGCTTCATCAGCTTTCTCGCTGGTAAAAATATTACTGATTGCTTCCCACATTCTTTTTTACTCCTTCCCTATCTTTTCAGGAAGAGTCTCAAAAAGTTTAGCAAACATCTTGAAAATCGTATCGTAGAAAACTGTCGCCCCACTGACACCGACAATTCCGTAAAGGATTTTTTCGGGTAAATAAAAAGCGACAAGCACCATGACAACTCCGACACCAATAGTCGCCAATGTCCATGTGCGCTTGCCGCCCTTCTGAATGAGATTCTTGATTACTTCCGTAACGCCTACTGTAGCGAGTGCTACCAATGCAAGTTCAATATGGTTCTTTAGCCTTACCTCTGAATGAAGTATACACTATCATTCTGTATAAGGCAAGTTTACTGAACAGACGGAACAGAAACAGTGTCGCTGGCATGAAGATAAGACATTATCTTATCTACATCATCAGCACTGATTTCTATCGAGCTTTCTTTTGAAAACATCGGGATTTTTGGCAATGCAATCGAATAAGAATCATATCCGCTGAGAACATTTTTCATAGTCCTTGCGAAAGGCTCTATGTCATACTCTCCGTCTGTTTCTCTTACAATACTTGCGATTACGGGGCTTTCAAGAAAAAAGTTCAAAATATCAGAATTCTCATGCAGTGCTTTTTTTGCCATGCAGAGCGTGAATTTCTGATGTTTGTCATCAATGTCTGCCATAAGGTCGTTAGTAATGAACTTAACAACGCTGTCTGCGATTTCTTTCTTGCTGTACATAATTCACCTCACTCTGATTTCATCGGCACCGTTGCTGTTGAAATCATCTTGGCCATGTCCTGACGCTTTCGTTCGAGAACTGAGAGTTTTTCACGGGTTTCAGCATCAGTCTCCTTTGCAAGATGTTTCTTGATGAGTATACCAGCGTGTCTCAGTTCGTCATTTGCCATATCCTTAAATGAAGAATCACCGCTTTCTTCGTACATCTGAAAATACTTAGCGGCTCCGTCAAGTTCCTCTTCAACATCACTGCCACAACAAAGTTTGCCTCCGACAAGCCACATAAGACCTACTACAGAGGCTTTCATAAAATTAGGGTCAAGCGGGTCATAATTCTTGAAATCGATTTTATTCGCAAGAGTGTTGAAATCTTTCTCAAGCTCTTCAAGCATTTCCATACACTACCACCTTTTTCTGAGAATCTGGAAATGTGCCGGGTCGTCAAAGAACTGTACCGGAAGGTAAGAACGGCTCGTCAGCGGATTGGCACGGGCATAGTTTCCGTTGTATTTCATTACCGTTCCTGTTACAGTTCCGTTTGTAATCGAAATCTGAGTTCCGTCAGTTCCGTCAGGAATCGGAGTGGCAAGAAGAATGTTGTACACATTCCCGGCAACAATATCAACCGTTGCAGGAACAGTGATTGTAGTGACACCATCAGCGACAGCGACAGATGAAGCCCTGATAAATGGCGGATATAAAGGACATTTCATATCATCACCTCTCAAAAAGAAAAAGGGAAAAGACAGAGGGGATTGCCTTTCCCTTTTATATGTCAACGCCAATACTGACGGAAATAGTCACCTTTAAGGGAAATCAGCGGAAATTAAGGGAAAATTTCCCTATGCCGCTGGAAAGTACGGATAAGGCGGCGGAAAGCCTGGGTTTCCGTTAAGCGGAGAATTGACAGCACCGTATGTGAGGTTCGGCTGGAACTTGATGATTCCAGAGAGAGCCACATCCCGCTCAAGACGGTTTATCTGGCTCTGCATGTCTGCCATGCGGTTGCCTGTGATAAGGTCTCGGTTTTTCTGTGCCTCTTCCACGATTGTCTTCTGGATAGCGGCAGTGTTGAGAGCGCTTTCATAACGGTTCTGTGCGATGTTCGCATTTGTCTGTGCGAATCCGTCAGCGAGCGTCATCTTGGTCTCACAGCAACACTGGTTCTGGTTCGCAAGAAGCTGAGCCTGTGCCACGGCAAGAGCATTGATGTCTCTTGTTGTCTCAGAATATGCGTTCTGAATCGAGCGGTCGAGATTGTGATAAACCTCGTTGGCAGCAGCGACAGCCTGTGCGGTTCCGTTCGTGATGTTACCGACAATATCTCTGTTTCCGTCAAGAAGCTGACCGAACTGAGATGTGTACTGAACATCCTGCTGTGTCGCATACTGTGGCTGATAGCCACGGTTCTGATTCATAGACATAGCGGCGAGCAATGCGGCGGTGTTGTCACCGTAGCCGTTGTTATTGCCAAAAAATCCGCTTCTGAAAGCCATGAGAGCAATGATGATGATAGCGAGGATTCCGAAACCGTTTCCGAGTCCGAGTCCTTCGCTTCCGCCCATGATGATTGGATTACCTTCTGTCTGAAGCATAGCGTTTTCCTCCTTTCATTAAGATTTTCAGTTGTCAAATGCTCTTTGACAACTTATTTACAGACTGACAGCCTGTTTTCTTTTACATCTTATAACCAAAAGCATCTGCGATTTTCTTGAAGTCTATTCCAAGCTCGGCGGAAAGCTGTTCGGCAATCTGCTTCTGCTCATCGTCAGTTTTTCCGCTGATGAGCGCCAC
>CALGGS010000015.1 GCA_937915735.1 uncultured Treponema sp.
TTCAAGTTTTTTCTCTTAAAGAATGTGAAGACTTTGTAAAATCAAATGAACTTGCCTTTAATAGATTCAAATTCTTCAGTATTATATGATTTTTGGCGGCCTTCTTTTGTACTGGAGTTTTTTGAAGAGGGGTCTTAGTTTGGTTCAAAATATCGATTCCATCTTATTTGAAAAAAATGCCCCACTAAAGTTCGTATTATTTGTTGCTATGCAGATTTGCGTGGATTTTTGGCTCATTGAGATTGCATACCCGATTGTGTGGATAATAACCACGATTTTAATGATTTTATATCATAAAAAAATCCTATAACTCTCATAAAAAAATTGTATTAGGCAGGATTTGTGAAATTTTATATACCTACTATGTCGCTAGGTTTTAAGCCTACGAGGAGGTATCTATGAAAAAAAATCTTTTGAAAATCGCTTCTGTCGCTGCCCTTTCTCTTGCCTTGGCTTTTGGTATGCTTTCCTGCAAAAAAGAAAAATCTGATGTAAAGACTGTCATCGTCGGCACAGGCTCGGACAGCAAGCTTTACTGTTATCTGGACGAAAAAGGAGAGCTTGCGGGCTTTGAGATTGATGTAATGAAGGCGATTGACGAGCTTTTGCCCCAGTACAAATTTGAATTTCAGACTTTCGACTTTAAGAACATTCTTCTGGCTCTTTCTGCGGGAAAAATCGACATCGGGGCGCACATGTACGAGTCTAATCCTGAACGGCGAAAGAATTATCTTTTCACTGATTTGGGCTACAACGACTTCTCAAAATACATAGTCGTTTTGAAAGAGAACAAGGATGTTCAGTCTCTCAAGGATTTGGTGGGCAAGACGGCTCAGGCTTCCACCGGCTCTGCTACGGGCGCGATTCTGCAGCACTGGAACGAAGACCACCCCAATGAGAAAATTAACGCCGTTTTGACCAGTGCGCTTACGAATGAGCAGGTCGTTGCGGCGATGAAAAACGGCACTTACGACGCCTTTTTCTCGAATATTCCCAGCTTCAACCTTCTTCAAAAAGAATACGGTGGAATTTTCCGCCTTGTGGAAGAGCCGATTTCCACAAGTGCCTCATATTTCATCTTCAATCTGGACAACCCTGAGCTTAAAAAAGATGTTGACGGCGCTCTGAAACAACTCATTGATTCGGGTGAACTTGCAAAAATCGCAATCCGAGATTTGGGTTCAGATACGACCCAGAATATCAACAAGTAGCCTATGAGTGATTTGTTTTCTTGGAAGCGTTTGGTTCAGAATTTCCCGGTTCTGATTGTGAAGTTGCCGGTAACTTTTGAGATTGTCGCAGTCGCCTTTACACTGGGCTTTCTGCTAGCCCTTCTGATTGCGACTGCCAGAATCAAAAAAATTCCCCTGCTTGACCAGATTCTGACCCTTTTCATCTCCTTTGAGCGGGGAACTCCACTTTTGGTTCAGATGCTGGTGGTCTACTATGCCTTTCCCATTGTGCTTCACTCGCTTTTCGGAATCGATTCAAGGCGGTGGGAAAAAATCATCTTCGTGGATCTGGCTTTGATTCTGAATCAGGGAGTATTTTTGGGTGAGATTTTCCGAGGAGCAATCTGCTCGATTCCAAAAGGTCAGAGGGAGGCGGCCATTGCCTGCGGACTGAGCGAGTTTAACGCTTTTGTTCGGATTGTTCTTCCCCAGGCAGTGAGGGTTGCCCTTCCTTCTACGGGAATCACGCTTATCGGGCTTTTTCAGGAGACTTCCCTTGTCTTTATGATTGGCGTGATTGACATCATAGGGCGGGCCAGTGCTCTGGGGGCTACGACGGGACACAGCCTTGAAAGTTATGTGATTATCGCCGTGATTTTCGTTCTGATAAATTTCATTCTTACGGCAATCACAACGAAAATCGACAAAAAATTGACTTTCGGCAGTCAGTCTGTGAGAGTGGGGGCAGTATGAAATTCAGTTTTGAGTATTTGTGGAAGTGTCTGCTTTCGGGCCTGGTCTATATTCCGGTCACGCTGCGCCTTGCCCTGATTCCCCTTTTTATCGCGCTCTTTTTGGGCACGCTGATTGCATTGGCGAGGATTTTCAAAGTTCCCGTGGTGGAGAAAGTCTTCAAAGCTTTTGTGGCGGTTTATTCAGGCATTCCGCTGATGATTACGCTTTTGATTTTTCATCTGATTTACCTGAGCTGCTTCAAGCCTGGAAAAAACGGAACGATGATGCTGGCCTACTTTACATTCACTTTGAGCAGGACGATTTTGGTGAGCGAGTCAGTGCGGGGAGCCTTTCTTTCGATTCCAAAAGGTCAGTATGAGGCGGCATTTTCCTGCGGTTTTTCAACCTTTCAGACTTTGAGAAAAATCATAATTCCTCAGGTGATTCCTGTCGCCCTTCCAAATCTTACCAACAACACGCTTGGAGCCATCAAAAACACTTCGATTGTCCTTGTTCTTGGTCTGGTGGATGTGTTGAACGGCTCAACGATTCCCTGCGCTGACACTTACAGCTATGTGGAAGGTTATGTGGCTGCGGCAATCATTTACTGGGCGATAAATGCGGTGGTCGAATTCTTTCTGGTTCGGCTGGAAAAGCATTTTTCGAAAAAAAAGTGAGATTTATCATTCTGAACAAGTTTTAGAATCTTGTTTCAGGAACTTGTTTCAGAATCTTCAGGAGGAAAAATGATAAAACTTGAGCATGTGAAAAAGAATTTCGGACATCTTGAAGTCCTGCATGATGTCTCGCTTACTGTTGATGACGGAAATGTCGTGGTGATTTTAGGGCCGAGCGGAAGCGGAAAAACGACTCTTCTCCGTTCGATAAATTTTTTGGAGAGGGCTGATAAAGGCAGTCTTACGATTGGCGACACCACCGTAGATTTGCACGGCGCAAAGAAAA
>CALGGS010000016.1 GCA_937915735.1 uncultured Treponema sp.
ACATTCAAAGAGAACACTGATTAATTCTCCATTGAATTAATCAGTGTTTCCTTAGCTGTTAATTTTTAGTCGCTTATATCAAAATCAAACTGGACCTGAACATCGTAATCAGGAAACGCTTCCTTAACATCGTTTACGACATGATTGTACATTACCTGCATATTCGGCGAATCAAAAGAAACTACGATGTCAAATCTCATAATTTTTTCTGCTTCATCGATGAAAAATCCGTGCATCTGAAGAATATCCTTATGCTCGTGAACGATTGCCCTTACTTTTGAGTGAATTTCTGCGGCCTTGTTGTGCTTTGTGTTCACGCTGTAGATTCCGACCGCTGCCATTGCGACATTATGTTTTTCGTAAACTTCTTTTGAAATTTTCCGTGTCACCACATCAATTTTATCTGCCGTCCATGTGTCAGGAACTTCGATATGAATTGAGCCTATATGCTTGTCAGGTCCATAATTATTTAAAACCAAGTCGAAGGCTCCCCGAATTTCAGGGTCTTGGGATGTAACAGTTTTTTTGATTGAATGTGCGATATTTGCGTCAATTCTCTCGCCCAAAATTTTGCTCAGTGTTTCCTGCATTGTCTCAAAGCCCGCTTTCATAATCGCAAGTGATATGATAACTCCGAGATATGCTTCAAGCGAAATTCCCCAAAAAATGAAAATAATTGCGGCCACTAAGGTTGAGAGTGAAATTACCGAGTCCATAAGGGCGTCTTTCCCGCTTGCGACAAGGGAATCTGAGTTCACTTTTTTACCAGCAGCTTTTACAAAAAGACCCAGAATTATTTTTACGATGACAGCGACTGAAACAATCAGAATCGTAAGGCCAGAATATTCAGGACTCTGGGGATTTATGATTTTTTTGACAGATTCTACTGCCGCCGTAACACCCGCATAAATTATGATTACTGAAATTACGAGTGCGCTTAAGTATTCAGCCCGCCCGTGCCCAAAGGGATGCAATTTGTCGGCTGGCTTTAGGGCAAGCTTGGTTCCTATTATTGTGACGAGAGAAGAGAGTGCGTCCGTTAAATTGTTCACCGCATCCAAAATGATTGCGATTGAATTTGAAAGCAAGCCCACAAGAGCCTTGAAGGCGGCCAGGGCGATATTCGCCGCAATTCCGAGAATGCTTGTTCGAACGATAATTTTTTCACGATTTTGAGAAATTTCAGGCATAAAAAGATTATAAATTAGCTGTGTCAGATGTGCAATGCTGTGATTTGTGATATATTTGCTTCTATGAATTTATCTTGTGAAATTACTTTTAAAGTTGACTTTAATGACTGCGACCCGATGAAAATTGTCTGGCATGGAAATTACATAAATTATTTTGAACGGGCTCGTTGCGCTCTTCTTGACAAAATAGGCTATAACTACATTGCAATGGAAGAATCAGGCTATCTTTTTCCTGTTACGGAAGTGAGAGTGAAGTATGTTCGTTCGCTAAGATTTGGCGACAATTGCCGTGCAAAGGCGACTCTTATTGAGTACGAAAATATGATTAAAATTGAATTTGAGCTTTACAATGCCGAATCTGGAGAGCTGACCACCAAAGGAACTGTCAGTCAAATGTGCGTTGACGGAAAAACCGGGGAAACTCAGTTTGTTTGTCCGAAGGTCTGGACAGAAAAAGTCGAGAAATGTCTTGCAGCCGGCGGCTTCTAAAGCATTTTGCTGTTATCTTGAAATCTCAAGAGCATTGCGTTAGAATGTTTCCTATAAATTTTAAGATTTTCTTAAATGGAGAACAAAAATGAAAAAAATTATCGCTATTTTGGCAGCTTCTCTCGCATTTGTAGGAAGCGTTTTTGCGGAAGCACCAGCTTTTACTGATGATAAAGCCTGGGTTGTTGATACAACTTTGTATTCTGGCAATATGAAGTCAAATGTCGTTGTAACGAATGTTTCTTCAGTTGCGGCAAATTTCGACATTCATGTTTTTGCTTACGACGAGGGCTTAAAGCAGTGGACTCAGTTTGGTCAGGGACACATCAAAGACTTGGGCGATGTTGTTACAATCAAATCTTTGAACAAAAAACTCATCAAGCTCGAAAATTACAAATATTTCGCAATCAAACCAACTGCTGACAATCCCTTCCGATACAGCGCCGCAAAGGGTAACAACGACTTGAACATTTGGATTTATGATGACCGTGAAATCGACGAGTCACACAACAAGGTTTTCGATACAACTATGCTCCCGACATTCACAGGCTCACTTCGGGTTGTCGCTGGTCAGGACTTGCGCTCAGCAGCTTCGTTCAAGGTTCTTGTTTACAACGACGAGGCTGACGAAGAAAAATCTGGTACTATTGCAATTCTTACAAAACCAAAGGACACAAAAAAATTCGAAGCTACCGCAAAAGGTCAGAAGTACAATCTTTTCAAATACATCAAAATCATCTCTCGCGAAGAAAAAGACTACAAATACACAGTCAATGTCGAAAAAAATGACTTGGTTATCACTGTAAACAATTTGTAAGATTTGAACTAATCAAGGGCTGTCCAATTTTGGATAGCCCTTTTTTTTATAATGCGATATATTATAAAAACTAACGAGGTAAAAAATGACAATTTCTTGCATTGGAACAGGTGCTATGGGCGGTGCGATTATGCGTGCTGTTTGCAGCAAATTTGAGACATCACAAATCTTTGTGACTGACAAAAACGGCGAAATGGGCAGAAAATTCGCTTCAGAAAATAAATGTAACTTTGTTGAAACGAACAAAGACGCTCTTAAAGCAAAATACATTTTTTTGGCAGTAAAGCCTCAGTTTTTGGCAGATGTCTTTGCCGAAATTAAGGACGAAATTCCTTCTGATTCAGTTCTTATTTCAATGGCGGCGGGCGTTAAAATCGAAAAGTTGCAGTCGCTTGCGCCAAAAGCCAGGTTTGTCAGAATGATGCCGAATGTCTGCGCTCAGATTGGCCAGGCGATGACGGCTCTTACAAAAAGCGATTCAGTTTCAGACGAAGAATTTTCTGCCGTAAAAGAAATCCTGAGTGCGGCGGGAAAGGTTGAGGTAGTTCCGGAAAAGCTTATGGATTGCGTTACGGCAGTAAGCGGTTCAGGGCCGGCCTTCGTGTTTATGTTCATTGAAGCGCTCGCAGATGCTGCCGTTCGCTGTGGTATGCCTCGCGCTCAGGCTTACACTTACGCCGCCCAGACAGTTTATGGCTCTGCGGGAATGGTTCTTCAAAGCGGAACTCATCCGGCGGTTTTAAAAGATATGGTCTGCTCGCCGGCTGGAACTACGATTGAAGGTGTCGCTGCCCTTGAAAAAAATAATTTTAGGAATGCAGTTATTGAGGCTGTTACCGCCGCAAATGACCGTTCGCTTGCGCTTGGAAAATAGCAGATTTTTTCTATAAAATATCAAGCATTTCGCGGAAAAAATGATTTTCGACTTTCGCTTCGTTCATAAATTCTCCGAACGAGGCGAATTTTTTCCCCATAAAACGCTCACCGAAGACAATATAATCCTTTCCGTTGTCGTCCCTGTCATAAGTGAGATTGTAATTCTTGCCCTTATAAACAAATTCAAATTCTTTTTTTGTGTTGATAATAAAAATCAAGTCATCTTTTGTCATATTATTTTCCCAAGGTAAGTTCAATTAGTCCCATTGCTTCTTTTTCTGTCATTGTATAGCCGTGCTTTTCCTGTAAAGCTTCGTTGTAGGGAAGAAGTTTTCCGTCGCTTTTGGCGATTTTTGTTCCAAATTGACGCCAGCCATACAAAGCGCTTCCTTTTTCTGGATAAACCGCGCGGCTTCCGTCTTCGTCAGTCCAAAGAGCTTTGTCGTAAAGTTCTGAGATTTTGCAATTTATGAGTGCGATGGAATCCCAGCGGTCAATGCTGTTTGGCTTTCCTGTGCCTTGTGAGCGGCCTATAAAGATTTCTGCCTTTTCGCCACGATTATCTGCCGTAAAATCACAATCAACAAAAATGAAGCCTGGCTTGCCATTTAAAGCACGGCTCTGCAAGACATAAGCCGGCCTGTCGTCTCCACGATTGTCTTTTCGTGTGTGGATGGTACAATTTTCAAAAACAGCTGTGTCGCAGTATCCCCAGATAAAATCTACATCTCCTGTAACATAGCAATTCTTAAAGTGAGAAAATCCTTTTACATGAATCGTGTCCTGTCGACTCAGAAAATTCATTCCTTCGCAGTAAAGCTTGCCTTTTTGGCAATGAAAGCAAATTGCTTCAGCCTGATTTCCCAGTGAAACATCGTCACAAGTTTTTAGATGCGTATTTTCAATAGTAAAATTTTTTAAGACAACAGATGTGCAATTTTCGCCAAAAGTCAGAATCGCCCGATTTTCGGTATCTTTATGGTAAGATTCACAATTTTCGGCGCGGAGAGCGCAATTTTCTGCAGTGCCAGACTCACTTTCGATTATGAGCGGGTTCGCAAAATTATAGAAAATTCGCTCGTGTTCAGCTCCTTTATGCTCGCCATTAGAGAGAAGAATATGAATTTCCTCGTCGGAATTGCAAGGAGAAAGAGATTTTATTAGTTGGGATAAAGAGTCTTTTTCAGAAAGATAAAAATTTTTCATATAGATTTACGCTTTAGTTCCTCTGCCAGAGTCTGTCTGCAATAATAATACCCCAAATGTCGACTTTCGTCACTCACAACAAAATTATGTTTAAAATCGAA
>CALGGS010000017.1 GCA_937915735.1 uncultured Treponema sp.
AAAATGGAAAGCTGAAAATTGCAAATGGCAAATATCCTAAAAAATTTGAAAGACTTTCTTTTCTCTTTCCTGCTTATAGGCTCCAGCCTTTTTTTCACTGTCATTGAAGTGCAGGACATAATTTCAGACATTGATTTCGTGAAAAACGGAACTTATACAATCGCGACAATTCAAAAAGTCACGCAGCTGCCAAGGGCGGGCAGGCACAGCAAGGAAAAGTATTCCATTGAAGTCTCTTTTGAGCAGAACAGCGAGACTTCCACCGGAACTTTTGTGACAACAAAATCCTTTGCGGATAAAGTCGGAGCCTATTTCGATACGAAATTCCGAATCGGAAACAAAATCGCGATTATCGTAAACAAGAACGGAAAAATAAAAAACTATTCTGGCCGGAAATCCATGTTTTTTGAGGATGCCCAGCTTCTCGCTTTTAACCTTATATTGTTTTCATTAGGATTTTTTCTCTTAATTCATTCGATAAAATCCTTAAAAAGGCAAAAAACATCATTTTATTTTCAAGAAAAAAATTTCAAGATAAAGAATTTAGATGTGTATTCTGTCAGTGTCACGGATTACCTGAAAAAAATCGAAGACGGGGAAATTATTTGTTTCGGATTTACTGTAGCTGGCGGATTTTGCGAATACAGCTACAAAGACAATATATATTTTGAGCGAGTTGATGACGGAAACGGAGAAGTGACGCATGAAATTACAGAACGAAGCACCGTTTTGAAGCGAATTGGAGAAATTTCCAGCATTGCAAGAAAGTATACATGACAATCACAAAATGTTAAAATTAAGGAAAATTAAAAAATGACACAAATCCTTGTTTTTGCTCGAATAGTTTTCTCAAATTCTTTCTATACAGATTTTCGTTTTTTTTGTATAATGTGCAAGATATGGCAAATGGATCATTCTTTCATAAACTTTTAGACTCCCTCATTGGCGGAAAAGATGCGGATGCGGCAAAAAAAAAGCAGCTGAAAAACATCGCAAAAACGCTTTCTAAAACAAGATTCAAATATTATAAACCAGGCAGCGACCAGGCCCTTCCGGCAATGGGCAAATTTTTCTACGATTTGTACAAGGTACTTTCTGCCTGCCAAACGCTTTTTAACACACAGCAGAATCCAACTTACTACAAAAATATAGCGGTAGATTTTGGTCTTACGGAAGAGCAAAAAAAAGCTATTGACGACCTCTCAGAGGAAGCAATTCAGGCAACGGCAAAATCAATGCCTTTCAACCAGCTGAAAGACAAGGTTAAGGCAGATTTACAGGCATTTTCAAGTGACTTTGATCAGGACAAAATTCAGAATATCGATTCAATTTACGCAAAATTAATGCAGCTTCGTTCCTTCTGTACCTTTGACTACTATTTCATCCTCAAAAAATTCGATTCAACCATAAAAGAAAATGATTTCTCACGCAGCCCAAAGTTCAATGCAATCGATGCTTCTTATATCTCAAACGATTTAAAAGATTTCATTGTGCTTCTTTACTCTCTTCCTCTTTCTGAAGATTGGAGCGGCACCCTTGAGCTTCTCAAAAAAATGCGTGGCGGAACTGAGCCAATAAAAGCAAATCAATGGGCAAAAATTGCGAACAGGCTGAATCAAATCAAAGCGAGCCGAGTCTTTGAAATGATTATCCAGCTTACGACAAAAGACCCGCTTTACCAGGTCAAATATGAAGAAAAACGCGAGCAGATTGTCGAGCCATTCATCGAAAAAATCAAGAATGAAGCACAGACCTCAGTCAAAAAAATAGAAAACGCCCAGAAAAATTCAAAGGCAGACGCTCTTTTGACTCAGATTTTCGGAACGACACAAATAAATTCCCTTCAGTACTACACCGACGAGCAGAGCGCCTATTTTGCAAAAAAGAATCTTGGCGGCTTCGAATACACAAAGCCTTTAAATTATCTCAAAGCCTTCTTAATCGAATATGTCAAAAAAGATGTTCGTGCGTATGCAGATTTGGTTCTCATCCGCGGAAAATGGGCGACATCTCCCTTCACCTCAGAAATGAGTGACGCTTACAATGCGATTCTCGAATACTCAGAAAAAATCACGATTTTTGACAAAAAACTTTCGGAAGAAGACGGCGAATACGGAAAAAAACTTAAAACTCTTCTTCCTCGCGCAGACCGGGACAAGGAAGCGGCAAGCATCATCAAAACAACGCTTCGAGACAACAATGCCCTGGCCCGTGAGTACATCGTAAGCGCGACAAAGCAGCTTATCGTCTTCGGAAAAATCACAAAGCTTTTAATCGAAGACTACCAGAAGCAGCGTCCTGAACTTATGACAAACTGGAAGGAGCTTGACCGCTTTGCCGAAACACCAATCAAAGAGTTGGGCGTAACGGTCTACAAAAAGATTTACCTTGTAGTTCAGTTAATGCAGGGACTTATCGGCGGACAGTAAACTTTATGTCTTTTGAGTAAAATCAAAAAATCTATGCAATAATCCAGAACAAAACAAAAGAAAGCACTGTCCCCGCTGTTATGAACGGTACAAAGGGAATCGCGAAAATCGGGCGGGTTATGTGCTTGTTTTTTTTGAATTTATCAAGAAGGGCAAGAAAAAGATAGTAAAGCACTCCAAGAAGGGAAGCAAAAACCGTAGCGATTATGTTCATGTAAAAGAGTGAAAAAATCGATGAAAACACTCCAAAGAAAACATCCCCCCAGCCTAAGCCCTCTCCTGAAAGAACGCGAGTACCGAAATAAATCAAAAATGAAGACAGACAAGCGTAAATAAGACTTTTTATAAGTGGAACTGTCGCCATTGTCGGAAATAAAAATCTTGAAACAATAAGACAAACCGAGCCTGAAATCAAAACAGGAAGTGAAATTCTGAATTTTCGCTTATCCATTATTGAAAGCGGAATTGCAAAGGCAAGATAAATTGCAAGCAAAATCAGCATATTTTTCATTTGACTTCCTCAAGCTCAGTAATTTTTGCGTTCGTTGCGAAACGGGTGAATGAGAACGGCAGATTTTCTTCATCTTCAACTTCTTCAAGCTCTTCTTCTTTTTCTGCCTTATTCGTTAACTTTGTATCTGAGTTTTCACTTCTCAAATCTTCGTTTTCAACTTTCTCTTCCTCGTCCAAGAAGGAATAGTCTGGCGCGGAAGCAACAAAATTGTCGGCAACGGAATCATCGAAATCTTCGTCCGAAATTTCAGAAAGAGGAACTCCAAACTCTATTTTTTCAAGCAGAATTTCATCGCGGTAAACATCATCTTCATCGGCTTTGTTTTGATTCATCAGATGAAGAATTTTGTCGTCGAGCTTCATTTCGTCTGAAGGCTCATCTTCGTCAAGAGTTTCCTCGATTTGTTCAGAATGAGCAACAGTCTCTTCGAGTTCTTCGAGTTCTTCTACCTCTTCAAGCACTTCCAGGCTTTCGTCCAATTCATCGATTTTCTCTGAAATTTCTTTTAGCTTGGCAATATCGTGCAGTTCTGAGTAAGACAGCTTTCGGGAAAGACCGTCATCGTCTAGCTCAACATCGTCATTATTGTTCCAGGCTGGTGCTTTTTCAGGTAAAGCGGCGAGTGTTTTTTCAAGGTCAAGTTTTCGCTCTTCCTTTTCGTCTACCTCGTCAAGTTCTTCAAGCTCCTCGATTGTCTCTACAGCCTCAAAGCCGTCATCAGCGCTTGTGTCACCAATACTTTCCGCCTCTTCAACTGGCTCTGCATCTTCGACAGGCTCAACTTCCTCAACGGGCTCAGCTTCTTCGACAGGCTCGGCTTCTTCAAGCGGTTCTGATTCCTCAATAGGCTCTGCATCTTCGACAGGTTCAACTTCTTCAAGCGACTCCGCTTCTTCAACAGGCTCGGCATCTTCAATCGGCTCTGTTTCTTCAACAGGCTCGACTTCTTCAATCAGCTCTGCTTCCTCGACAGGCTCGACTTCTTCAATCAGCTCTGCTTCCTCAATAGGTTCAACTTCTTCGACAGGTTCAACTTCTTCGCTAGGCTCGGCATCTTCGACTGGCTCAGCTTCCTCAATCAGCTCTGCTTCCTC
>CALGGS010000018.1 GCA_937915735.1 uncultured Treponema sp.
CTGCTGTGCTGTGCTGTGCTGTGCTGTGCTGTGCTGTGCTGTGCTGTGCCGCGCTACACGGGCATTGCCGTCGGCGCGCACCTGCTGAACCAGTACGCGCTGGGCGACTGGGCGGATTTCGCGACCGCAAACCTGGGCGCGGGGGTGGACGCGGAGTATACGCTGCCGTCCTTCCTGCCCCTGAACCTTGACCTGGGGGCGAGCCTCAGGACGGAATTCGCCCATGTTTTCCCTAAGAGCGGCGGCACCCTCAAAAGCGATGACCAGCTGAATTTTTCTCTGGGCGCATGGCTGAGGCTCCCGTTCCTGCTCGCAGGACAGACCTTCGCCCTCCAGCCGGAGCTTGCCTACGGACTTGTCCTTCACCACGCGAAGGGGCAGAACGGCTCCGCCGTGGACGGATGGTTCAGCGACAGTGCGCTCTCCCTCGCGCTGGGGCTGCGGTATATCGCGCCTCTAGATTCCCTCAGGAACGTCGAGTTCGAGCTCGCGCCTGTCTACATGTTCAGCCCGGAAAAGGAAAACTACAGCGTGAGCCAGCTCGGCTTCCGACTGTGCGCGGGCTGGCATGTCGACAGCCTCATCAAAGGGCGCAAGGAGCAGAAGGAAGAGAAGCAGAAGGCCGTGCTCGCAGAGCAGCAGCGGCTTGAGCGCGAGAGGCAGGAAGAAGAAGCGAGAAGGCTTAAAGAAGAAGAGGATGCAAAGCGCCGTGCCATGGAAGCGGCCGCCGACGAGGCGGAGAAGGCGCGCATAGCGGAGGAGCTACGCAAGGCAGAGGAAGAGCGCAAGGCCGCCGAAACGGAAGCCACCCGCATTGCGACGGAAGAGGCGCGCCGGGCAGAAATTGCCGCATGGCCGAACCCGCTCCTCACATTCACGGCAAGTCCGCAGAACTTTACTCCTGACGGCGACGGCATGAACGACACCGTAACATTTACGATGGGCATTCAATATATAGAAGAAACACCAGAAAGCTGGTCAATCACAATCAAAGACCCGCAGGGCAACGCCTTCCGCACAATCAAAGGCAAGGGCGCGCTCCCGGAATCTGTGGAATGGGACGGAAAGAGCGATAAAGGCGAGACTGTGGCTTCCAAGAACGCCTACAAGGCAACGCTTGCCGTAACGCCGAGCCGCACCGACAGGCTCCGCACTAAAGAGCTTACGGCTTCAACGGACATCACAATCACCACGGGCCTTCTGCTTGAGGTCATCGTTCCCGACCATGAATGGAAAATGGTCGTAAACGCCATGCAGTTTGCGGGCGGCGGTGCGACATTCGACGGGCTTGACGAGGCTACGCTTGCCGCAAACAACGAGACTCTTGACGAAGTTGCACAGCAGATCAAGGAGCATCCGGGGTCAAATGTGTTCGTTCAGGGCTACGCAAACAACGTGAGCGGCACGGAAAAAGAAAACCGCGAGGAGCTGATTCCGCTCAGTCAGGAACGCGCTGACTTTATTGTCGAGCAGCTTGTAAATCGCGGAATCGAGCGTGAAACGCTTACGGCAGAAGGCAAGGGCGGAGCAAACCCGATTGCCTCACGGCGCGACAGGGCCAACTGGTGGAAGAACCGCAGGATTGAGTTCCTGATTAAGAAATAGGAGTGACGGATATGAAGCATAAGATTCTAGGCATGGCGGTGCTGTTATGTGCCGTATTCCTTGCGGCCTGCTCTGACCTCGTGGACGAGCTTACCCCGAAGGAAACTTATTACAGAATGGAGATCCCATCCGATATTGAGAACGGAGAGGTCTCGGCAGACAAGACGAGCGCGCGGGCGGGCGACACGGTAAGGCTCACGCTCTCCGCAAACGAGGGCTACAGGTTCAGCGAGCTCACCGTAACGGGTGCAAACAATGCCGCCGTTCCTGTGACGGCGATAAAGACCGGCGAGGTCTATACCTTCACCATGCCGGCAAGTGCGGTTAAGATAAGTGCGGCATTTATTCCGATTCCGACTTACAAAGTGACATTCAGCACGGAGAGCGGAACCGAAGCCGCAGAGCAGACCGTTGAAGAAAACGGCAGGGCAGAAAGACCTTCCGACCCTGCAAAGGACGGCTTTACATTTGCGGGCTGGTACACCTCAGCGGACGGCGGGGCTACGCTTTCTGAAACCGTGTTCGACTTTAACACGCCAATCACGGCGGACATCACGCTCTATGCAAAGTGGATTGACGCCACAGTGCCTGTCTACAAAGTAACCATTGCAGACGGAACTGAGAACGGCACCGTCTCGGCAAGTGCAGACACAGCGGCGGAGGGAACCATAATCACGCTCACCGCTAAGCCAACCAGCGGCTACACGCTCAGCGCATACAGCGTAAAAGACGCAGAAGAAAATCCCGTCTCTGTAACAACCGACGGCACCTTCACCATGCCGGCATCAAATGTAACTGTTTATGCGACATTCACCGAGCTGCCGCCTGACGCCGCAAACTACACTGTGAAGCACCTGTTCCAGAAGGTTGATGCAAGCGGCTACGAGCAGAACACCAGTGACTACCCCGACGAGACAAAAGCGGGCACGGTAGGAAGCCAGACGGAAGCAAGCGCAAAGACGGTCACCGGCTTTACTGCCATTGTCATCCAGAAGACCATCGAGGCGGACGGATCGACGGTCGTAGAAATCAAGTATGACCGCGACTCGCACATCGTCACCTACGAAGACGGCGCTGACGACGACGACATTGCCGTTCCCGAAGACACGTTCTACCGCTACGGCGAGACCGTTACCGTAAGCTTTACCGGCATAGGAGCGCGCCCAGGCTATATATTCAACAGCTGGAGTGACGGAAGCACCTCTTACACAAGCGGCGGCACTAAATCGTTCACCATGGGCGATAGCCCCGTAACGCTTACCGCGCAGTGGACGAAAATCGGCACCACCTTCGCCGTCACCATCTCCGAGTCAACGGGCGACTTCTCACTTGAAAGCGCGGCGGACGGCACGAAACTGACCTTTACCGCAGTCGGCACAGACTCTGGCGCAAATCTTGTCTGGAAAGTCTACAAAGACAACACGGCCCTTGCCGATGCCGCCTACAAGCAGAGCGGCCCGGATACGGCCTTCAGCTTTGACACCGGCAGCCTTGAGGCGGGAAGCTACACGCTTTTTGTGACAAGCGGAACAAGAAGCGCGGCGGCGGTATTTACGGTGCCAGAGCCCATCGCCACGCTCAAAACTGGAAGCGAGATTAATGCGATACTCGACACCTTTGGTAAGACAACAATCACCCAGTTTGCCAAGAGTGGCACAAATAAAGAAGGAGCCACAGAATATCTTGACATAGACAAAAAGATTCCGGTTTGGCTGGACGGTACTGTGGTCTACTACTATGTGCCGGACGGTACAACCGTTTATATGAACGCAGACAGCGCTGAAATGTTCAGAGGATGTCAGAAACTTACGGGCATTGATATAGCGGGCTTTGACACGAGCAAAGTCACGGATATGTCAGGTATGTTCGACACTTGTCTGAAACTTGAAACGCTTAATATAACTGATTTCGACACGAGCAGTGTCACAAATATGAGCTCTATGTTCTGCAAATGTATAACACTTGCAAGCCTTAATTTGAGCAGCTTTGATACGAGTAGTGTTACGAATATGTCACAGATGTTCGAATACTGTAAAGCACTTACAAGTCTTGATTTGAGCAGCTTTGATACGAGTAATGTTACAAATATGTCAGAGATGTTACTTGGCTGTGAAAAACTTAAAAGCCTCACTTTGAGCAATCGTTTTAACACGAGCAAGGTTAAAACGATGGCATCGATGTTCCATTTTTGTGAAGCGCTAGAAAGTCTTGATTTGAGCAGTTTTAACACAAGCAATGTTACAAATATGAGCTCTATGTTTAACTACTGTTCTGCTCTTGAACGCCTTGATGTGAGCCGCTTTGACACAAGCAATGTTAAAAAAATGAGCTCTATGTTTAGCAGCTGTTCTAGACTTGAAAGCCTTGATTTGGGAAATTTTACCACAAGTAGTGTTACGGATATGTTAAATATGTTCAATGGCTGCAGAGGCCTTGAAAGCCTTGATGTGAGCGAGTTTGACACGAGCAAAGTCGAAAATATGAGCGGTATGTTCAACAAATGCTCAAAGCTCACCAGTCTTGATGTGAGAGGCTTTGACACGAGCAATGTTACGAGCATGTCCGCTATGTTCTCTGGCTGTTCTGTTCTTGAAAGCCTTGATGTGAGCAAGTTTGCCACAAGTAGTGTTACGAATATGGACTCTATGTTCAACAACTGTGAAGCACTTACAAGCCTTGATGTGAGAAACTTTGATACGAGTAGTGTTACGGCTATGGGATCTATGTTCTCTGTTTGTACAGCACTAACAAGCCTTGATTTAAGCAGTTTTGACACGAGTAAGGTTACGGATATGTCATTTATGTTCAACAACTCTCCTAATCTTGAAACCATTTATGTCACAGATAAATTTGTAACATCTGCTGTAACTAATGGTTATCTTTGCTTCGCAGGGTGTGACAAGCTTGTGGGCGGTGCCGGCACAACTTGTCCAGCGGGTTCTGAAGATGATATTGTCTATGCCCGCATAGATGGTGGTCTCAATAGCGAGACGCCGGGTTACTTTACTGATAAGAATGCACCGGTGTATGTTGCTGCCCCAACCTTCCGCTTCGAGGGTGACCATCTGGTGATGGAGACTGAGACGGAAAGAGCCAGCATTTTCTACCAGATGGAAGAACTGCCCAATATGGATGAGGCTACGATTGAGAAAATCAGCAGTGGCATGACGGTGACGGCTGATGCTCAGCAGTCCATATACTACGAACAGCCCGTTGAGATTACCAAGTCGGTCATTGTGAAGGCTATCGCCGCTGGGGCTGCTCTGTCAGAAGTGTCTACGCTGGTCTACGACTACGATGCATGGCAGGAATTGTTGAAGGCCATTGAATATGGATCGGAAGTCTATGGCCGTGCCCAGGGCAACAGTGCTGTAGACTCTACGATGTTGGAAGAGCTGAACTGGATGCTCGACGAGGGTAAGATGGCCTACGACGAACGTGCCACAATGGACAGCTACGAGGCCACGCATTTCGCAGAGCGCATCATGGAACTGGTTCGTCAGATAGAAGAAATGATGAATGCCGTTGTTGCAGATGCAACGTTCGACAGCAATGGCGTGCTGACAGTAGGCGGTGCGACGACGATGGCGGATGCGCTGGAAGCCGTAGGCAGTCGTGCGGAGG
>CALGGS010000019.1 GCA_937915735.1 uncultured Treponema sp.
TTTCCACTTCCATCTGTTCCATAAGTAGTCTACCTTTATTTCTGAATTTTGCTTAATATTATCTCACAAACTTTTTCTATAGTCAAGTCAGATGTATCGATATAGAAGGCATCTTCTGCCCGTTTTAAAGCTCCTTCCTTTTTATTTCTGTCAATCTCATCTCTTTTTATGATAGCCTGCTTCACTTCTTCAAGGCTCATATTTGAAACCCCTTGATCAAAGCGTCTCTGGGCCTGAACATCAATTGAAGCGTCGAGATAGAATTTATATTCTGCATTCGGAAAAACGACTGTCGTCATATCCCGGCCTTCGCAGATAATATCCAAATGATTCGTGATTTCCCGCATCCGCTCATTGACAAGATGGCGAATCGGCACGATTGAAGAGACCTGTGCGACACGGGCAGAAACGGCGTCATCGTGAAGATGGGACTCAACATCCTTTCCGTTCAGAATAAGATGGGAATTTTCGTAATCCAGGCTCTGTTTTTTACAGAATTCAAGCACGGCATTTTCGTCCGAGAGAGAAATATCCGTTTCATTCAAAGCCATAGTCAAAGCCCTGTAAAAGCTTCCGCTGTTCAAATAAGTGATGCCCAGTTTTTTCGCAATCAATGAAGCAATGGTTGATTTCCCTGTTCCCGCAGGACCGTCCATAGCGATAATCATAATTTTCCTCCTGTTTGATATTTTAGGGAAGCTCTGATTAATTCTCCATTGAATTACTCAGCCTTTCCTCAGTTTCTTTCACCAAAAATTGCAGTTCCGATTCTAACTATAGTAGCTCCCTCTTCAATGGCGATTTCATAATCCCCGCTCATTCCCATAGAAAGCTCCGAAAAGTCTAAATCAGGATATTTTTTCTGATATTTTTCTCTTAAATTCCGCAAAGTCACGAATGATTCTCTGATTAGATTTTTATCGTCCGTAAAAGGCGCCATAGTCATAAAGCCCTTTACTTCGATATGAGGGAAATCCCCTCTCGCGCAACGAGAAACAGCCTCTTCAAGAGCCTCTTCGCTCGTAAAGCCTGCTTTACTTTCTTCTCCAGTGTGAAGCTCAAAAAGAACATCGATATTTTTTTCTATTTTTGAAGCCTGCTTTTCTATTTCTTCGAGAAGCTCAATTCTGTCCACGCTTTCGATACAAGAAGCTATTCTTACGGCTTCCTTTGCTTTGTTCCTTTGCAAAGAACCGATTATATGAAGTTCTGGAGAAAAGCCTTGTGAACGAACTGCATCGAATTTCGCGCTCGCCTCCTGAATTCTGTTTTCTCCAAAAAGAGTTTGTCCGGCCTCAATTGCCGCAAGCACGCTTTGTGCAGGATGAAATTTACTGACGGCAAGCAGCTTTACAGGATTTTCTTTTCTACCAGATTTTTTTTCTGCATTATGAATTTTTTCAAGAACATTTTTTAGATTCTTAGCGATTTCTGACATTTAAACTCCAAATTTTTGATTTTAAAATCGAGCGGCAGTAATTATTGGAACTTCAAAAAACTCGCCTCCGGCGATTTTCCGAAGTTCCCGACGAGTTTTAATTCCTGATAATAGCAGAAATTAAAACATCGCGCTTTCAAAGTTACCTCGAAAAATTGCAATTTTTCGAGGTTCCATTATAAAAGCTCTGCCCTTCTGTCTTTTTTCAGCTGTTCGACAACTTTTTTGACATCCTGAACCTTGCTTTTGTCACAGACAAGAACAGCATCCCCTGTCTCGATTACGACGATGTTTTCAAGGCCGATTGTCGCAACAAGACGCCCGCTTGAATAAGTGATGCAGTTTTTTGTATCGACATTGATTTGATCTCCGATTTTGACATTTCCGTTTTCGTCCGCCTCGTGAAGCACTGTGAGCATATCAAAGCTTCCCACATCATTCCAGCCGAATTTACCGGGAACAACATAGACATCGCTTGATTTTTCCATAATTCCGTAATCAATAGAAATGCTCTCGATTTTCGGATAAATTTTGTCGATTACATTGAACTCTTCGCTCGTATCCATTGCATTTCCGATTTTCACAAGGTCAGAGTAAATATTCGGAAGATATTTCTCAAAATTTTTAAGAATCGTGCTTGCCTTCCAGATGAACATTCCGCTGTTCCATACATATTCGCCGCTGTCAACATATTTTTTTGCAGTCTGCTCATCAGGCTTTTCCTTAAATTCCAGCACCTTTAAGACTTCTTCGCCAGATTTCTGGAATTTAATGTATCCGTAGCCAGTTGCGGCAAAAGTCGGCGTAATTCCTACCGTAACAAGCGCGTCCTTTTCCTCTGCGGCACGGACGGCGACGCCCAAAACCCTGGTGAATTCTTCTTCATTTTTGATGTAAGCATCGCTGGGAGTGATTACCATAATTCCGTCGCCATATTTTTTGACGATTTCCATTGCCGCATAACCAATGCAGGCCGCCGTGTTTCGGGCAGAAGGCTCAGAGAGAATGTGATTTCGTTTTACGCGACCTTTCGTCGCCTGAAGCATTTTTGAGACCTGAGCCTCGTTCGTCACGATAAAAATATTATCTTTTGAGGCAGTTTTTGAAAGACGGTCAATCGCCTCGTTTACCATTAAATCTTTTCCGCTCAAATTTAAAAGCTGTTTTGGAGTCGTTTGCCTTGAAAGCGGCCAGAATCTTGTTCCCCCGCCGCCAGCCATTATAACGCCGTAAATTTTCATATTTTTCCTCCATACGGAATCCTTAAATTTTCACACAAGGTTTTATATTCTCTCTCTTCCTTTTCGTTTGCTTTGGTAACATAAAATGTCAGGTTTTTAGGATTTTCATCAGTCTGAGAAAAGCAAAGACTTCCTTCATTTATTTTTCTGATTGCCTGATTTATAACTCCGTCCCGGCTGTCAACGACAGTAATTTTTTCACCGCAAACTTTTCGCATTTCACAGGCAATGTGCGTGAAGTGAGTGCAGCCTAAAATCACCGTATCACAGGCATTTTTCTTAAAAAAATCAGCGGCTTCTTTTACGGCATTAAGGCGCTCTTTTTCGCTCGCATTAAAATATTCTTTTTCGATAAAGTCAATAAGCTTTGGGTCTGCCCTGTTAAAAACCGTGCAGTCGCTCGCAAAATCTTCGATGAGTTTTTTTGAATAAGGATGATTTACCGTTGCCGTCGTTGCCAAAAGCCCGATTTTTTTATTTTTTGTCAGCTTTGCGGCAAGCTTTATGGCAGGAACAGTTCCGATAATAGGAATTGAAGGGAAATTTTTACGCAAAGAATCCAAAGCCGTAACTGAAATAGTGTTACAGGCAATTACAATCGCTTTCGGAGACCATAAGTCTATGATTTTTTGAATTGATTTTGATGCACATTCGGTGACTTCATTGCTTGTTTTTTCGCCATAAGGAAAATGAGCCGTGTCACCAAGATAAACGCATTTTGCTTTCGGCAATTTTTCATTGAGATGAAGCATATAAGGGATTCCGCCAGTTCCACTGTCGAGAAAAGCAAAGTCAACGCTCATACTTTTTACATATTTCCTTTTGCCCGCTGTTCTTTTTCCCACTCGGCTTTTTCGATAAAGTCGACTACAATTTTGCCGTCCTTTTCGTCAAGAGAAATCATAGCATATTTTTCATAGTTCTGAATAAGCCAGTTATCGTATTCCGTCCAAGTGTTAAATGATTCGGTCATAAGGTTATTTTATTGTAAAATCGGACGAAAGCCAATGCTTTCTAACGAGGGCTGTCCAATAAGTATGAGTCATTGCCGTGCTCAAGGGCATTGCTTGTCGCC
>CALGGS010000020.1 GCA_937915735.1 uncultured Treponema sp.
ATATTTTTTTCATTTTCTTCTCCAATTTCAAATTGATTTAAATTAGAGGCTGCTTCAAAAGTCAGACAGTTCTGAAACAACTTCCGAATTTTTCTCTGAAAGATTCGCCCCTTGCTCGCTGATATTCTGCGTAAGAAAGGGTTCGATTATTTCTTCAGGAAGAAGCGTTTTTTCGTACAGCTTCAAGATTTTTTCTGTAAGATAATCTTTCTCTTTTGAATCCCATTTTGAAGAGTCAGCAATCAATTTCTGTAGTATTTCATCACGGACTTTGCTCGGGGTTTTTTCGTCAATTTTTGAGAATACACGGGCTATTTCACCACACAAGACGGCCTGAGGACCCAAAGCAAGATTTTCCTGAGAGATATAAACTTCCTTTCCGAAAGGCTTTCCGTTGTAAATCACGACCTTAAAAAAATCGTTGGTTGGACTTGCCATCTGTTCAAGCACGACACAGCTTCCTTCCGTAATCTGAGAGCCAGTAATGCTCGTTCCGTCCGGAGCCGAATAAATGAAGGCATCCTTTAGCACCACGGTAGAATACATATAATTCGGTCCCGCAATAAAAATATCACGAGTCCAAAACTCTTCTTCCTCATAAAGAACATGCACGAAATCAAGATTTTCTTCCTTTCCGCTCTGTAAATGACGGGTAGCCTTCTTCTGTTCGACAGAACCGTCTTCGTTAAGGAAGATTTTTACCTCGTCTCCACACTCGGCTTCACGGACTGCGTACATTTTTCCGTCCTTCCGCTCCTCGTACAAATCCCAGCCAGAATAAATGATTCGGCTGGAGCTTACCATCTGCTCTTTTTTGACGGGGATGGATGTGTCGCCGTCGTTTCCAGAAGACTTTTCCTTACAGGAAAGAAGCAAGCCAGAAAAAGCTGAAACAGAAAATGCAAATAAACAAAGTAATACTTTTTTCATTTTTTTCTCCAATGTTTTTCTGATATATTATGAAATTTCTAAAGATGTTTCTATAGTAGTTCTTGCTATATCAGGGCATTTTCGTCCAGTTTTTTCCTCTTTCCAATCAGCTTTTAAATCGTCGCTGTCATCGACCTGAATGCTTCAAGCACCGCTTCTTCTTCCTTTAGTCCCTTATTCTTATTCCCGGCGATTGCTTTTTTCATCTTCAGGTAGTCATTCGGGATGATTTTCTTGAACAGCGGAATATAGCTTTCAAAATCATTTAAAATTTCCTGAGCTTTTTTAGAGTTGGTCGCTTTTAAATGCTCTTCAAGAAGCTTTTTTAGATTCTGACTGTCAGAAAGCTTTTCACTGCCGTCTAAAAGTGCCGTCTCTTCGTCCTCCAGCTCATACATCGTAACCAGCTCGCGGTTTAACTTTTTGTAAAGCTCGTGTTTTTCGTCGAGAATGTAGGCAATTCCGCCGCTCATACCAGCCGCAACATTTTTTCCCGTTTCTCCCAAAATAACGACAGTTCCGCCCGTCATATATTCAAGAGCGTGGTCTCCGCTTCCCTCGCAAACGACAGTTGCTCCCGAATTACGCACGCAGAATCTCTCGCCTGCCCTGCCGTTTATAAAGCCTTTTCCGCTCGTAGCTCCGAAAAATGCCACATTACCGATAATTATGTTGTCTTCTGCCTTGCCTTCAAAATCCTCTGACGGAGTTATTACGATTTTTCCGCCCGAAAGACCTTTTCCGACTGCATCGTTTGCATCCCCTGTAAGGCGGAGTGTCAGCCCCTTTGGAATGAAGGCTCCAAAACTCTGTCCTGCCCCGCCTGTGAAATGAACCGTGTAATGGTCATCTTCAAGCGTGTTTTTGTATTTTTCCTGAATGACTGAACCTAAGATTGTTCCCGCCGTTCTGTCGGTGCACTCCAAATCATATTTTAAAGTCGTAAGGCGAGAATTATTTAAAACAGGAAGAAGGCGGAGTGAGTCAATTCCAAAATCAAGGGTTTCCTTGTCGCCCTTCAGCTTTCCGTCTTCAAAATGAGTTTTCCAGCTTTCATCTGTCTCAGAAAGGATTTTACTCGTGTCGATAAGTTTTGCCCTCTCCGTCTTTACGCCCTCGCTCACTTTAAGCAAGTCTGTTCTGCCACAAAGTTCCTTTACAGTGCTGATTCCAAACTCTGCCATAATTTCGCGCAATTCCTCTGCAACATAAAGCATAAAATTTTCTACATATTCAGCTTTTCCGGGGAATTTTGCGCGCAGCTTGTCATTTTGAGTCGCAACTCCGAAGGGACAAGTGTCCAAATTGCAGACTCTTAACATCTTGCAGCCCAAAACGATTAAAGGAGCAGTCGCAAAGCCAAATTCTTCAGCCCCAAGCATACAGGCGATTGCAATGTCCCGCCCAGTCATAAGCTTTCCGTCAGTTTCAAGGCGGACAAGAGAACGAAGATTATTCTGAATCAAGGTCTGATGAGTTTCTGCAAGCCCCATTTCCCAAGGAAGCCCCGCATGATGAATCGAAGAAAGAGGAGCTGCCCCGGTTCCGCCGTCGTGACCTGAAATTAAAATTACATTTGCCCCGGCCTTTGCGACTCCAGAGGCAATCGTTCCGACCCCTGCCTCGCTTACGAGTTTTACCGAGATGTCAGCCCTTCTGTTTGCGTTTTTCAAATCAAAAATGAGCTGAGCCAAATCTTCTATTGAGTAGATGTCGTGGTGTGGCGGAGGTGAAATCAAGGAAACGCCCGGAGTTGCGTACCGTGTCTGAGCAATCCAAGGGTAAACTTTTTTTCCGGGCAAATGACCGCCTTCACCAGGCTTTGCCCCCTGTGCCATTTTTATCTGAATTTCCTTTGCGCTGAGTAAGTATTCTTCCGTAACGCCAAAGCGACCGCTTGCAACCTGCTTGATTGCAGAGCTGAATTGTGTCCCAAAACGCCCGGATTTTTCGCCGCCCTCTCCGGAATTTGACTTTCCGTGCAAATGATTCATCGCTTCGGCCAGGCATTTGTGCGCTTCTTCACTGATTGAGCCGTAGCTCATCGCACCAGTCTTAAATCTCTTTACTATTTCCCTGGCACTCTCAACTTTTTCCAGGGGAATTTTCTTTGAGTTTTTAAAATTGAAGTCAAAAAGCGAGCGGATTGTGTGCGGATGGCTCGTATCATTTGCAAGCGCCGAATACTCCTTGAATTTTCCGTAATTTCCTTCCTGACAGCTTTCCTGCAACAGCTTTACAAGGGCTGGAGTTATAAGGTGATGCTCACAATGCTCTCCGACCTTATATTTGTGCATTGCGTGAGTGTCAAGCTTTATAAGACGGTTGTCAACTTCAAAAATATCTTTATATGCTTCGTTATGATGGAACAAAATGTCCTCTTCTATTTCTTTAATGCCGATTCCGCCGATTCTCGAAACTGTGTTGGTAAAATATTTTTCGGTGAGTTTTTTTGAAAGACCGACGGCCTCGAACATCTGCGACGACTGATAAGACTGCAAGGTTGAGATTCCCATTTTTGCCGCAATTTTTACTATTCCGTTCATAATTGCAAGATTGTAGTCGTCAATCGCCGTGTGATAGTCCTTGTCGAGCAATTTTTTGTCGATGAGTTCGGCGATACATTCGTGGGCAAGATAGGGATTTACGGCACGGGCACCATAGCCCAGACAAAGAGCCGCCTGATGAACATCCCGAATTTCCGCGCTTTCCAAAATTACGGAAATTTTTGTTCGCCTTTTTGTGCGGATAAGATACTGCTCCACGGCAGAGACCGCCAAAAGTGAGGGGATGGCTATGTGATTTTCGTCTACTCCCCTGTCAGACAAAACTATGATGTTAAAATTCTCTTCGTAAGCCTCGTCAATTTCCCGGAAAACATTAAGAAGGGCTGCGTCTAAAATTCCGCTCTCTTTCTGCGATATTTGCTTTTCTACCACGAGCGAAATCGTTTTTGCCTTAAGCCCCTTATCGTTCACTGCCTTGATTTTTAACATATCGACGCCGGTTAAAATCGGGTTGTTAATCTCAAGCACATGGCAGTTTTTTGCACAGGGATTTAAAATATCTCCGTCGCTTCCGACATAAACCGTCGTATCCGTAACAATTTTTTCCCGAAGGCTGTCAATCGGCGGATTCGTTACCTGAGCAAAGCTCTGCTTAAAGTAATCGAACAATGGCGGATGCTTTTCGCTCAAAACTGCAAGCGGAATATCATTTCCCATTGCCCCTGTCGGCTCGATTGCGTTTTTTGCCATCGGAAGAATCATTTCGTTTACATCTTCAAGTGACCAGCCGAAGGCCTTGTAAAGCCTGTCCCTTTCTTCCTGAGGCGAAACTGGAATTTTTTTGTTCGGAATCTTTAATGAGTGGAGGGGCACAAGATTTTGACTCAGCCATTCGCCATAAGGATATTTTTTTGCGTAGCGGCTCTTAAGCTCGTCGTTTGCGACAAGTTTTTTCTGAACTAAATCGACCAGCAAGATTTTCCCTGGCTCTAGACGGCTCTTCTGTAAAACCGTGCTTTCAGGAATGTCAAGGACTCCCACCTCGCTGGACAAAATCAAGGTCTTGTTTTTTGTAATGTAGTACCGGCTGGGACGCAAACCGTTTCTGTCCAAGGTTGCCAAAAAACTGTCTCCGTCACTGAACAAAAGGGCAGCAGGTCCATCCCAGCTTTCCATCATCGTGGCCCAGTAGTGATAAAAATCCTTTTGCTCCTGACTCAAAGAGTTGTCGTGCTTCCAGGCCTGAGGCACGCACATCAAAAGGGAAAGGGGGGCTTCAAGTCCGTTCATTATGTAATATTCAAGAGTGTTGTCGAGTCTGGCACTGTCGCTTCCGTTAGGGTCAATTTCTCCGCCCCGGGCAATCATTCTGTCGGCGTTTCCTTTGATTGTGTTGATTTCGCCGTTGTGCGCGATGAATCTGTTTGGATGCGCGCGCTGCCAGCTAGGATTTGTGTTTGTCGAAAAGCGTGAATGAACGATTGCCACCGCACTTTTATAGTCATCGCTCAAAAGGTCACGGTAAAATGTCCTCAACTGGCTTACGAGAAACATTCCCTTGTAAACAATTGTCCGGCTTGAAAGTGAGCAGACATAAGTTTCATCCGAGAGACATTCTTTTTTATCTTTCTCAAAGGAAAGCCTCAATTTATAAAGCAATTTGTCAAATTCAAGGCCCTTTTCACAAGAATCCGGGCGCTCTATAAAGCCCTGCCAGATTGAAGGCATACAGTCACGAGCTTTTCTCCCCAGGACATCGCTTAAAACAGGTACCTCCCGCCAACCCAAGAATTTTAATCCGTGAGATGCAGAGCTTTTTTCAAACCGGGCTTTTTCTGCTTCAACGCCATCCCCAAAAAAGAACATTCCGATACCATAGTCACGCTCTCCCAAGTCGCCCACAATCTCACTTGCTTCCTTCTTGAAAAAATCATGGCTAATCTGAACTAAAATTCCAACACCGTCTCCAGTTTCACCGCTCGCATCCTTTCCTGCCCTGTGCTCAAGCTTTTCTACGATGCTGAGGGCGTTATCCACAATTTTATGGGTTTTGCTGCCATCAATATTTACAAGTGCGCCAATTCCGCAGGCGTCGTGTTCAAAAGAAGATTCATATAAAGTCTTTTCGTTCATTTTTTTGCCTCAAAAAGGTGTTCTTCCGCGGAGAAATGGCAATCATCCCATAAAACTCCGCATCAGAACACCAAAATTTTATTAAAAAAAAAGCCGCAGACTATGCCCCAAAACAAAGGAACATCATCTGTGGCTTCATTGCCCGACAAAAAAAAGGCCGTGAACAATGCCTCGTAAAAACAAAACATTATTCACGACCTCTTTGCCGTTAATCGCTTAAAGTATATGAAATTGATAATTTGTTGTCAAGAAGACCGTTTTTTATATTTTTAAGCGTTAGTCTTCGGCACCGCTTTCGTCAAAATGACCGGCATTATATTCACCAATGATTTTGTCCTGCAAAGCGTTTCTGAAATCGGCGCTGATTGGATGAGCAACATCCTTATACTCGCCGTTTGAAGTCTTTCGGCTCGGCATTGCGATAAAAAGCCCCGACTGACCCTCGATAATCTTGACATTGTGGACAACAAAGCAGCTGTCAAAAGTTACCGTAACATAGGCCTTGAGCTTTCCTTCCTGCGTGACCTTTCTGATTCTTAATTCTGTTACTTCCATTTTCTCTTCCTTTTTTTTAAAAATTTTATTTTGAAATATAAATGCGGATTGATTTTAATGAGACAAAACGCATTTCCATTTTTTCTGGCATTTTTTAAGAGCCTCATTAGCGGCAAGACTCGACTCAAAAACACCAAAAACCGTAGAGCCTGAGCCGGACATATCAGCCCAAAGCGCTCCTGTATCTATAATATCCTGTAAAGCAGCATCAATTACAGGGTATTTTTTTGATAGAACAGGGGTGAACGAATTTGAAAACCTCCACTCTGAAACAGAACCACAATAAATGCTTTTTGCTTCCGAAAACTCAGGAAAAAACAATTCCTCGTTCTTTATTTTAGAATCGTAAAATCCTGTCTCATAGGCCTTGTCGACCAATGAGTAAGCCTCCAGTGTCGAAGAGTGAAGTTCTGGAAGAATCAGCAAAAAAATCAAATCTGAGCGGGGCTCTATTTTTTTGACGACTTCCCCACGACCAGAAACCAACGCACAGCCACGACCATTTTCAAAAAAGCCCGATTGCAGGAAAAAGAAAACATCACTACCAACCTTGGAAGCGACAGAATCAGAGAGACTTTTTGTAAGCGGGATTTTTGAAAGTTCAGAAAGAGCTTTTAAAAGAGCTGCCCCGTCTGAAGAACCGCCACCTAAGCCACCACCTGCGGGTAATTTTTTGTTTAATTCTACTTCGACTCCGAAATCAATACCAACTTCAGAAGAGAAAGCAGAATAAGTTTTTGTAAGCGTATTTTCGACAGGAAGATTCATTTGCGGGCAATGAACGACGCACTCTTTTTTAGGAATTGCGCGAACACGAAGCTCATCACAAAAATCTATTGTCTGAAAAATACTTTCGATATTGTGATAGGCATCGGCAGTGCCTTTTTTAAGAACCTTTAGTCCTATATTGACTTTTGCTGGTGCTTTTACACAGATATCGAGCGGCATATTGAATTTATTATATCTCAAAAGGGTGGAAAGTCAAGAAAGATTTTTAAACTTAAAATTTAAACTGTATTTTTTGATTCACTTTTTTTAGCACAGGCTCTGCATAAACGAGCGAAACAGCGATTTTTCCGCTTCGCGCAATCTTATAGTCGCAATCTTCGTCACCGTAAATTTTTATCTCTTGTGTTGAGCAAGACCCTGAAAATTCATCTTCCCCGCCCTCAAAATGAACCTCGTCTCCGTAGTCACGGATACAGCCTGAGGCAAAAACAGCCTCAGAGTATGAAGCAGCGGAAGTAGCGTTGATATTGACGAACACTCCGCCGGAAGAAAGGGCTATTAGAGAATCAAGATTATTTGCTACAAAATCTGCCAGGGACTTAAAATTAAAGCCGTCCCGCGCATAGTCAAAATATTCGGACTCAAGGCTTACGGCAATACCCGGAACATTCATTAAGACAGCCTGTCGGGCAGCCGCACAGGTTCCTGAATAAACGACATCTGTTCCCATATTAGGACCTGCGTTTATTCCAGAGACTACGGCATCAAATTTAAAGTCGAAAAGGCTTGAGGTAAAGGCAGAAATTACACAGTCACAAGGAGTGCCTGAGCAAGTGAAGGTCTTTTCGCCAAGCTTCCGGTAATTTAAAGGTTTGTCCATCGTGATTTTGCTTGAAACGGCCGAGCGGTTAGAATCCGGGGCAAGAATGTAAACATCACAAACTTTTTTTAAAGATTCAACGAGAACCTTAAGCCCCTCGCCGTTTATACCGTCATCATTCGTAACAAGAATTTTTTTTCTAGACAATTTGAACTCCATTGCTAGGCTTTACATCGTAGACAGAAGTTTTGAAGCCGAAGATTTTAGTGAATTCAACGAGCTTCTTGTTAAAAGCAGGAACATCAATCTCGTCAAGGATTGCGTAAAGACAGCGGCCAAAGCCCTTTCCCGTGATTCTTCCGCAGTTGAACGGATTTCGTGAGTCATCGTTGTTTGGGTTGATTTCAGAAAGACGCTTTAAAATCCAGTCGATTTCAGGGCAGGAAATGTCATATTCATCACGCATATTTTCGTGACTGTGATTTACGGCCCTGGCAAATTTGCCGAAGGAGCCTTTTTCAAGACCGTCCCAGGCATCAAGGACAAATTTGTGTTCCATAATGACAGAATTTAATTTTTGATGAATGAATTCAGGCGCGACAGAAAGAACAAGATTTACTTCGTGAGGATTTTCCTCGTAAGTCCAGCCACCACGGACATAGGATTTTCTATCTTTAAGCTCACCTAAAAGAAGGGCGCTCTCGCCCTCACGGATAATCTCTTCATCCCAGATATTTACGCGGGGAACCTTTGTGTCAACGACGATGATTTTTTTACCAGGAAAGTCGAAGGGAAGAAGCTCATAAGATTTTGTTGAATAGTCGGTTAAGACCAGCTTGTTTTCTTCGCTGTGAATTGCTGTCAGGACTGCAGAAAGATAATTGTTTGAGCCTAAAAATTTTAAATTTCCCCGGGAAATGGTCTGGATAATTTGATTTTCGTCACATTTCAGACCGCAAATTTCGTTAATGGCATAGGCGCTTCCAACCTTTATTGCAGTGGTGATTCCAAAACCACCCGAAGGCAAAATATCTGAATAAATCGTGAAGTTCATGCCCTTTACTTCATAACCCCTGGAAGTAAAGCCGAAAATCATCGCTTTGATTGAATTTGCCCAGCGGTCTTCCTTGCGGAACTTCATAGCAGACATGGAGATTTTTTTGCGGTCCTTCATCTGCGGAAAATAAAAATGGAATGAATCGTCAGAACGAAGGGAAACCGCCACATAAACAGGAAGATTTACACCCATTGAAAGGGTCTTGTCTTTAAAAAACCAGGAATGTTCGCCAATCAGATGAAATCGTCCCGGAGTCTCTACAACAACCGCAGGACTTTCGCCATATTCTAATTTATGAATGTCTTGAACAGGATTCATAATCTCCCCCACCGCAGCATACAATTTTCAATTCAATTGAATTTTTCAATCAAACATAATAGAATGATATCACAATGTCGAGAATTTTACAAATTTTTTGTGTGCTGCTTTCTTCATTTCTTATAGCACTGGCAATTCCGAACGAATTTTTAAGTTTTGGCTCTCCTTTGATTGGTCTTTTTGCGATTTTTCCTCTTTACCTCGCGCTTTCAAATTCAAAATCATATATCAATTCCTTCTGGCTGTGTTTTTTGCACGGGCTTGTAACTCACATTCTCTCCAGCTTTTGGCTCGGAAACTTTCCCGGATTTGCAATTTTCACATTGGGGGCTTCAGCTTTGGGAACAGCGGGCTTTGAAGGGCTTTTCGGTCTTGTTTTTTATTTTCCTGTTCTTTATTCCAAAAAAGACTCAGAGCTGGCTTTTTTTTCTTCAAAAAATCAATTTGCCCTCCCCTTTAAGCTTTTATGGTTCACCTCTGTCTACACGATTTGGGAATACTGCAAGTCAACAGGCTTTCTGGCATATCCTTGGGGAACTCTTTCAATGACGGCTTACAAATGGCCGCTAATCACTCAGATTGCAGACATTACTGGCGTTTACGGAATCACCTTTTTATTCGCTCTTTCTTCGGCAATTTTTGGAGAGGGCGTGATTCTTTTAGGAAAGGCCTGTTTTCTCGATTCTCTTCGCTCTTACAGGCAAGTTTTCGCTCTTTTTGCCACGCTAATCGCCTGCACTCTTTTTTATGGCATTCACGAGTACACAAGGCCAATTTACCCTGAAAAACTGATGAATACAGTCCTCGTGCAGCAAAACAGGAATCCTAACCGTCGTGAAGAAGAGGAAAATATCCTTTTAGCCCAAGAAATCACACAAGAAGCCTTAGACAAAATTTCAGAAGCTGATGAAAAATGCGATTTAGTCGTTTGGAGCGAGGCCGTTCTTTCAAAAAGATTTCCTACTTCTCAGAACTATTACAATTTTTTCCCTTCTGATGAGCCTCTCTTAAAATTCATAAAGAAAAATCACACGCCTTTCATAATCGGAGGGCCGGTAATTTTTAATGACGAAAACCACGAGTACGGAAATTCGGCCCTTCTCTTTGACAAAAACGGAAAATATCAGGGTTTTTACACGAAAATGCACCTAGTTCCCTTTGCGGAGCTAATTCCCCTACGGCAGTTTGAGGGAGTCAGAAAAATCATAAAAAGAATGATTGGCTTCTCCTACGGCTGGACTCCCGGAAAAAAGCCAGTTTTATTTGAGATTCCGCTTGAATCAAAGCTAAAGGCTGACACGCCATTCGATATAGTTTCAATTATAAGCGAGAAAAACAAAAAAAAGGACGATGAGTCAAAATCAGTAGTTTTTTCAACCCCAATCTGCTTCGATGACTCGGCACACGAGGTCTGCCATGCGCTCTTTCATTCCGGAAGCGAGCTTTTTGTAAACATCACCAACGATTCCTGGTCAAAAACAGATTCGTCAGAAATTCAGCATTTTGTCGTAGCACACTACCGCTCAATTGAATACAGAAGCACGACAATAAGAGCCGCAAATGCCGGCTACACCTGCGTAATTGACCCAAAAGGCCGGGTTCTGGCAGACTTGCCGCTTTTTGAGGAAGGAAGCCTTACATTCAAGGTTCCGATTTACAAGCGAAAAATGACAGTTTATGCCCGTTTCGGCGACTGGCTGCCTTGGACACTCATTTTATTAAGCTTCGCCTACATTTTCTTTGCAATTAAGCGAAAGAAACTGGAAGAGCAGGAGCTTTCACAAACCAAGCTTGCTCTCCTTCCGCATAAAATCGAATGGTACGAGCTTTTAGACAGCGTAATGGAAAAATACGACGAGGTATACGCCGTGGACTGGGCTGTCTGGGATTTTTAAAACCTTAGAGAAGCTTAAACTTATTAAAAGGAAAATACTGCAAAACCGCTTTTCCTAAGATTGATTTTTGATTTACGGCTCCCCAAATTCTTGAATCTGCGGCAGATAACCTGTCATCACCAAGAACGAAATACTCGCCTTCACCAAGGGTAATTTCACCGATGGAAGCCTTTGCTCCGAATTCAACATCCCAATTCGCCGGCGGAACTAAAATCTTGGCGTTGTATTTTGAATTTGTAATTTCAAATTCCGTAAGAAAATGCTTCTGAGAACGAGGCTTTATGAACACGACATAGCGGTCTATGTAAATCGTGTCGCCAGGAACACCTACAACACGGCGCAAAACAGGCCGCGTTCCAGAATCCTGATTCTCATCGAAAGGCTGCCATTTCCGAAGGGAGGCAAAAAGAGTGAATGTTTTAATTAAGCTTTTAAGCGCAGATTTATTTGATGAATTGTAATTTTGAACAAGAACAACATCTCCCCTGTCAAACTTTTTAAAAAGCGGGGAAACGAATTCGTAAGTTCCGGATGAAATATCCGGAGACATAGAATCAGACTTATTTGCGACAGGATAAATAATAAAATTTAAGATAAGCGATACGACTATAAAAAAAATAAAAATCAAGCCCAAAACAAAAAGTATTTTCTGTTGAAGTTCACGGCGAAGCTTATAAGAAATAGCGTAAATATTTTTTTCCATTGCAAAAGAATATCATTTTTACTGATTTTTTGGAAGTAGAATATAGGGAACTTCGAAAACGCGATGAGCAATGTGCGGTCAGTAATTATCCCATTTAAAATCATCAAAATCTTTTATCTGACTTTCGCGCTCATTTCTGAAATATTTTTCAAGCTTCCGGATTGTAAGCGGCGTTTTGTTTTTGTAATTCGGATTTAAATAAAAATAGGCCGAGTAAAGCTTTGACACATCGCTTTCCGTAGGGCTTTCATCGTCTATGAAGACAATTCCCGCCAAATTTTTTGCGACATCACGGACTTTTATTTTTTTTGAAGAATAGCTTGAAGAAAAAAGTGAAGCGTCGCCGCCCATTCTGTCAAGCTCAATAAAGGTTCGGCGGGCAAGCGAGCGGTAAAAAAGATTGTTAAAGTCACCGAAATCCACGGTTTCTTCGTTAAAATACGGATTCTTTACCATAGTGATGACGGAATATTCGTTATCAAGCAGCTTTGAGCCGTAATCTAAAAATTTGTATTTGTAGGCTTCTGCCATCGCAAAGGGAGAATACTCACGGACGGTAGAAATTGTATCCGAATATTCGATTCTGAATGTAAAAAGGATTCCGCTTTTTGACTCGTACAGGGCCAGACGCTGATTGTTTGAAACAGCCTTTGCCAGCGCATAGTAAATTTTTCGCTTTTCAAAGCCGAGATGAGTTTTTACTTCGGTGTAGTCAAGGCTTGAAAGGTTATCAACTCCAATCATAACGCTTTTTCCGAGAGTTAAGAGAGAATATTCTTCGACAGCATCAATCACCTCGTCGAGAATGTTCTGATGAATACAGTTAAAGCTTTTGACATCAGTAAAAACCTTGTCATGGCGAAGGTGAAGGCACAAATCAATGTCTATGACTTCTTTTTGACCGTTCAGGGCAGGAATAGCTTTTAAATGATTTTTTATCGGAAGAAGATTTATGTAAGAAATCTCGAAAAATTGAGAGAACTGACAGTAAAAATCAAGGGCAACAAGCTCTGAATAAGGGCCAGCCCAGGAAGCGTTTTTTGCCTCACCAATATTTTTTACCCTCTCGGCTATGTCGTTAATGGCTGCTTTGTCAGATGAGAATTTTTCGTTCAGTCGACAAAGCCGTGAGAGGAAATTTTTCGCGAAAAGATTTTTGTTTTCGCGATTCAAGGGAGAAATACAGGAATTGCTGTTTGACTTCGTTTTTATGACCTTTTGTATGCCGAAAATATCTTTTATGATTTTTTCAAGATTTTCGATATCTGTCATTAGAAGTAACCTTTAACTTACAAAATGTAGCGGCTCAAATCCTGATTCTGCACGACTCCGGTAAGCTTTTCGTCCACATATTTTGCGTCAACAGTCACATTTTCGCCCTCGTGCTCGTCAGCGTCAAAACTGATTTCCTCAAGAACTTTTTCCATAATCGTGTGGAGACGGCGCGCCCCGATATTCTCGCTCCTGGCGTTAAGCTCTTCGGCAATTTCACTCATTCGCTCGATTGCATCATCCGTAAAGCTGATTTTAACGCCCTCTGTTTCAAGAAGAGCCGTATACTGCTTTGTGAGCGCATTTTTCGGCTCAGTGAGGATGCGCTTAAAGTCTGCCTTTGAAAGGCTTTCAAGCTCAACCCGAAGCGGAAAGCGTCCCTGAAGCTCTGGAATCAAATCGCTGGGAGAAGCGAGGGAGAAAGCACCGGCGGCAATGAAAAGAATATGAGTCGTGTCGACGACACCGAATTTTGTGTTTACCTTTGAGCCTTCGACAATCGGCAAAATGTCCCGCTGAACGCCTTCCCGGCTTACATTCGAGCCATGCCCCTCGCCATTTTTTGTAGCAATTTTGTCAATTTCGTCGATGAAGATGATTCCGCTCTGCTCTACCCGCTCCTTTGCCTTGTCAGCGACCTTGTCTGAGTCAATCATTGAGTCAAGGACCTCTTCCGTAAGGAATTTTCTTGCTTCACGGACAGTGACTTCTTTTTTTTTGGTATTTCTGCCCGAAAGCATATTCTGAATTTCCATCATTCCGCTCTGCAAGTCGTCCATTGAGCCGCCAGCGATGATTTCCATGCTAGGCATAGTGCGCTGCCTGCGTACAGTGATTTCAACCTCACGCTCCTCAAGCTTTCCTTCACGAAGCATCGTACGGAACTTTTCTCGGGTACTTTTATCCAATGCCGTCTCGTCCTCTGCCCGCTTTGCCTCAAGCTTTGAGTTCTCCTCCTCCATAACTTTCTGGGCTTCTTCAGGAGAAGAAGCAAAAGGAATTATTTCAAAGGGAGAAGTATTTTCGCTTTCTTCACTCTCTTTCTTTTTTTCGTCTTTTTTGCCACTTCCAGGAAGAAGCAAGTCAAGAAGTTTCTCCTCGACTTTAGGGCCACAAGCCTCACGCATTTCTTCTTCCATTTCGCGCTTTACATTGTTAAAGCCGACAGCCATCAAGTCACGGACCATTGACTCCACATCCCGGCCAACATAACCGACCTCAGTGTATTTCGTTGCCTCAACCTTGATAAAAGGAGCGTTCACGAGCTTGGCAAGCCGGCGAGCAATTTCTGTCTTGCCAACGCCTGTAGGTCCAATCATAAGTATATTTTTTGGCGCTACCTCGTCACGAATATCCTCAGACAAATGAATGCGGCGGATTCTGTTACGAAGTGCGACAGCGACAGCCTTCTTAGCCTTTTCCTGCCCGATAATGTAGGCATCCAATTTTTCAACAATTTGTTTAGGTGTGAGTCCTTCGATAGACATAAAATTTCCTCGTTAAATTTCTTCTACTGTGATATTTTGGTTCGTGTAAATACAGATGTTGCCTGCGATTTTCAGGCTTCGCTCAGCTATTTCTTTGGCAGACAAATCGCTTGAGTCAAGATAAGCGAGAGCTGCTGAATATGCGTAGTTTCCGCCACTTCCGATTGCAAGCACATCGTTTTCCGGCTCGATTACATTTCCGTCACCTGAAATCAAAAGGATTTTTGAAGAATCGGCGACAATGAGCATTGCTTCGAGCTTCTGGTACATTTTGTTAGTCCGCCACATTTTGGCAAGCTCCACGGCACTGCGAGTCAAATCACCGTTGAATTCCTTGACCTTTTCTTCAAATTTGTCGAGCAGGGTAAAAGCATCAGCTACGCTTCCTGCAAAGCCCGTTAAGATTTTTCCGTTGTAGATTTTCCTGACCTTTCGGGCGTTTCCCTTGCAGACGGTGTTTCCAAGCGTTACCTGTCCGTCACCTGCCATGGCGACCTTTCCGTTTCGCTTTACTGCTATGACGGTTGTGCTTCTGATTTCAATTTTTTCCATAGGTATAAAGATAAAGAATTTTTTGGCTATCGGCAAGAGAAATTATTGTTTCAGGGAAGCAGGCCCAAAGCTTTCAGGGAGCAATTCCTCAAGAGACATTTCCTTGAATTCTGTTACGGATTTTGCAAAAATTACGGTTATTTCTTTTGGATTTCCAAATTCACGGATAAACTGACGGCACATTCCACATGGAGCGCAAAAATCATTATGGGTGTAATTCGCGCCACCGACAATCGCAATCGCAATAATTTTTCGCTCGCCGCAGGCAACTGCATGGCTGATTGCATTTCTTTCCGCACAAATTCCAACCGGATAGGAAGCGTTTTCAACATTTGTTCCAGAATAAATTTTGCCCGAATCCATTAACACGGCGGCTGAAACATTGTAATTCGAGTAAGGAGCGTAAGAATGTTTTTGATTGTCAATCGCCGCCTGAATAAGAGCTGCACTGTCAATTTTTTTTGTAGAATTCATAATTTTTGTAAACCTTATGTATTATTTTTTAAATATCTTAAATCCAACGATTCAGGCTGTCAACATTTTCCCTTGGGCATTACTTTTCTATTTGGATTTTATCATTTATAATTTTTCTATGACTCAAAAAAAATCCTTTGCACTTGTACTTTCTTTTGTATTTATTATAGTCTCTTGCTCCAGCACAAAAAATTTAAGCACGCAGGATTCTGAAAGCCCTGAAAACGAGGCAATAGCTTCTGAATCAAACAATCAGGAAGATTCACTTTCCCTTGTTTTTGCAGGCGACATTATGGCTCACTCACCGAATTTTAAAATTACAGACTTTGACAGAATCTGGCGGGACATCTCGCCACTTGTTTCCTCAGGAGACTTAGCCTTTGCCAATATAGAGGCTCCCGTCGCAGACACACTCCCCTGGTCCACATACCCTCAGTTCAATATGCACAGTGAATATGTAGAAGCGGCAATAAAAGCGGGCTTCAATGTATTTTCCCTTGCGAACAACCACACGAACGACCAGAGCCTGAAAGGGATGAAGGAAACAAAAAAATATTTTGACAAGCTCAAAAACATCTGGGCATGCGGACTAAAAGAAAAAGCAGGAGACAGCCTTACTTACAAAATAATCGAAAAAAAAGGCTGGAAAGTCCTTTTTGTGGCAGTCACTGAAATATTAAATTCCCCAGACTCAGCCTCATACATAGACTACTACCCTTCAACAGAAAAAAAACGGGAAGTTCTTATCGAAGAATTAAAAGCCCTTCAAAAACAGTCAAAATGCGATTTATTCGTTGTCTCAATTCACACGGATGAACCTGAATATATCATCAAAGTCACTGAAAATCACAAGATTTTCTTCAGGAGACTAATAGACGAATGTAATGCTGATGTAATCTGGGCAAATCATCCTCATGTCGTAAAATATTATGAAGAAGTGAACGGCTCCTTTATAATGTATGCAAACGGAAACACAATTTCAGCCCAACGGACAAACCCGCAGTTTAGGGCTCCCGAAACAGCGAGGGATTACACGGGGGACGGACTTATCATAAAGATGAAGGCAAGGAAAAAAGCTGGCAAAAAAGCAGCTCTTTCAGATTTTGAAGCCCATTTTATAACGACTTACATCACACCAAAGGGGCAGTATGTCATAAAGGAACTGAACGACAGCTTTATAGAAAGCCTGGATAGAGCAGAAATAGTAAACTGGTCAGAATATCTAAGAGAAAGAAAAAAACTGGTTGAAAAGATTCAGGAAGATAAAAATTAGAAAAGTGCAGATACACTCTAAAAAATACAGGGGAGCTGATGTCGGAAAATCACCTAAGATGAGTTTTTCGAACTTCCCTAGTTTATAATTCTTCTGAATTGCGATATAATTTTTTTATGGCAGAAATAAAGGTTCCGTTTTTCAGGCCTTCTTTTGACGATGAAGAAAAAAAGGCCGTTTGCGATGTAATTGACTCAGGCTGGCTTACGACAGGCAAGGTAACGCACGAATTTGAAAATGAATTTGCCGAATATGTCGGAGCAAAGCACGCTCTTGCGGTAAACTCAAACACGAGCGGAATGATTCTCGCGATGGAAGCGTGCGGAGTAAAGAAAGGAAAAGCAGTAATCACGACTCCCTATACCTTTGTCTCGACAGCGGCTAGTGCCGTTCATTTAGGCGGGGACGTTTTTTTTGCCGACATCCAGCGTGATTCCTATTCAATTGACCCGAAAAAAATCGAAGAAATCTTAAAAAAAGACTCGGAACACAAAATAGTCGCAATAGTTCCGGTTCATGTTGCGGGAAATCTTTGCGATATGAAAAAAATCAAGGAGCTTGCCCGAAAATACTCGACTTTGGACAACAAAATCTATGTAATTGAAGATGCGGCCCACTCTTTTCCCAGCCCCACTAAAGACGGCTTTGCAGGAACTTTGGGTGATATAGGAGTTTTTTCGTTCTATGCTACAAAGACTATGACGACGGGCGAAGGCGGAATGATTACGACAAATGATGACGCCCTCGCAAAAAGAATGGCTCAAATGCGTCTTCACGGAATGAACAGGGACGCCTGGGACCGTTACACAAATCCCAAAGCAAGCTGGGAATACGACATAATCGCACCGGGCTTTAAGTCAAATCTTCCTGATATCCTGAGTGCAATCGGGCGAGTTCAGCTTAAAAAAGCAAAAATCTTTGACGAAAAGCGAAAAAAAATCGCAAAAAAATACAACGAAGCCTTTAAAAAGCTTGATTATGTGATTCTGCCTCCAGACTCTGAGGGAAATGCCTGGCATTTGTACCTTCTTCATCTTGACACTTCAAGGCTTGACTGCGACCGAAATGCTTTCGCACAGGAACTGCAGGAAAAAGGAATCGGAATTTCAATGCACTTCATCGCAATCTTCAATTTTTCATATTGGAAAGAAAAATATCCTGATTTCAGGGCAGAAAATTTTCCGAATGCGGACGAGCACTCAAAAAATTCGATTACAATTCCGCTTTTCCCGGATATGAGCGATGAACAGGCAGACTTCGTAATCAATGCCGTAAAAGAAGTCGGAGAAAAGCACCATGTGCGCTAAAAGAAAGACTGGCGACAAAAAAAAGATTCTCTTTTCGGACGAGTTTTACTCTGACATGAGCGCAGAAAATCTTCTTCATGCCATTTTGATTCAAAGCCCCTTTTCATACGGGACGATTTCATCAATCGATTTCGCTCCCAAAACAAAGGTTCCTGAAGGCTATTTTTTGTTCACCGCAAAGGATTTAGGCGAAAAACAGCGGGTAAACATTCTTGGAACTGAAGTTCCCCTGCTTTGCACTGGAGAAATAGCGTATAAAGGTGAGGCTGTAGCCCTTTTAGTCGGAGAGAATCTAGAAATTCTGGAAGAGCTTAAGGCTTCTGTCAGAATTGAGCTTAGTAAGCAATCCCTGATAGAAAACGAGTTGAAATTCGCAAATGGCTATAACGGTCTTTCCGTATCGCTAAAGGACGGCTCTCCGATTCAGGATTCACTAGTCTCACTCAGAAGGACCTTAGAAAATTTTTCAAAGCCAATCGAAATTATCGCAAAAAGAAAAATAAGTGTCGGTCAGCCAGAGAAGTTTTTTTATGAAAGGCCTTCTTCATCTGAGCCTCAGAATGACAGTGAGGAGAAAGACTTTAAGGTTATCGAAGGAAACTGGAAAAGCCATATTCCTTACCGGTCAAACCGGGAGACTGAGGGTGCTCTTTCTTATGTAAAGGGCGGAAACCTCCATATTTTTACGGCAAGCCAATGGATAAGTGAGCTTAGAAGAATTTTAAGCGAAACGACAAATTTCCAGAAGGAAAAAATCATAATCACAAGGACGAAAATTTCCGTAAAAACGACGGCTTCCCTATACCAGAACGCAATTTTTGCCTCCCTCTGCGCGCTGCTTTCAATAAAAACAGGAAGAACCGTAAAGCTTGAACTTTCAAGGTCTGCGCACGAGCAATTGCTAGAGTCGGCAGGCGAGGTCAGAATCTCACATAAAACGGCGGTGGACAAAAGCGGCATTTTGCAGGCAATGGACATTTCTATAGAGTTTGACGCCGGAAGCTACAATCCCCTTGCCGCAGAAATTCTGGACAGGATTACGGTCGCTTCAAGCGGCATCTATAGCTGCAAAAATGTAAGAATCAATGCGAAGGCTTTCAAAACTCACAAGCCCCCCTCATCGTTTCATCTTTCAATGATAGATTCTCAGGGATTTTTTGCAATTGAAAATCAGATTCAAAAAATAGCGGATATAACCGGCATTTCTCCGATAGACCTGCGACTTATGAACAAGGCTTTCTCTCTTCAGAAAGCAAACCTTCCCTTCACTTACTCTTTCGGACGCTCAAATGATGCGATAAACGCAGTCGCAATCAGAAGCGATTTCAAGCGGAAATACACGGTAGCCCGACTTTCCAACAGGGTAAGATATGAAGGCACATTAAATTCTGCTTACGCACCGCCATTCCGCGGAATTGCCCTTGCCTGTGCCTTTGACGGAAGCGGCTTTATGAGCAGCTCTTTCCAAAAATCAAATATCTCAATGCAGCTTTCGGTGAACGAAGAGAAAAAAATCATCGTGAACGCATATCCGCCATCAATCTCAATCAAAGAAATCTGGACAAAAATCATAACTGACAGCATCGATATTGAAAAACGAAGCATAATCTTCACGAACGAAATCACTGAAGAAAATGGCAAAAAAAGCGAGGAAATTTCTATTCCAGACACTCTCGTAGGAACGGTGAGCATAAAAACAATTCTTCTGAAAAAATGCGTTGACAGCCTAAAGCGAAAAAAATTCGACGGGACTCCTTTTTCTGTAAAAAAATCACTTACAAGAAGCCGAAAAAAAATCTGGGACGACGAAAAATTTTTGGGTCAGCCCTACTACAACACAGCTTTCGGAAGTTGCACGGTGGAGCTGGAGCTTGATAACACAACATTCAGAGAAAAAATCAAAAAAATCTGCATAATCATTGATGGCGGGAAAATTTTGCACCCAAAAGCGGCAGAAAATGCCATTTACAGGGGAATTCAGCGAACCCTCTCCCTGCTTGTCGAGGACGACAGTCTTTCCTGCCCGACAGTTTCAGTTCAGTTTACACAGAGCGAGGAAGAGCCTAAGCAGATTGGCCATCTCGTTTACTCCATTTTGCCGGCGGCATACACGGCAGCCCTGAGTCAGGCGCTTTCAAGCACTGTATCCTCACTTCCACTTAAAACCGATTCCATTTTCAGGACGATTGAAAAATCCGAAAACACAAGGCTGACGGTTTTGGAGGACTTAAGATGAAAATTCCAGTGATTTTAAATGGCGAGAAACAGATTTTGGACGCACGGCCAGACGAAAAATTACTTCCAGTCCTCCGGCGCCAAGGTCTTTTGAGCGTAAAAATGGGTTGCACAAAAGGAAAATGCGGCTCCTGCACAGTCTTATTGGACGATAAGCCAATTCCTTCCTGCATAATTCCGGTGGCAATCATCAAAAACGCATCTATCGAAACCTTGGAATTTTTCTTGCTCACGAAAGAAGGCGAGGACATTCAGAACGGCTTCAAGCAGGCGGGCGTAAATTTGTGCGGCTTCTGCTCATCTGCAAGATATTTTCAGACCTACGAGCTTTTAAAAAAGGTTTACAGACCCAGCGCAGAAGAGCTTGAAGAGCTTAGTGACAGCATAAAATGTAATTGCTGCGACAGGAAAACCTTTATAAACGGCGTAATTTATGCGACCGCTCTGAAGCACGAGCGGGAAGGAAGAAAAAATGGGCTCATCTAAGAATTTTTATTCGGCAAAAAATTTAAGCGATGTTTTCTATCAGCTAAAGACAATCTCAGATTTAACTGTCGTAAGCGGCTGCACCTCCTTCGTCGAAAAAGAGCTGCCAGACAAATCTATTTCTGTCCGTGACATTTCGGAGCTGAAAATCATCGACAAGCACGAGCGCTACATTGATTTTGGAAGCAGCGTAACCTTGTCAGAAATTGAAGACTTAGGAAAAGCAAACCTTCCTGCGACAATTTTTGAGGCAATAAAAACAATAGCAAATCCGGCTGTCAGAAATATAGCGACAATCGGGGGAAACATTTGCCAAAAAGGTATTTACGGCTCTCTCTATGCACCACTGCTCGCCCTGGACGCAAATCTTGAAATAAAAAGCGAAAATGAGACGAAATTTGAGTCAATCACAAGGTTTGAGCGCTTTCCGGAAAAAGCATTGCTCTCAAAAGTCAGGATATCTCTTGAAGAATGGGAGGTTTCAGTTTTTAAGAGACTGGGGCCGAGCGCAACTTTGAGCGAGGAGTCCGCAAGCTTTACATTTCTCGCAAATTCACAAAAGAACCAGATTTCAGATTTAAGGCTGGCAATGACGGGAAGTTTTGCCTTCAGGAATATTGACCTTGAAAACCGTCTGATTGGAGCGCATCTTCCTCTTTCAGAAACAGCAATCTCAAATTTCTTGCTTGAAGCCGAAGAAGCATTTGAAAAGGAAAGCGAAAAAAGCGGACTCGAAAAAATCTTAAAAAGGCAGTTCTGGAATCTAGTAAAATATTCCCTTGAACAGCTGAGCTAGAGAAGCACAAATCAATTTTAGAGGTAACTTTGAAAATGCGATGTTTTATCCTAAAGAATTCCCGCCCTACTGACGATAATATAAATGTCGGGCACGCAATTATCCCCTCCCACCCATTGGTGCCCGACTTGCCTGATGGGCAACTGGGGCTATCAGATAAGCTGGTAGCCCCTTTTTTTATCTCAATTTTTTTTATTTTATTAGCATGCAGTCACCATAGGAGAAAAAATGATATTTTTCTTCCACGGCCTTTTGATATGCGTTAAGAATATGCTCACGACCGGCAAAGGCGCTTACAAGCATAATCAAAGTGCTTTCAGGGGTATGGAAATTCGTAAACATCTGATTCACGCACTTAAATTTGTAGCCAGGGTACATAAAAATATGGGTTGAGGAAGAGCCTGCTTTTACGAAACCATTTTCATCGCTTGCGCTCTCGAGGGTTCTGACACTCGTAGTCCCGACAGCTAAAATCGGACGGCCTTCTTTTTTCGCCTTGTTGATTTTTTCGGCGACATCAAAGGGAATCGTGTAGACTTCCTCGTGCATTTTGTGGTCTTCAATTTTTTCGGTCCGGACTGGCAAAAAAGTTCCCAAGCCGACATGAAGGGTCAGGAAAACCCGCTCAATTCCCTTTTCGTCGAGACGGCGGAACATATTTTCCGTAAAATGCAGTCCTGCGGTAGGACAAGCTGAGCTTCCGACCTCTTTTGCATAGACAGTCTGGTATCGCTCACTGTCAGTGTCGTCGTCCTCGCGGCGGATGTATGGAGGAAGGGGAATGTGTCCGTTGCGGCCAAACCAGTCGTCATCAAGCCGGCTTTCAAACTGAATAGTGCGGAATTCACTTCCGGCATCGTTTTCATACTCAATTATCGTTCCGACAGAGCCGTCAGCGAAGCGGTATTTGTTCCCCGTCTTTACTTTTTTTGCTCCTTTCACCATCGTGTGCCACAAATTTCCGCCGGCTGTCATCTGGTTTAAGAACATAAACTCCTGTTCCCGTCCGCCCTGACCTTCCGTCTCCGAAAGCTTGATTCCATAACAGCGTGAACGGCGTACCTTTGAGTTATTGAAAACCATGAGAGTGTCTGGAGAAATTAAATCTGGCAAATCGTCCATTTTTAAATGCTTAACTTCCCCTGTCTCACGATTTAAAAGCATGAGCCTGTCCTGTCCGCGGATTCCCGCCGGTTTTTGGGCAATAAGCTCTTCTGGTAAATCAAAATAAAAGTCAGATAATTTCATCTTCTACAAACCTGCTTGAACAATCAAAATCGCCTCATTCTACATTTTTTTCGCGTAAAATTCCACAAGGCCCTCACAAAGAGCCTTCGCCCTCTTTTTAAGGCTTTCAGTGTCCGTATCGCTATGCTGGTTTCCAAGCTCTATGTCAACGGTCGGTATCGTGCTGTATGATGTCTGGGTAAGGTCAGTTTCAAGCCTTCCCTTTCCGTAAAGTTTAAAACCATTTTTCTGCAGAGAGGCTGTAAGGCAATCTCCCAGTCTCTCGCTTTCCTTCCAGTGCTTTTTTACATTCGGAAGATTTTTTATGCCGTCTGGAATTGAGCAGTAAAAGCAGCCCTTATCTTCTTTTTGATTGTCACTGTCAAAATGAATCGCTATGTGGATTCTTGCATTATTGTTTGCAAGTACAGTACGCGCGATATTGTCAAGCTGGGTGTCGAAGCTGTCCCGAAGCATAAGGACATCAAAGCCCGCCCTTAAAAGCTGGTTTTTAAAAAGATGGGCAAGGCGAAGATTTACCTCAGCTTCACTTTTTCCGTCAGAAAATATCATTCCCCCGCTCAGGGCAATAGACTCCACTGCCCCGATGCCAGTCGTGCCGCCTGTAACCTTCGGGCTTTTATCCGGATGAGAATAAGTTTTTATTTTATCCCCGCCCCTCGTCCCATGCCCCGCGTTCACGGCAACAGTAATGTTTTTTCGGTTTTCACCCGCCTTGTACAAAACCGCCTTTCCGGAGTTTATTTTTGAAAATTCGGCAAACTGCCAGTGGGGATTTAAGGAGATTCTCTCATCAAAAAAAGTTCCGTCATTCAAAAAAAGCTTTGCCTTTGAAAGCAAGTCTGCCCAAGTCTCACCAGTCTTTCGCCTGACTTCAAGTGTATTTATGCTAACAGAATTCGCATAAATCGGGAGATATTTTACCTCGCTCAAAACGGCAGCCTCTTCATAATATGAGCCGAGGGCACTTAAAACATAATTTTTCCCTTCGAAATTTCCAAGATACATAAATACATGACCTGGAAAACCCAGCAAAGTGGGAGCCTCAAGAGAAGAAAGCAGGGATTCTTTTTTGGCGACAGATTTTCCTTCAAAATCCAGGGTTTTTCCTGCAACCGAAAGCTCGGCCCGGCTGTTTCTTGGCAAGTTAAAGCCAAAGCAACGGTAAATGTCTTTTAAGAACTCTGAGCAATCCCTGTTTTTTGCCATTCCGCCCCAGCCATAGCGGTTTCCGAGCATTTTAAAAGCTAAGTTCAGGACATTTTCGCCCGTGTAGGGAAGAAGCCCCAGGGAACAGGCTCCCGCTGGTAGTGAAGCATATTTTTTTCCAAGACTTCCGTCTTCTTTTCGGTAGGGAATCTCAACCAAAAAAGCGGCATAAGGCCTTCGCTCAGAAAAAGCGTCTTCAAATTTTCCGTCAGTCCAGTCACAGGTAAAAAGATATGTCCCAAGATAAAAATCTTCTGCCATTCTTGTCTTTTCTGCGCCTGATACGGGAATCTTCTCAAAATCAATCACATAGTCATCAAGAAGAGTGTATCTCTCCTCAGTAATCGTTACGAAAGAACGCTGATTTTTTTCAGTCCAGTCAAAATATCGCTCAAATTCCTCGTCAGAGCAAAAAGCGATGTTCTCAGCCTTTATCCAGCCCGTACAAAATGAAGTCTTCACATAAAAGTAATTTTTATTTTTGCTTTCCCAAAGGACTAAAACAGGCTCATTCATCAAAATCCCGGAAACAGAAGCATAATCGTCGTACCAGTAATTTTCGTCATCTGAATAAAAGTTATCATCCGGAACCTGCCTAAGCGTAGCTCTTTTTACACAAATTGCCTTTCTGACAGGAAAATCCCCTTCTTCCTCAAGAGGAGCATAATTCATCAGATTCTGAAGATTTTTCCAGTCTTTTTTCGTAAGCGCGTAAATCTCCCCGCCTTTTTTACTCTCAACTTTTTTATACCAAGTCGTCTTTGAGCTATAACGAGCCATATCAGAGCGGATTTCAGAGGAGGAAAGATAAGAGTCAACCTTTCGTAAATCGGTCACGATATAAAACGAAGCTGAAAGAGGAAACAAGATTTTTTCATTTTCACGATTAAAAAGTCCTATTTCAGAAAGGGACATCCGAACCTTTGAAGGATTTTTCGTCCGGCGGCACCAAAACTGGCTAGAAAGCATTTCTCCGCTCACACCGTCTGCAAGCTGAATGACAGAAATATTTTCAGAAGAGGAAGATGTGGCATTATCAGCAGGAATCGAAGAGCAGGAGAAAAGAAGAAAGATGATTACAGCAATGAGGAGTAAAGGATGAGCTCTGACAAGCAGAATGGAGAAATCTCTTTTCATTATTCATCTCCACACAGAAAATCCGCAGTCTCCTTTAGATTCTTTAAAATCTTCCAAGCCTTTTGTTTCATTTCTTCATCAGGCTGAATTAAATCCGGCACCATAATGCATTTGATTTTAGCCGCAACACTTGAACGAACTCCGTTCGGGCTGTCCTCGATTGAAATGCACTCGTCCACGCCAAGCTTTAAGGAGCCGGCGGCTTTTAAATAGATTTCGGGATCCGGCTTTGAGTGACTCACCATGTCGCCGGTAGTAATCGTTTCAAAATAGTCAAAAATTCCCGCAGCCTTTAATTGCGGATGAACCCTTACCGCACGGGTAGAGCTTGCAACGGCGAGACGAAAGCCCGCATTTTTCAGTCTTTCAAGACATTCAGCGACATAGGGCATTTTTTTTAAGCCTTCTTCATGCCAGACGATATCAAAAAATTCACCAGCCCTCTCACGGAACTTTGTCGCCGCCTCTTCGCTGGGAAGATATTTTTGAAGATGAAGCATTGTGTCCGCCCTGCTTCGTCCAACGCACTCCATAAAGATTTTGTCGATATTTTTAAGATTTATTTCGTCAGCTGCCCGCTTCCAGCAGATTTTGCAAACGGACTCTGTGTCAAGCAAAACGCCGTCCATATCAAAAAGGACGGCCTTAATATTTTTCATATAAATATTGTAGCAAATTTTAATGATTTTTACTATCATATAAAAATGATTCAAGGAATTTTTATCGAAGGCTTGATTTTTGGAATAATGGTTCTGGGCGTTTTTATGACCTTCCGTGTCCTGAACTTTTGCGATATGACGGTTGACGGCTCATTTCCGCTAGGTGCCTGCGTCTTAGCCTGCTGCCTCACTCACTCAATATCACCTGCAACAGCGCTTTTAATCGCTTTTATCGCCGGACTTTTCGCAGGTCTGTTTACGACGATAATCTACACAAAGCTAAGGATTCCCGACTTGCTTGCAGGAATTTTAATGATGACAATGCTCTACTCAGTCAATTTAAGGGTAATGTCAAATCAGGCGAACATCTCCCTTCTAAGAATTCCAACGATTTTCTCGAACATCAAGAATTTTATGAAGCTAAATTTTCCCTTTCTCGCCCCTGACTGGGGAATCGTAATTTTTCTCGTGATTTTTGTAGGGATCTTGCTCGTCCTTCTGAACCTCTTTTTCTTGACGGATTTCGGACTTACTATGGGGGCATTAGGAAGCAATGTTCAGATGGTAATTTCTCAGGGAGTTGACCCGAAAATAGTCCGCGGCCTTGGAATCTGCTTCGGGGACGGTCTTGCCTCATTAAGCGGAGCTCTTTTTGCGATGTACTCAGGCTTTTCCGATGTAGGAAGCGGAAGCGGAGTCGTAGTTTCAGGACTCGCCTCCCTTATGCTGGGTGAATTTGTAATTCACTCAAACAGAATCGGCTGGCAAACCTTCCGCGTCATTATAGGCTCAATAATCTACAGGGCGCTTATGTTTATCGCACGCCGGTACGGTTACACAATCGGAATGAACGCCAACGACTTAAAGCTGATTACAGGTCTTATGATTATTCTTTGCCTTCTCGTAAGCAAAGCCGATGTCGTCTTATGGTTAAAAACACATTTAAAGCGACCATAAAAAGCGGCAAAAGGCCGAAGCAAATAAAAAGTGTCAAAAATCTATAGAAATTAAATTCTTCTTCATCAATGATTTTATAAAGGCTTGTCACTGGACTTGCTTTTTCCATAAGATAAGCCAGCTCCTCTTCGCCACGCAAAATCAAAAGCTCACGGGATAAATAATCATAATTTCTAAAGTCCCCTCCTTCTTCGCCAGAAATAAAGCCTGTCAAAAGGCTCGAAAGAAAGAACTGGTCAGAAACAAGAGAAATGCTTCCGTTTCGGGCTGCCACCACAAACTGAGAGCTTTCACTTCCGCTTGCACTCGCCGACTTTGGAAGCAAAAAGGGATTTGTCAAAAACAAATTGCTCTCGTCGTCAGAAGGCTCCTGTCTCCAGGCAAGATTCGTTGTATACAAAAGAGGCTCGGCCTGGCCGTACAGGGAAATTGGGCTTGCCCAAAATACCGTCACGCCATTTCTCGCATTTTTCTGATTCTGAAGAACAGGCCACAGGGGATAATTCACAGTCACATATTCGCTAGAATTTCCGTCCCCGCTTTCCATTGTCAAAGGATAGCAGGAAATATCTTCAACAAGGGCATTTTCAAAAGCAAAGCCCTTTCCGTTCAGATAAGAAATCAACTCATCTTTATTTTTTGTAATTTTCCATTCATCTTCAATTGTCGTGTGATAAGGACTCGCCGCAAAAAAAGCACGGCACCCCCGCTCAATAGCAGACTCAATATAAAAAGACTGCTCACGGGTAAAATCCTTTGTTCCAAAAATACAGATTTCGTCTTCAGCACCAAGATTTTTCAGGACTTCGGTGGCATTAAAATCATTTAAAATTTCAGGGGAAAAGCCTCGGGAAGAGAGCCAGGGATAAACATAGGCGTAGCTTTCTTCGACAGAGCGACCGTTCCCGCAAAGAAGATAGACCTTCCTCTCTCTGTCGGTGACAAGCTTCTGCACTTTTTCAGTCAAATCGTATTCAAGGGTATTTGTCGAAAGAACAAAGGGAATAAGCTCAGATTTTTCAAGATATTGAAGAAGAACTGCCGAAAACACCGTCACGAATTCAGTTTTTGTTCCGTTATCACTGCGAATCTGCTGACCTTGAAGGCCGAGTTTCTTTAATTTTTCCACATCTGCCTTTTCGATGACGAAAGAAATATTCCCGTTTTCAGAGGCGTAATCAGATAAAAATTCAGCGACATCGGAGCTTTGCGGATAAAGATTTTTCAGCTCAGATGAACGGAAATATGTGATTCTAAGCTCACCCTCAAGATTTTCAAGAAGACTTTTTGAAGTTTCCGAAAGAGAAAACTGCTTCGACTCCGTCAAGTCAATGCGAAAATAAAGATTTTTTACGCCCAGAGAAAGAAAAATAAAAATCCCCAGGAAAAGCAGAAGAGTAGCCCTTGAAGTTTTTTTTCCAATTCGCCTGTATTCAAAAAAAACTGAAAGCAAAATCAGTAAAAAAGAAACAGCGATATAGTAAAAAATGTTCCGTGAATCTAAAATTCCCTTTCCGAAAGAATCAAAATGCCAGGCAAAAGAAAGAGATTTTGAAAAAGAAGAAAGGAAATTGCCTGTGCGAACATAAAGCGGTAAAAGATGAATAAAATTCGTCACCGACAGAAGCAGTGCAGAAAGAATCAAAGGAAGGGCTGTGTAAGCGGCAAAAAGGGAGAAGAAAAAAATCGTAAGAGAAAGCGCGGAAAAACCGTAAAAAAGAATTCCCAAAAAGCCGGTAAAACACTGGCCAAAATCAACATTTCCGAAAAAAGAAACACAAAGCGGCAAAGGCACTAGCAGAAGGACAGGAAGGCAAAAGGATGAAAAAGCCGCTAAAACAAGGCAGAAAAAACGTTTGAATGGAAAAAGCGGAAGAGAATCATCAAGGATAAAGCGTTTCAGGCGAAAAGCCAGGAGAGGAAGTGTCAGGATAGAGATATAAGGAAAAGCCGTAAAAAAAGGGCGTAAATCCGTGCTTCCGACATTCGCGACAAAAAATTTTCCCGCATAAAAAAACCTGAAAGCAACAAAAAGAATCGTGATTAAGGATGAAGCATAAAAAAGAGGGTCAATCAGATACGAGAAAATTGATGATTTATAAAAGGATATAATTTTTTTCATGGAAGACTTCTTCGCCTCGTCTCAGGATGACACAATTCCCCTTCTGAATGTCAAATTTTAATAAAAAAAACACAGGCAAAACCTGTGTTTCTGAAGATTTATTCAATAAAATCTATAGGCTAAAGTGACTTATGCCTGTGCTGACTTGATGAAGTCGTAAGCGTCTTTTACAGTCTCGAATTCGTTAGCTTTCTCGTCTGGAATAGAAACGCCAAGCTCTTCTTCGATTGCATAAACAAGCTCGTATGTATCGAGGCTGTCTGCACCAAGATCACCACGGAAAGAAGCTTCCATTGTGACTTTGCTTTCATCGATTTCAAGTTTTTCAGCGATGAGTTTCTGAATCTTTACGAACAATTCGTCCATGATATTCTCCTTATTGCACTGCCCTTTCGAGCGTGTTTTCGCATTATGCGCAAAGGGCATAATGCATATTTTTTAGCCGTTTACTTCAGGAGTGATTACCTGTCGTCCACGGTAGAAACCACATTTTGGACAAACATGGTGTGGCAAAACAAGATTGCCACAGTTGCCACATTCAACGAGCTGTGGAGCTTCGAGATGCATATTAACACCGCGTCGTCTGCGTGTGCGAGCTTTTGAAGTTTTCGCTCTAGGTACTGCCATTTTATAAACCTCACTATATATTTATGAATAACAAGTGTAATATTACAATATTTCCCTAATGAATGTCAATGAGTATTGAAAAGAAAGTTTAATTTGTAAAGTTCTAGTTTAAAAATCTTGACTTTGGGTCAATCAGTCAGTATATTAACATAAAATATTTTTTGGGGGTGCACCGGTTTCGACGATTGTGATCAAGGCACTTACTGCATGTGGGAGTCAAGGTTCCCTAAACTGAGAAAACAATAACTGCA
>CALGGS010000021.1 GCA_937915735.1 uncultured Treponema sp.
AGCTCGTCCGCCTGCCTGTCACGGAGATTTTTCCACATTTGCAATGAAGGAAGCATTGAGGCAATCCAATCGGCAAAAGATGAAGCCTCTGCGGCGTATTTTTGATTAATAAGATTTTTAAAGAAATGCTCATCCGCGTTTTTTTGGATTAAGTGGGCGGCAAAAATTTTTCGCATGAGGGAAGGAACGGTGCGGAGATTCTCTGCCTTGCCACGGATGCACTCGCCCTTGAATTTATCCCAGGCAAGAAACCTCTCCATGGCAACGGCTCTGACGCCCGTGTTTTTTACAGCCCAGTCAGCCTACTTCTGGCAGGCAATGTCCGTCGAAAAGACAAAGACGACATTCTGGTTTGCAATTTGTTCTTTTTACAGATTCCGAACTGTCTGCATTTTTAAAATCCTTTGAGCTTCAAAATCCGCAAAACGCTCTCGTTCAAACGCTCTTCAGAGATTCGACCGGATTTTACGGCAGCAAGCAGGGCATCATAGGCTTCCGGGAAATGTTGTGGCATGAGAAGTATATCGTTCCCCGCCTCAAAAGCAAGAACGCAGGCCTCGCCTGAACCGTAATTTTTCTCGATTGCGCCCATGTTCAGTGCGTCAGTGAGGACAAGACCTTCATAACCAAGCTCACCTCGCAATTTTTCGCTGATTAGTTTTTTTGAGAGGGAAGCCGGATATTCTGAATCAACATCGACAAAAGTGACATGGGCCACCATTACGCTGTCAGTATTCTTGAAATTCTCAATAAAAGGAACAAGCTCGGCCTTTTTTATTTCTTCCCAAGTTTTTGTAACCGCTACATATTCGGCATGGGTGTCGCCTTTCGTGTCACCATGACCGGGGAAGTGCTTAATGCAACCTTTGACACCAGTTGAGTGCAAACCGCTTAAAAAAGCCGCGTCCATTTTAGAAACAAGATACGGGTCAGAACCAAAAGCACGCGCACCAATGACTATATTCTCTGGGTTAGTGTTTACATCTGCTACCGGGGCAAAATCCATATTGAAACCAAATGAATAAAGATAAGAACCGATTATCTGACCGGCTCCCCTTGCATTCTCAACATCTCCGCTTTTTCCAACCGCATCCATATTTGCAAATTTTGGAAGGAAAAATTCTTCATGTCGTGCAAGGCGGGCAACTCGGCCACCTTCTTCATCAACGGCGATAATTGGAGGAATCGGGCTCACTTCTTTTAGCCCGGCCGTAAAATTCCGCAACTGTTTTGGGTTTTCAATATGATAGGCAAAAAGAATGAAGCCACCCACCGGATATTTTTCCATATTTTTCGAAAAAGATTTTGAGACTTTGGTGCGGACCTTAGAATCAATCTGCTCAGGAATAATCACAAAAAGCTGGGCAACTTTTTCTTCAAGGCTCATATGGGAAAGAATTGTTTCGGCATCTCTTAAATCGTACTGTTTTTTTGATTCAGCAAGACCTGAAGTTGAGGAACAAGCAGAAATCAAGAAAAGGACACAAGATACAAATACAAGTACAAAAAGATTTTTTCTCATTTTTCCCCAATTAAATTACATGCTTAGGTCAGGTAAAATTATTCCAGAAAGTCTTTGAGTTCTGCCAGTGCCTTTTTCATTATGAGCTTGGAATTGCTATAGCTCATTTTTAAGATTTCGGCAGCTTCTTTGAGGGTTTTGTTGTCATAGTAGACAAGCACGACAAGGGCACGCTCACGGTCTTCGAGACGCATAAGTGCCTGCCCTAGTTCCGTGAGCGTTTCTTCGGTGAGAATATTGTCAAGTGTTTCATCCTTGTAGGCAATCTCCTCGTCAAGCTCTGCATGCTGCTTTTTTGTGCGATAGAAATCAATCAGCGTATTGTGAGCGATTCTATAAATCAGCGTTGACGGAGAAGCCCTGCTCGAATCAAAATTCTCAGCGTTATCATAAAACTTAACGAAGACATTGGCGCACAAATCCTCGGCATCGTCTTCGTTCAAGCCTTTACTCCTTAAATAACAGAATACTTTTTTGTTGTACTCCTTATAAACCCTGTCCTTTTCCTGCTGTGTCACTGTTTTTCCTTAAATTTTTGAGTCCACAGCGGGAATTCGAGAGTTCTTCTTGATGTTCCCGCCATCAACGCCAGCCGCATTCACCATATCAAGTTCATCTTCTGAAAGCTCTTCAAATCCGCGAGCCTGTAAAGAATCGATATAGCTGTGGGCGCTTTGAATTGCAAATCCCATTGCGGAATTTCCTGCGAATTTCTGAAAATCGAACAATTGCCTTAATCGTGTGTCTTTCATAATTGTACCTCTCTATAGTTATTTTCGTTATATTTATTTATACGAAGCTAAATACGAAAAGGCTAAAAAAATATAGCATTTTTTCAAAAAAAATGAAAGAATAGAATCATGAAAATATTGAACAGCCTTGTTTTATTAATTTTTTGTTCAACCTTCTGTTTCACACAAGAAAAAAATAAATTTTCACTTCAAAACGCAATTGATACGGCTCTCGAAAATAATTACGAAATTCAAAAACAAAGGTACGCCCTGGCCTCTGCCCGCGCCCAGTACCGTCAGGCAAAAGGCACTCTGGACATTGAAGCGGGAGCGCAAGCTCAATATTCATACAGGCAAAATCCAGTTGACAAAGACGACCCTAATTACAAATACGGATATTCCTGGCTCTACCCCATTGAATCAGGCATTTATTCAGACAATACGCTGAGTCAGCAGACTGGCGGAAGCATCTTCCTCAAAAAACTCTTCTGTTTCGGCCTTGAGACAAAACTTTCCTACACAGTCAAAAGAGCAAAAAACACGCCAGAATACACTTACAGCGATAAATATACAGGCAAAAAATACGAAGACGAAAATGCCCGAAATTCCGGCGAAATTGCCCTTGAACTCAGCCTACCTCTTTTCAAATCATTCAAGGATTCCCTGACTGGCCTTCAGCTTGAGGCGGCAAAAGATTACCTTGAGCAAATGGAATACGCGCTGAACGACACAATTTCAAGAACCATCATAAGCGTTTCCACTCAGTATTGGGATTATCTTCTTTCATTCAAGAATTCCGAACAAGTGGAAATCATGCAACAACAGCTAGAAGAGCGGAACGCAAACATGGACTCTCTTATCAGGGCTGGCGTTCGTTCCAAAAATGACATGCTGGCCCTTCAAGTCAATGTAAATGAAAACCGCCGGACACTCCAGGATGCAAAAATAAAATGCAATCAGGCAAAAATGGAGCTTCTGACAAGCCTCGGTATTCAGGACACGAATAACATCGGTGAGCCAGAAGATTTTTTTTCAGAGCTGGAACTAAAATCAATTGAAGTGCCCCTTCCAGAAAATTTAAACGAAGATTTTTTTGCAAAAATCGAAGAAAACCGCACTGACTTGAAGGCTTTAAAAAAGAAAGTTGATTCAGCGGCAAAGAAAGTGCACATGTCACAGGTAGACAAACGCCCTGACGCAAATCTCAATTTCGGAATAGGCGCAAGCGGGGCGTCTTATTCTGACAGCTTTGGAAAAACAGTTTCATCTGGCTTTACAAATATAAAAGGCGTGAACATAAACGGAACTCTCAGCGTAAGCGCAAAACTTGGGAATAATGCCAAAGAGGGAGTTTATGAGCAGGCTCAGGCAGAATATGAAATGGCTCTTACAGATTACAACAAAGTAAAAAACACCCTGGTCCTTCAAATTCAAAATGCAGCTGAAAAACTTGAGATTTACAAAAATCTCGTATCAGACGCCGACACAGTACTTTCCCTGCAAAAAAATCTCTACGAAAACGAAAAAAAGAGATTCAATTCGGGGCTTATCACGGTGGATAACCTTCTAAACCAAGACCAGAAATACATTGCGGCTGAGCTTTCATATTATCAAGTGCTTACAAATTATTTGCAGGCCATCCTCGAATTCAAATATTACTCAGCCCAGCTCGTCGAATAGGAAGACTAGAAATTCATTTTTCTGCCACAGAATTTTAAGAACAGCAAAAAAAAGACGGCATTTTAAGCCGCCTTTTTATAATTTTGCCCTCTTGCTAATATCTGCCTGCT
>CALGGS010000022.1 GCA_937915735.1 uncultured Treponema sp.
GAATGGAAAAAGGAAGTTCCTGCCTGCTATTCAGAAGTCAAAAAAGACTCAATCAATCCAAAATTCATGCTTGAAACCGTACACAAATACGCCGGAGATGATGCCTACATCACGACAGAGGTCGGCCAGCACCAGATGTGGACTGCTCAGTTCTATCCTTTTGGAAAGCCTCGCCGCTTTGTTACTTCTGGCGGCTTGGGAACCATGGGCTTCGGCACCGGGGCCGCAATGGGAATTCAGGTGGGGCAGCCTAATGCCCGCGTCGTTCACATTGCAGGTGACGGCTCTTTCCGCATGAACTGTAACGAGCTTTGCACGATTGCCCGCTACGGCCTTCCAATCGTCATCGTTCTGGTAAATAACGGAACTTTGGGTAATGTCCGCGTCTGGCAAAAGCTTTTTTACGAAAAACGCTACAGCCACACAACCCTTGACTTCGGCCCTGACTGGGCCAAGCTGGCCGCCGCTTACGGAGTAGGCTACTACAAGGCTAAGAATAACGCAGAATTCGACAGAGAATTCAAAAAAGCTTTTGAGAGCCACAAACCCTGTATCGTTGACGCCAGAGTTGACATCGACGAGATGATTCTCCCGATGGCAATCCCCGGAAAGCCAATCGACGACCAGATGATGAGCTGGGACAACTAATCATAATGCCTGATTTATAATGCAAAATGAAATGTCCGATAATCAGAATATGAAGTCAGTTTTTAAGTTTTTTGCAGTATCTGTTTTTTCTCTTGGTTCTTTGGTTTTTGCTCAGAATTCCAGCGCGCTTCGTTTTTATGAAAGCGGTCTCCAAAAGCAAAATTCAGAGGACTATTACGGGGCAAGCGAGGACTTTCAGCAGGCCTTGCAATCTAATCCGTCTTACGGTGACGCCTGGTTTCATCTTGCAGGTGTCACCTATTCGATTGGTGACTATTCCCTTGCCCTCACTTATCTTGAAGAGGCAGACAAATTTGCAAAAAATCGCTCTGACATTTTAAATCTGAAAGGTCTTATCTTAATTTCTCTCGGCCGCCTTGATGATGCGAAGACTGTCTTTAACGATGTCCTGAAAAAATATCCCAATGACATTGACGCTCGCTTTGGCCTTGCCGAGCTTGATTTGTTCACTGGAAGCTTTATCGGAGCCAAAAATCAGTACGAGGATGCCTTAAAACGCCAGAAAGACAACAGAAAGGCTCTTCTTTCACTTGCCCTCATCAGTGAGGAGCTGGGAAATCACGATAATGCACGAAAATACATTGAGCAGGCCCTTCGTTATCACTCTGGCGAAGCGGAGGTTCATTATCTGGCTTCATACCTTGACGCAAAGCAGGGAAAATTTTCAGATGCGGAAAAGCGGGTCAGGGCGGCAGTTCAGATAAATCCGAACTATACAAAGGCTTATGTCCTTTTGTCGTCAATTCTTTATTCCCAGAAAAAATATGATGATGTAATCGATATGTGCGATTATCTTATCTCAAAAAAACGGGAAACAACAGAAGCCTGGTATTTAAAAGGTCTTTCCCAAAACAGAAAGGGCGACTGGAAAAGCGCGGTTGACACTTGGACTACGGCCCTTTCAATAAATCCTTATGATGAGGTTATGCGCTCTGCTCTTGAGCTTCTTCTTGTGAAAAAGCTTCCCGTCGAAGATTATAGCAGGGCCGCTTTTGCGGATTTCCATGTTCAAAAAGCTCGTGATTTTTCAAAATCCTTCTATGGTGAAGTTTCAAGATATGAATATCAGCGTGCCTTGCGTCTTAATCCCTTTGATTTTACTGCTCGAAGTGAGTTTGCCGAGCTTTTGGGAAACACCGGCTTAAACGAAAATTACTTGAATCAGCTTAAATTTATTAAGCAAAACGAGGAGTTAAAGGCTCAGTCTGATTCTGAAAACGCAGAAAATGCCGAAAATCCCCCTAAAAAAACTTTGACGGCAGAGCAAAAAAAGGTGAATGACACAATCGAAGCCTATGAGTCGCTTATGAAATATTCCCTTGCCGCAAAATGGAATGTAGACCCCTTTTATCTCGAAAAAACTCGCTGGCACATAGGTCTTTACTACACTAAATCTCCGGTCCAGCTCCTTCATTGTGATGCTGAGGAAATAACTGCAAGCATGTGTGCGGAAATTTTTTCAGGGGTTGCCTCGACATCAGTTGCTGTTGAAAATCGTGCCGTTTCCGGATACGGCGAGGCTTACCGCCTGGCTCGAAAAAACAACCTTGATTATTTCGTGATTTTAAATCTTGACGAGACTGAACGGGAGGTTACTCTTGGTGCGACGGTTTATTCTGCCCGAACAGGAACTGAGACTGCTAAATTTTCTTCATTCAGGACAGGAAACGACAAATTTGCTTCCGTTCTCCGTGCTTTCCGAAAGGACTTGCTTGGAATTTTGCCTGTCCGTGGAAAAATCTTACAGAAAAGCGTGAACGAAATCTTAGTTGATTTGGGAACTGTTGAGGGAATGAAAAAGGATGTCGTGCTTGATGTCATTAAGGCCGGAAAAATCGTCACCAACGACAAGGGGCTGGGTGTAACTTACGAGGACAAAAATCATCTTGGAACTATAAAAATCACAAGGGCTGGCGAAGAAATTTCTCAGGGAACTCTTTCTCAGAGCGGCTTTTATGACCGCGTGAATGTGGGGGATGAACTTCTTGTAAAATCTCGTCCAAGGGAAGAGGGCGAGGAAGATTCTCAGATTGCCGACTCAACGCCCGCTGCCGGCGAGAACGGTCAGCGAATCCTGCCTGAAAATAAAGACGACGAAAAGCAAAAGAAGCTTGACGCTCAGGAACTTGGCTTAATAAAAACTCCTCAGATAATTCAGCTTATTAGGGGTTTGAAAAACTAAATTGAAAAAGCTCATTTCTTACATAAAAATTTCACTAAACTGGATTTTTTTTGTCTCACGGCGCTTTGCCAAGGTTGACAGGAAAGGCTCTTCTCTCGTAACGACGATTTTAGCGACTCTCGGAATTTGCTTTGGAGTTATGACCCTAATCACTGTTATCAGCGTTATGAACGGCTTTCAGCACAGCTTCATCGATGTGATTATGGAAATTTCGTCTTATCATGTGAGGGTGACTACAGAAGAGCCTGCTTTTGAGGAGCATTGTAAAAATAATTCATTGGTCCGCTCTGTGACCCCCTTTTATGAAGCACAGTCGCTTATGACAGGTCCCGCCGGAAAAGAGTCTGCCAGTATGATAAAGGCAGTTCCTGAGGATGTTCGTGAGAAGGACGAAGGTTTTAAAAAATATGTGAATATGGTTTCAGGAAGCTTTGACCTTTCTGATGATTGCATAGTCCTTGGCACAGAGCTTTCCCGCAGAATAGGCGCGAGAATCGGAAGCAGGGTGAATCTGTATGCCCTTTCCGGAGGAAATGATGTCGATTTGTTTTCAAGCGACAGGGTTTTTACGGTGACGGGAATCTTTCACACAGGCTATGGAGATATAAATTCTTCATTCGCTTTCATAAATCTTTCTGGCGGAAAAAAATATTTCGGAAAAGACTCCCGGCTCGTTTATGGCGTAAAGCTCTTTGATGAAAATGACTGCGACAAATTCATATCAAAAATAAAAAAAGAATTTCAAAGCCTTGAATGTGAAAGCTGGAAAAGCTACAACCGCTCCTTTTTCGGAGCTTTGCAGGTCGAAAAAAATATGCTTATGTTCCTTGTCTTTTTGATTTTCCTTGTAGTTGCCATAAATATTTTTAACGGAATGAGGCGGATGGTTTACGAGCGGCGTGAAGAAATTTCTGTTCTGAGCGCTTTTGGCGCGAGGGGCTTTGAAATAAAGTCAATTTTCGTTATGCAGGGCTTTATGACGGGTTTTTTTGGTGCCGTCCCGGGGATGTTTTTGGGAATTTTGATTACCCTGAATATGGACTCGGTTTTTATGCTTCTTTCAAAGGCTTCCTACTATGCAAGTCTTCTTGCCGTGATGCTTACGAATCCTGGCAATGTTGATTATGTAATGGAAAACCCTATGTTTTTATTGTATGCGAGCATTCCGCCGAGAATTTTTTGGGGGGAGGTAGCAATGATAACTCTTTTCGGAATTTTTTCCTCGCTGATAGCGGCCTTCTTCGCCAGCAGGACTGTCCTGAAGCTGACAATCGCCCAGATTATGAGAGATGAATAGAAAATTAAGGGGAGCCCTAAAAATTGCCCTTTCGACTTTGCCGGGAAATTTGTTATGAAAAAATTAAATATTTTGCTTTTAAAAATTTTTCTCCTGTCACTTCTTTTTTTTGCATTTTCCCTTGTTTTTTCGACGGAAGGAAGGTCAAAACAGAAGGCAGATGAGTCGGCGCTTTTAAATCCGGGACATAAAAACGAGGTCGGTTTTATTGAAATTTCAAAAGCCTCAGAAAACGAGGCTATTTCCTTAAAAAAACAGGGGGACTTCTGGCTTCTCATAAAAAAAACTGGCGGCGGTCAAAATCAAACCTGCACTTATGCTGAAGCAAAAATCGTGAATTCCCTGCTTGAAAATGCGGCGAAAATTCGAAAAATTTATAAAATCTCTGGTAATCAAAAGGATTTTGAGCGGCTAAAGCTGAGTCAGAATAATTCCGTGAGTATAAATTTTCAAAAAAATGACGGGGAAGCCTTTTCAAGGCTTTATTTCGGGGAGGAAAATTCCTTAAAAAACCGAATTTATTTTCGTTCAGGGCTTTCAGAAAATGCCTTTGAAACTGAAAATAATTTCTCACAATACTTAAACTGCGACATAAATTACTGGGCGGCTGGTGAGATTTTTCCCGAAATCAAAAATCCCGTAAATGCTTCAAAAGAGATTTTGTCCCTCCGTCACGGTAAAATCCTGGAGAATGGCGAAGATATTGTCGCTGAGGGGCGAGCTGTATGGACTCTGATTGTTCAGGACGGAAATGGCAGAAGCGTAAAACTTGATTTTTTTGAAAAAACAGGGCTTCTTGAATCCGGGGAAGCTGAAAAATCTTACTTTTACAAAAAAACTATAAGTCCTTCAGAAATAGATAGCGGAGAAAATATTTTTGCCTTTTATTCGGAGAACGCCGTTTATGAAATTTCAGAGTGGACTTATGAGAGGTTAAAAAATGCAGCCGAAAATTTTCAGCCTTATTGACAAGGCGATTTATGATTACGATATGATTCCTGACGGTGCGAAAATCTTGGTTGGTGCGAGCGGGGGAAAGGACTCGACCCTCCTAATCGAGTATTTTGCCAACCGAATGAAGAGGCGGAACGAAAATTTTTCTTTTACGGCGCTTCACATTAAAACCGACTTTGCCGACGAATTTTCTCCGAAGCTAAAGGCTCTTTTTGAGGGCTGGGGAGTGAAGCTCGAGGTTTTAGAGGTGAACACTTTGGAGCGGGTGAAGCCTGGCAGAAAAATGAACTGCTTTTGGTGCTCAATGCAACGGCGGAAGGAGCTGAACGAGTATGCCGCAAGAAATAATTTTACTCATGTCGCCCTTGGTCATCATCTTGACGACGCTCTTGAAACTCTTTTGATGAACGCGCTTAACAAAGGAACCCTTGAAACAATGCCGCCGAGTATGAAATACGAAAAATTCCCGGTTACGATAATCCGCCCGCTCTATTATGTTCCTGTAAGCGAGATAATCGAGCATGCTGTGAGTGAAGGCTGGAAAAGCCAGACCTGCACCTGCACTTATCAGGACAATTCCGGCAGAAAAGAGGTTCGGAAACGGCTCGAAGTTTTGACTGAAGGCGACAATAAGCAGAAAAAACGGCTTTTACTGGCGCTGAAAAATATCAGAACTGATTATCTTCCGTAAATTTTCCGGGGGCGGGGCTTTTAGGACTTTCGGAAGCTCAAAAGGATTATTTTCTGGAAAGTGAAGCTCGCTTGCGTGCAGAAAAAAATCCTGCCCGTATTTTTTTGAGTCGAGCTTTTTACCGCCATAGGCCGTGTCTCCAAGAAGGGGAAAGCCGTGGAATGCCGCCTGGGAGCGAATTTGATGCGTTCTGCCTGTTTTTATTAGAATGCGGGCGAGAGTAATTTTACTGCCTTCAAAAATTCCGTAGGAAAGAGGAAAAACCTCTGTATGGGCGATTTTCCCGTTTTCAGAGGCGACTTGCACCGTATGAAAAGAACTGCGAGCGAATTGACGGGAATCGCTTCTCTTTTCGATAAAATCTTCCCAAAGCTGATTTTCTTTAAGATGCCCCTGTAAAATTGCAAGATAGATTTTTTGAATCCTGTGATTTTTGATTGCCTCGCTAAACCATTTTGCCCCCTCAAGATTCTGCGAAAAAGCTATGATTCCCGTGGTTTTTCTGTCTAAGCGGTGAAGCGGGCCGGTTCTAAAGGAAAGGGAAGAGTTTTTGTGATAGCTTTCGTATTCACCTTGCACCAGCTCTGAAAGTGAGTTCCCTTTTGAAGAAGAGGATGGCTGGACGCTTATGTCATAGGGCTTGTTAAGAAAAAGAAGCTGCTTGGTTTTTAGAATTATTAAAGAGTCTTCCGTTTTTTTCGCCGGTTTGTCATTTTCTCTCTGGGAGCCGATAATCTTCCCCGCTAAAAATTGGGCAACTTGTATGTCGTCACCCTCACATAGGCGGTAGCTTCCGTCGCATTTTTTTCCGTTTACTTTGACCAGGCCCTTCCGAAGTGATTTATACAATGACGAAAGGCTTTCTTCGCTTAAAAATCTGCGAAGAACTTTGTCCAGTCGCCTGGAAGAGTCATCAATGCCGGCGGTAAAGTGTAAAAAAGTCATTATGCCGATTAGTATAGCTAAAAAACTGAAAACTGAAAACTGAAAGTTTAAATTTGAGTTTTTAGAAATTTAAGAAGCTGCTATCAGTATAAATTTTTTTTATAATTTAATTTTTTGAGATTTTTTTATTGCTGTTTTCATTTTTATCAAATAAAATTAGTCGATTAAAAAAGTGGGGTTGTCTATGAAGTCTTTTAAATTGCCGCTATATCTGGCGTTCTTGTCTTTATCCGCAGTTTTTTTATTTTCCTGTGGTGAGTCATCAGGTCTTGGCGAGGAAGTTGACCTTGAGCCTCCCGTAATTTCTGTTACCCAGCTTAATTGTGAGGGACTTTCAGAGCCTGTCACGAGCTTCGGTGGTGGCGTATATTGCAAAAAATCCTTCACATTTTCAGGTACCGCTACTGACAACAAGTCGGTTACTGCCGTTTCTTCATACATAAAATGGGCTGGCGAGGAGTCCTTTTCTGAGCTTAAAAATGCGACTCTTTCCGGAAGCAACTGGACTCTGGATGTTTCTCTTGAAAATGAAGGGGTCGCTTTCATAAAAATTACGGCAGAAGACAGTGCTAAAAATACGGCTTCTAAATCCTCAAAGGTAATCACCCTTTTTGTTGATGAGTCAGCTCCAAGTGCTTCTGCCTGGTACATCGACCGCAAGCTCAGCGGTGTTACTTATGGCTTAAAAGATTTAGAAACTCTTAAAAATCTTGATTTAACTGAGTTTTCAAATGTTGACGCCTCACAGAATGTTTCTTTTGACATAAGGTCAAATTTTAAAGATACAATGGGCATTAAGGCAAATTCTGTTTCAATAAAGATTCTTGATGAGGATGAAAAAGAAGTCTGTACAATCACAAATTCCGGTACGAGTGATTATGCGCCGGAATTTTCAATCACCCATGAGGCTTTGGTTTATGGCGCCTCCGCTCTTTCTACGGGAAAGCACTATCTTCATATCGTTTATTCGGCAGAAGATGTTGTAAGTGTCCCTGAATCAAACTCTGCCGTTGATGTAGAAATTGACGGCGGTTATTTTATCTGGTGGCCAGAAAGCGATTATCCGAAAATTTCCTCTGCCTTAATCGAAACTGACTCTTCTGCCAGCGAGATTATAAACCTGAATGTTTCTGACGCCCTGACGGTTGATTTTTTTGACGATGATGCCCTTGACGAGATTTACTGCGCGTTTTTAACCGAGGAAGAATACAAGGCATTTTCGGCTTCTCATACTGTAGCTGATTTAGAAGAAGATCCTACTATACTTTCTGGCTATACCAATTACGAATCTTATAAAACCAGCGATGATAGGGAGCGGTACCACAGCTTTAATTTTAAGGCGGAGTCAACTCCTCAGGCGATGCATCTTCTTGCTTATGTCTCCGACAAAACCGAGGCAAAGAATGTGACCATAAAAGACATTCCTGTATATGTCGTTGATCAGAGCGCACCGATTCTGCTCATAACATCTCCGGCAAACAACACCATTCCGGCAGTTACTATGGCAGGCGATAATTCAAGTGCCACCGTTACTATTTCAGGAGAGGCCCTTGATAGCGTAGGCTGTACTTACCTTGAATTCGTCTGGGTTCCGGATGCAGTTACTGTAAGCGACAAAACATCTCTTGCAAAAGAGCTTCTCTCAACAATTACGAGTGAGCAAGACCATACGGCTCTTCTTTCAGCTTCTCCGAAAACTTACGATTCAGGGCTTAAGATTTGGGCTGTTTCTCTTGGTGAGGCCTCTTTGTACGAAAGTAGCGGCCTTTATAAACAGGATTTTTCTTTCGATGTTGACTTGTTTAATGATTTTATCTGTTCAGGCACAAATGAAAAGGCAAGTGACAAATCATTCGTCGCAAAACTTACCCGAAAAGACGGAAATGTAACTTATGCAGAATATAAGCTTCTTGCAGATACGGATTTACCGACAATAGTTCCTCTCTCTCCTGTTGGCGACATGCAGATAGTAAGCTCGGCATCTGATTTTACTCTTGAATTCTATGGCAAAAAAGACTCCGGCCTTTCTATGGATCCTTCAAGTTACAAAATTGAGCTTGTTGGCTATTCAATTTCTGGTGACAATCCTGTTACCTTAGACAACGGTTACTCAAAACTTTCCGGAGAGCTAAAAACAGGTAGCTTATCTTCAGGCATAGACACATATCAGTACACTCTTTCTGCCAAATTCTTAGAGAATTGCAATAATGCCGGAATAAAGCCTAAATTCCGCTTTACTGTCGCAGATTTGTTTGGAAATGAAACTTCGGAGCAATACACAATATATATCACGGATTTGCCTGTCTTAAAGAGCATTTCTTCTACATCATCTACTTTATGCAAGCTGGGAGACGAAATTATAATTAATGCCTCTTTCTCTAACACAGTTTATGTTGATTCTTCAATTTCTGGAGAAGCACTGCCATATATCAAGCTGAAGGAAATTTCTAATTCTTTGACTGGCGTAACAGCAGAAACGGTTGTTCCTGCCTATTACAAGAGCGGAAGTGGCGGCACGACATTACAATTCTCTTACACAGTCAAGGAGGGGGATGTTTCCAGCGGACTTTTAGTCTATAACGAAAGTGGAAAAGGTCCAATCAATATCAATGGCTCAACTTCAACTCTTTCTGAATCAAGTGCGATTCTTACGAGCCTTTCGGACGACAACAATCTTCAGGCTAAAAAGACAATCCAAATCGACGGAATCGTGCCTACGGCCTCTAGTCCTGAAATAACTACGACCGCATCTTCTTCAAATGTTAATTCAGGAATTACTTATCTTCGTGAGGGGCGAAAGCTGACAGTCACTGTAAATGCAAGCGAAACGATTTATATTCAGGGAAGCCCGACCTTCGTCTTTTCTGTGACTAAGGCTGACGGAACGACAGGCACCCTTTCTCTTCCGTTTACAAGCTGCTCTGCAACGACAATAACCTTCAGCAAAAAAATAGCTTCAGATGACGCAAACGGATCTCTTACTTACACTCCTTCTTCTTGCATAAGCGGCTATGAAACAATTACTGACGCTGCCGGTAACGCCCTTTCTTTAAAAGCTCTTTCTTCTACCTCAACAGAAGCAAAAGTCATAATAGACACAAATGCGCCGGCAACACCAGCGATAAAAAATTCTTCAGGAAGCTCTCTTGTTTCTGGAAAATACACGGCTGCTGACGGCATTACATTCACAATTTCTACTTCGGACTCAGATATTTCTTCCACCGAATATTCTTTGGACGGCGGAAGTTCTTGGTCTGAATACAGCTCTGACACAAAACTTACAAGCTCTGCTCAGCTTACTGCTAGAAGCACTGACTGGGCGGGAAATGTCTCAGACTATGCAGATGTAATTGACCTTGATTTGGGAACTTTCCCAAGCTTTAGCCTTGAATGTATCAATGCCGACGGAAACTACAAGGCTGGAAAAACGCTCACCTTTAAGGTCTCATTTACAAGTGCTGTGATAGTAAACGATGAAACAGCAAAAATTACAATTTCTGGAATAAATGACACTGATACTGTTGGCACTAATAATACCGCTTCTATTTCTTCAGGAACATCTACTACTGGCACGACTTCTGTTACATTTACTTATACGATTCAAGATCCGGATCAGTTCGATTTAAAAGTTGCAAAAGGCGCAGTAAATCTTTCTGGAATTACGGATTTGTATGGAAACAAGCAGGAAAGTGCGACACTTACAAGCGATTACGAGCGAAGCGGAATCCACTGCGACGGCGTTGCCCCGAAAGTTGTAAGCATGACACCAAGCGGAACAAAAACAACGACCAGCGACAGCATAAATGTCTACACGCAGGGCAATGTTATTACGCTCGTATTCAGCGAGGAAATTCAAAAATCTAGCGGAAACATTACCTTGAGGCAGGTTGCAGGCTGGGCGATTCCGCCGGTTTTGAGTGCAACGGACTTCAATACAATCTGCAATGAGCTTGACTCTGACGGAAAAGAATACCTTGCAATGCGAGACTCTGACGGAAGCTACCTTGAGGACGCACAGCCAGATATCGGTTTGACAAATGCTATGGTTCCTGTCCTTGATTTATATCACGGAAGAGGGCAGTATGTCGGACCCTACAAAAAATCAATGCAAGGAATAAAACTGGGTACGAGCAACACCTATGTTCCAGATACGGAAACTAAATTCGTGCTTGACTTTGACATCGATATTTGGGAAACAGATGAAGAGCATTATTTCGGAAAAACATATACGACATACACTCAATCTGATTTCAACAAAAACACAGCCTTCCAGAACGGCAGGCTTAAAATAACAGAGCCAAACAGCACTTCAAACGGCTCTTTGCGTACTGCACAAGGAATCCGCGATGTGCTTGAGAAGGCAGGCTATCATGAGCGCGTTCTTGATGTCACATCTGCGAATGTTGTTTTGGCTTCCGACAACAAGACTGTCACAATTACATTCCCCCAAGGTCTTTGCGACACAAGTGCTGATTTACCTTACGGCCGAGAATGGGAGCTTGTCATCGAAAAAGGCGCCTTCATGGATACAACAGGAAACGAATTCGGTGCAGAAGCAAACGGTACGATAGCAGAAGCAGATGCAGTTCAGGTAACTGACGGAAGCAAAAAGCAACTTACTGTCGGAACAAGCGTTTCAAGTGACTATGGCACTTATTCAGGCGCGTGGGGAAGGGCAAGAGCTTTAATCACTGACGGCTCAAATCCTCTAGTCCTTATTCAGGACGGAAGCAACGACTCATTCTACTCAGACAAGGTCGCCACTCCAGTAGTCCGCGTTGACCGCTACAGCTACGGCTTTGGAATTTATCAGAGTGATTCCAGCGGAAACAAAGCGAGTATTATCGCTGATAAGGAAAGCACAATAAACGGAACGAAAATCGCAAACGGCGTGACTTACGCTGATGCTGTTGCACCGACAGGTTATGTGCGCACCCGTATCGACTGTGAGACAAAAAGTGCCAGTGTGTCATACACAAAGGCTACATCTTCATATTCAACAAGCTCAACTCTCACGGAAACATATAATCCTAACGGCAACAATTATCCTCTTGTAAAACTTTATGAGCCCACAAATCCCTCATCACTGACAAGTTTCTCTGGGTATACCACTGAGACCGTTTCTGATAAGAGCAATGTGAGTCTGATTTTCGCGGGCGGAAATGGAAAATACAATGAAGCCTGCAAGCAGTTTATTGTCGCAACAGCTACTCGGACTGGATTTACACCTTCTAATACAGGAGCTGAGGGAATCTGGCAGACAGTCGTGTGCTATAACCCTCCAAAGAAAAGCGGAACTGGCGGAACAGGAGTCGCTTCGAATGGTGAAGGTTACAGAAATTACTATATCCGAGGAACAACAGGCTTTGGCGGTGAGCCGTATATCTCACCGTTCCCACTTCGCGGAGGATTGCTTGGAACACCTTATATGCGCGCGACTTACCGTGAGAATAACGGAACTACAACTACAACACCATATTATTGGGTAAGCTATGAAGTGCTTGTCGAGTCTTCATTCTTAGGAAGAGGAAGCCCTGGAACAGGATGGACATGGAACAGCAGTGGATGTGATCAGGGCAAGATGGAACCTGGTGCTCTTTCTGTTATTACGGGAATGTATCTGTACTAAGGCGAAGAGGAGAACAGAATTATGAAAAAGTCATTCATTAAAAATATCGCAAAAATTTTTGCCCTTTCTTTGCTTGTATCTCTTTTCTTTTCCTGCGGTGAAAGCTCTGGCTTAGGTCCTGAAGTTGACCTTACGGCGCCAGTGGTTTCGATAACTTCTCACGAGGATGATGATTATGTTCCAAGCTGCTTTACTCTTGAAGGAACTGCTTACGATAACGAGGCCGTAACAGAAATTGCGATTGATTTTTCTGACGCCGGCCTTTATTACAAAATTACGCCAGGACAAAAGAACTGGTACGAAAAAACATCAAGCTCAGACTGGACTGAAATGGGCGAGGGGCTGTCAAGCTGCATTTCTTCTGACGGAAGCTGGTACTGGTCTGTTTATGTTGACACGAGCAAAGCTTCCTGGGATGACTCAACCTTCGAGCTTACTTTGAATGCTTCGGATGCGCTCGAAAACACTGGCAAGACTTCGACTGTTACACTGGCCCTGATTGTTGATAAGGAAAATCCTGATGTTATGATTTACTCTCCAGACCTTTTCACAGGCTCTTACGAGGGCGTAAAATCTACGACAGAGAGCTATTTACTTTGTGATGGAAATGTAATTTCAAAGCTTTTGAACGGCGACCTGACTCTTTCAGGCCGGCAGTCTAACGCAGATTCATTCAAGCAGCTGAGAATTGAATTTGACAACGGCTCTCTTTCAAGCGGAACCGCAAAGGTTACCGGCGATTATACGACAGCTTTTACGGACACAGATACTATTGCACAGAATGTTGACCTTGGCGATGAAGAGGCTCCGACTGTCTATTACTCTAAGACACTAAGGACCGGGGATGATGGAGTCTCTGACCTTAGAAACTGGAGCATGACGATTAATGCAAGCGACTGGTCTACTACAGAAAGCGGAAAGTCAAATGGATTAGACACCGGCAAAAAAATTATCCGAGTAATAAGCACAAGTCTCTCAGATTCTGGAAACTGGCAGCGGAAGGTTATCGGCTATTTTGTGTGGTGGCCTGAAGCAGATAAACCTTGGATAAAGACTTACACTGGCGATGAAGATTATTCAGACAACCTTTATGAGATTTATCCTTCTGCAAACTTTACAGGAAGCGCCCAGGATGATGACGGAATTGCTTCCCTGACATACAAAATCGAAAAAACGAGTGATTCTGACAAAACTTATGATACATACACTGATACGACAAGTCTTACTCTTTCTGAGGACGAGGCAAAATACAGTGCATGGTCATTCAGGACTCCTTCTCAAAACGGAGAATACAGGGTAACGCTGACTGTTACTGATTTGAACGGCGAATCTGCTTCAATAACGAGGTACTTTAAGATTTTGGATGTTCAGCCTCCAAGCATTACGGTAAATTCTCCTGAAAGTTCAAGCTCTGTCCTCTCTTCTTCAAGCGGAAATATTGATTTTGACCTTACTGTAAGCGATGACGGAACTGTCGACTCTTTGGTTTTGGTTTACTTAAATCCGAATATGAGTGACGATGTAGACAATCAGATAAAATATTTAAGTGGTACTGCAAGTGAATTTGATTCAGCAACAGCTGACGGCTACACTGACAGCGAAGGCAATATCCTCTTTAGTCTAACATTACCAGAGCCGACTTCCGATTCTGATAAAAATGTAAATGTTTACTCGCTCAAAAAGACTCTCAATATTTTTGACGACCTTAAAATCGACGGCACGGCAAAATGCCTTGAAACGATGAACTTTATATTCCGTGCAAAGGATAATGGCGGCAGCAATAAGGTTGTTTCCTTCTCTCTTTCTGGTGACTCAGAAGCTCCTGATTTAACAATCTCTACCATTACACTTTATGATTCTTCAAATAATTATGTAACTTTTGATGGTGTTGACTCTAATGGAACATATACATTTGGTGAGACCCCGACTCTTCCGAAAATTGAAGACGGCTATTATGCTCTTCTCACAGGAACATGGAGCGACAACTCTACTAGTGCATGGACAAGCCTTTCAGAGCTAAAAATCAGTGATATTACATTTATCTGGGGAGATGAAAATGCGACCGTTACGCCTTCTCAAGACGGAACATGGACTAAAAAAGTAACCACTCTTCCAACAGCCAGCAGTTCAATCAGCGTTTCTATAACAGACTTTGGCGGAAACACAAAAAAGACCTATCAGTCTGTTATGATTGAAAGCACATCGGCTTCCCTTGAACGAATAGGCTCAAATGACGATGACGGCTCTTATAAGTCAGGAGACGAAATTGAAATTACTCTCGAATTCAATAAATCTGTAACTTTCACTGGAGCAAATCCTTCTTTAACCCTTAATAACGAAGCGACAGCGGCTTATTCAGGCGGAAACGGAACTTCAACTCATGTCTTTAAATATACAGTTTCTTCTGGCGAAGATATTGAAAAGCTTGGGGTTTCAAAAATCGTTTCGGACAACACAACTTGGCAAGATACGGCAACAAGCGACAGCTTTACTCCAATTCTTCCGGCAAGTGGCAGCTCAAATTCTCTTGAAGGCTCTAGAAATATCTGCGTTGACACAGTCTCTCCGAAAATTGAAAGCATAACGGCTATTTCTTCAAACGGATATTACAAGGAAGGCGACTCTATAATCTTAAAGATGACATTCATCGAAAATGTCGAGGTAGACGGGGTTTCAAATCTTGCCCTTGTTTTCTCTCATCAAAATAATTCTTCTCCTGTAACTACAGGTTCTGCAACTGTAACAGGCTCAAAAACGATTTTGTTCACATACACGGTTCAAAGCGGAGATAACGCAAGCCCTCTTACAATAAGCTCAATTAGTAATAGCGGTGTAACTATTACTGATGAGGCAGGAAATGCTCTTGACTGGACTCTCCCAAGTGTCACTGCAACTTCAATTTATGTTGACACAGAAGCTCCTCCAGCCCCGGAGTTAAAAAATGTTGCGTGGGGAAGCGCTTCTGTTGTCACGGATTCTTCCGGCACGAGCTTTGAGATTTCTGGCGAGGAAAATGCTACGATTGAATATTCAATTGACAATGGCGAAAACTGGCAGACATATTCAGGCTTAGTTTCCCTAAAAAATAACGGAACCTATTACATTTTAGCAAAGCAGACTGATCAGGCTGGTAACGAATCAGAGCCGTCTAGCGTTGTGACAGTTACCGTTGATAAGGGCTACCTTTTGACGGCAATCTCCGCGACAACCGTAAACGGAACTTATTCGACAAGTACTAATACTAAAGCAATTGAAGGAACCATTACCTTCCGTAAGGCTGTTACTATTGAACAGGGCGCGACTGTAACTTTAAATGTGGGAAACACAAGTGATAGCTCAACATCAAAGACTGTCGCGATTAACGAGTGTTCATCTAGCTCAGCGACTAACACGCTCTTTACATTCACTTATACAATTTCAGATGGAGACTATATCGTTGACGATGATAAACTCCTGAATGTTACTGACTGGAGTTTTAGCTCTGTAACATACAGTGGAAACACTGTTGATATGACATTTAACACTGTAGTTACAGAAGGAAAAGCCTTTAGCGACAATCGGGAGATAAAGATTTTAACTGGAGTTCCTTGGGTTAAAGATGTTTCATTGACCGGAACTGGAAGCAAGGCAATCCTTACAGTGACATTTGACAGGGAAATCTCAAAAAATAGCGGAAATATCACCTTTACGCAGGACCCAAGCTCTTATCGTGTTCCGGCTGTGCTTACGGCAAGCGAATACAACAGCATTCCAACTGCGGCACAAAGCTCATACTCAAAGGGAATGAACGGTGCGACACTGGGAAGTGACAGCACTCTCACGAACGACACGAGTACAAAATATGTGCTTGATTATACCAAAGATATCGATGATTCTACTTTAGTCGGATATTTTACAGCCGCGAACTTGCATGTAGTCTCTATTCCTATTGTTGCAAGTGCCGTAGAGGCAAATGAAAATGTCCTTACGGTCACGCTTGGCACGACATACGAGCTTCCTACAAAGGGGGCGACATATACGCTTTCAATTCCTGCAAATGCCGTAACAGACGAGGTACAGAACAAAAATAATGAATATTCAAAGACTGTAACGGCGGAAGGAATAGAGGCTCCTGAAATCCGAATAAACAAGGAAAGCCAAAAAATCACCATCTCGGACACTAACAGTCCGACAACGAGCGCAAGCGTAAACACTCCTGCAACGGCAAGCATGAAAATAAGTTGTCGTACTCCTGAGGCAATTATTTACTACGCAAAAACCGCGGACTCTAATGCAACAAGTGATACATCAACAGTAAACACTTCGATTACAGTCTCTCAAACGGCAAAACCGAAAGTTTCTGCTTTGTCATTGTACACTCCAAGCACGAATATAACCGTTACGGACACTCTTGGCACAGAAGTTTCTGGCTATGGCACGGCTACTGGCATGAAATATGCGATTGCAGCCTATGCTAAAAAAGATTCTTACGAATCTGACAAATCTTATGAATACGCGACTAGAACCGTCCTCAAATTGAACATCAGTGCCTACGGTAACGGAAGTAGTCAGTGTGCCTATGGCTCTGCTTCTGCCGTGACAGAAAACGGCACAACTCTGACTTACGACAAGCTTAGAATTTGGATTCAGGGCGGAGACGCGACTTCAGGCGGAAACAGCCTTGACCCATTCCC
>CALGGS010000023.1 GCA_937915735.1 uncultured Treponema sp.
CTTTCCCTACACGACGCTCTTCCGATCTACCCGGCCAACAGGAAGCACTCCCCCGCCGTTTACCCTGTTTGAGACATAGCGTGTTGCGTTCATTCCGATGAGCCAGTCAGCTTTCTGTCGTGCGAAGCCTTGTTTGGCAAGAAAGTCATAATCGGAAAGCGGTCGGGCATTTTTGATTCCGTCCAGAATCACATCTTTTGTGAGAGCCTGAGAAACCCAAAACCTTCGGATATTGTCGGAATCAGTAATTTCGGCAGCATTCAGACATTCTCGCGCGATAATCTCCCCTTCTCTGTCCGCGTCAGTCGCAATCAGGATTTCATCCGTTTTGTGATGTTTCAAAAGCGTAACGACATTCTTTGCGACATCTTTCAGGCTTTCGCTTGGTTTGTAGATGAACTTTTCGGGAATGACAGGAAGATTCTTCCAGCTTTTGAAGGAAGGATTGTAGGTGGCAGGTTCTGCCAGATTGAACAGATGCCCCACGCAGTTTGCGATTGTAGTTTTTCCGACAGAACTTTTGTAGCATTTGTCTTTTGTGGAATAACTACAGCCCAGTGCCGAAGCGAAGTCTTTTGCCACGCTCGGTTTTTCGGTAAGTATAATCATAAAACCTCTTCCTGGGCAGGTCGAAGTTTGATTGGATTAAGATAGTGATTTTGAGGAAGAGAATCAAGCAATTTGTGATGTGCCAGATGGCGCAAAGTTGCTAAAGTGGTGAAAGTTTCCTAAACCAACTGACCACAAGATAAATTTTTGTGGCGCAAAGTAAGTTAAATCCTTGTAATGTCTACGCAGATTTGTAGCACGGGGTATTTTCGTGTGGCACATCCCTATTTTTGCCTTCTTTTCTGCTGTCTTGACCTTTTACTTCCCGCTTCGATACATTTAATCCGACCTGTCCATATATCAATCTGATGTGCCAAGTGGCGCATTAAAAACGGAGCGTATATGGCGAATATCAAATCAATTTTTAGTCACCCCAAAAAAGAAAATCCTGAGAAAGACACAGGGCTTTATGACTGGCGAAGACCAGCGTACAAAAAAGACGATGTTGGGAACCTGAACAGGATTTTGAAAAATCTCACTAAAACAAAAAATGCCAGATGGCACAAATCGCAGAATGGCGGTTTCGGGAGCAGCGGTTTTTATGTAAAGTCGGAAGGCTCGGAAAACTCACGCAAGCAGAGAGTCACTTTTAAGATGTCGATTGGACACTCAAAAGAATCTCATCTGAAATACCTGAAAACCTATATGCCTCAGACTGAGAAATCGGAAGTCGAGGAAAAGCCAGAATTATTCGGAACTGAGCTTGCGGAATACGAAGCGAACATGGACAAAGACCATTTCAAATGTATTATCTCGCCGGAAAGTCAGAATGTGGACTTGAAGCTTTTGACAGGAAAATTCATTGAGCGGCTGGAAAATCTTACGGGCTACAAACTCTACTGGGAAAGCTGCATCCACAATAATACCGCTCACCGTCACGCCCATCTTGCAATCAACGGTACAGACAAGAATGGACGAAAGGTGTTTTTTGCAAAAGAGATGATTAAGGCGACAATGCGGGAAGTGCTTTCTGAAATGACAACAGCGATGATAGGAGAGCGAAGTTATGAGGAAATCCAGGCTGCAAGGGAATGGCTTCCGCAATCAGCCAGATGGACGAGCCTTGACGACAGGTTGTTGCAATATGACGGAAAGATTTTTGCGAAAAATCTGGATCAGAGTTTACAGAACAGGCTTGCATATCTGACAACGATAAAACTTGCACAGAAAGAGGGTGCCTTTTTTACGCTGAATTCAGAATGGCAGGAAGTATTACAGGCAAGCGGACGATACAATTTGTTTCTTGATGAATTTCTCAAATCATCTACTTTACCCCTGCGTTTGTTTGAAGGAGGTAGCGTTTACGGAGTTGTTGAGAAGACAATCAATTTTGATAAAGACGAGAGCTGGAATGATGCGGTGATTATCCGTACAGGCAAAGAAAGAATTTATGTCCCTGTTTATCAGCTTCACAAGGAAAATCTTGAAGGAAAGACTGTATCAATTTCCGCTCCTGCAGGTGGATTGAAGAAGCAGTTTTCAGAACGAAATATCCGTGTCGTTAATGATAAATCATACGGATTTGAAAGATAAATGAGATGTCAATATTGGCGGAGATTTCAAGTCAGACTTGGAATCTCCGCCAGTCGTTACAAAGTAAATTCTTTCATTTCATCTTTTGTTAGAGGGCGACCTAACTTTTTTGAAAGTATAATGGCTTCCCTAAGACGAAATACTTTTCCATCGGAAGGCTCGGTAAGTCGTGAGTCTGGCATTGCTTCTCCGAATCGTAGAGCAACATCTGGTTCTTTGAATGTAATAGTATAATTATCACAAACAATAGGTTCTCTGACGCTAATCATATATTAAGCCTCCTCTGAAAAATATTTTTTTATAAGATTGATAGCAGAGTAACTATCAATAAACATATTCTGGTCGTCAATATTCTGAGCATTTAGAGTTTCTCTGTAATGTTCAACAAGATTTGTCTTTGCCTTAAACTGAACAAAACCTTCATTTCCAACATCCCAGCTTAATTTGCAAGCGATTGCAAACAAATGAGCACCAACACCTTGATAAATACCATGGCTTCCTCTATTAGAGGGAGAAGATTCTACAACATCAACATGAGTATAAAGCTGATTACGAATATGTTTTAGTGCTATTAAGCCTTGTCTTTCATTTGTGTCTTTTAACAAAAGTTCGTAAACTTCGTATCCATTTGAGTGAGGAATGCTCCAATCAAAAAGCCAGCCAGCTATTTTCAAATTTTCTGCTTCAGCCTTTGTAATTGTTTTTGAAATAAGGCGATATTGAGTATCTTTTTCTTGTCCTGTTGCCCGTTCTACAAGGCAATTGGTTAGTCCGTCAATTTCAATATCAATTTCCATATCCGATTCCCCTAGGCTTTATTATAGCATAGAAACTGAATTTTGTCAGACTTTAAGAAGAATGTGAATGATTTATGTACTAAATGAAATATTGACCAAAAGCCCGCTTTTAGATATTCTGAAATTGTACTGACCTGCCCAGGGAGGTACATTGAGTTCAAAAAATTTCTTGCCAAAGGGAACCAACGCAACCCCTTTCAACCCGCAGCTCCAGCATTTTGACTATATTTGCGGTCAGGTGCAGCAGGAGAACCGGATTCTGAAATTCGTGGTTATTGTGGCTACCCTTTCTTTTTTTCTTTCCATCGGAATCACCATTTTTGCAGTCAGCCGCCCGGATTCAATTCCCGTACTTGTTACGATGAATGATTTTGGCGAAACGCAGTACATCGGGCCTGTTTCCCGCAGAAACTATCAGAACTTCAATGTTCCCGAAGTTGCGGTTCAGGCACAGGTCAAAGAATTCATCAGCCTTACGAACACACTTTCCACTGATAAGACGGTGATGAAAAAATCAGTCGCAAAAACTTATCATCTTCTGACTTCTACAACAGCACAGAAGTATTCAACTCTTGTGCGTGAAAATAATCCATTCAAGGATTTTGGGAACCGCACGAAGGAAGTTATTTTCCAGACCGAACCGCTAAAACTTTCCGCAGACACTTATCAGGTTGATTATCAGATTATTACCCGCCAGCTTTCTGGGCAGATGATGAGCGATGAATCGTTCCGTGCGGTTATTACAATCAAAATGCTTCAGCCTTCGGACGAGGACATCAAGGATAATCCGCTTGGAATCTACATCACAGCTTTTGATATGAAGGCGATTGAAAACATATCAACAAAAACAAAATAAGTCACAAAACAATAAAAAATACATCAAGAGGAGTACAACCAATGAAAAGAAAACTTGCATATGTGCTTACGGTGAGCGTTCTGCTTACTTCATGCACGACCACACAGAACATGGAACTTCCCAACGACTTTAAGGCAGAGTCACCCGAAGCCGCTCGTTCCATTGAGGAAGAAGAACAGCTTAACGAAGCTGACGAAAAGAACTTTCTGATGCAGGAAGAATTGAAGGTACAGGATGTTGAGGAAACAGTAGTCTATGTAGACCGTCCTGTTTATGTTCCTGAACAGCACGACAATCCCGAAACTGACAATAAGAAACTCACAGGCTATGATGCGGTAACTGACAGCCAGAAGCGGGCTACACAGAAGCCGGAGCATTATAAGAGCGGAACATTTTTCTATCAGTTCAACGATAACTTTGTATTTGAAGTCTACGCACAGCCCTATCATCTTACGGACATCGTTCTGGAAGAAGGCGAAGTCGTAATTGGAACTCCCCTGCTTTCGGAAGATGAATCGGTCTGGGAGTTGACGGCGGGAGTAGCAAAAAATCCGCTTACAGGAAAGGATGTGCAGCATCTTTTCGTAAAACCAGCCTATTCAAAGCAGGATTCCTCTCTTGTGATTATCACAGACCGCCGTGTTTATCATTTCCGCTTGCGTTCATTCTCGGACACGCACATGGCTATGGTGAAATTCTCATATCCGGTTGAAAAGAATGTCTGGGCAAAGAAGGAAGACCCGAATAAAGGTCGTGAGATTATAAGCGAATATCTGCGGGTATCAAATCCTGAGCTTCTTTCCTTCGACTACAAAATCAAATATTCACGATTCAAAAAGCCGGAGTTTTTGCCGAACCGCATTTATGACGACGGACAGTGCACCTATATTCAAGTTGAGCCGGTTGTCCTTCAGAAAAAGCTGCCTGTTCTGTTTAATGAGAAAAACGAAATCGTGAATTACAGCGTTCATAAAAACACTTTCGTGATTCCTCGCCTTATCAACAAGATCACACTCAGACTTGGGAAAGAAAAGGTTGTGGTTGAAAAGAAAGTCACGAAGAAAACCGACTTGGAAAAGACTGAACCAACGGAAGAATCTGAGGCTGGAGGTGATGAATGAGCGAAAATGAATCACCTGAAAAGCAGACAGAGGAACTGACGGCACAAAGCGAAGAAGAAAATGCGGATGAGCTTTTAGAAGAAGAACTGTACGCAGACGAGGACGAAGATGAGCTTATGCCGCCGGAAGAGGAAAATGAGGCTCGTATGCTCAACACCGGGACGATAATCGGTGTAATTATGGTGGGCGTTCTTGTGATTTTTCTGATTGCCTTTGTTGCGATGAACGCCGGAAGCCGGAAACGAAAGCAGCAGGATTCAAGCGAACTCGACAAGGCTGGAACTAAGACAGTGATTGAGTTTAAGGACAAGTCCCCTGTTGATTTTTCATCGGGCAATTCTGAAAAGTCTGATTCTAGCGAAACCGAAAAGTCGGAAAAGGAAATAGATGATGTCCTAGAAACTTTGCCCGCAGAGTTTCAGCTTCCGCAGCAGGGAGAAGTTGGAACCGCCCCGGTTTCGTCAGTCGGAAGCAGGTCAAATTACAAATCCGACCGACCAGATACCCGTAATTCAAAATCCCCAAGAAAGATTGAAGGACTTGCAGCCCTGGATTATTCAAGCCAGCAGCAGAACGGAAATCTTGTTTCGCAGATTATGAGCGGGAATTACGGCACGAATGCCAGCGGACAAAGAATGAGTCGTGAAGAATTCATTGCACAGCAGATGGCACAGACACAGAGCTTACAGAACTCGCTTTATGGAAACGGAGCGTTCGGAAATGGGATAGCTTCTACAGGCTCAACTACCCCCGCTACAAATGCTTACGACACCAACCGCGAAAACTTCTTCAATTCTGGAGCTGGAAGTACTGGCGGTAAGTATCTGAGCAAGGCATCTCTCTGGGACGGAACGATTATCTCAGGCGCACTGGTTACGGCAATCAACACGGATAATCCCGGCGTGGTAATTGCCCGCGTAACCGAGAATGTGTATTCAAGCCAGGATCATTCTTTTCTTTTGATTCCAGAAGGTTCGCTCTTGATGGCAACATACAATTCATCTGTGAGCTACGGGCAGAAGGATGTTCAGGTCGCATGGAATCTGCTTATCCGTCCGGATAATTACCGGGTTCAGCTTGGAAATATGAACGGCGTAAATGCTCAGGGAGCGAGCGGTTATCGTGGAAGCGTTTCAAATCATCCGTTCGAGACGCTTAAGGCTCTCGGAATGATTGCGATGTTCAGCATTATCCAGACGGAAATTTCAAATGACATCAATTCGCAGAATAACGAGTATCTCAAAAACTCAATGACAGATGTTTACGCCGAAGCGAGCAAGATGGGAAACAAAATCTTGAACAAGGCTTTGGATATAAAACCAACAATCAAAATCAAGGAGGGTACGGAAATCAAACTGATTACAAACACGCCGCTGGAGCTTCCGCCTGTGGAAATCCCTGCGGCACAGGAACGGTATGTAAGAACACGATAGTTCCAAACTAAATCGAGATTATTTTTCTACATCACGAGGAGTACTTAATGAAAATCTCAAATATAAAACTCAGGCTTGCAGGCGTTTTGTCGCTTGCAAGTTTTACTCTTGGCTTACCGTCATGTAGCTTTTTCAACAGCTTTGATGAAAGCCCTGCAGCAAAAGTAATCGAAATCAATTCGCTTTCGCTTGCAAAGACTGCTTTGGAAACGCAGATTGGGGCGATGGAATATGTTTCTGTTTCGGTAAAGCCGAGCAAGGAACAGAAAAACATCACGCTTAAATGGGATTATGACGCTTCGATTATCGAGTGCGACAAATCATCTAATTGGGGCGTTACAATCAAGGGCTTGGCAGAAGGTCAGACTTCGCTCCGTTGCTCTTACGGCGGTTATGAGGCACATTGTCTTGTTACGGTAAAGGGCTTTGCAGAAAACTACGAGGTCACGACAGAGCCGTATATCTATTCAAATTATTCAGTCTTGCAGACTTCACCGGGCGTGAGTGAAAAGGTATTTGTCTCACTTTATGGCGGCGATGTTTCGGATATTGATGGTTATACCTGGACCGTAGACAATCCTGCAGTCGCTTCGATTCAGCCGACAGGTCAGTATTGTATGATTACGGCAAAGGATGCCGGATATGCAAGAATCAAAATCACGCACACAAAGGCAGCTTATCCGTATTACATGGGCGTGTATGTCTTTGCGGATGCAACCGAAGTAAGTTACATCACCACAAGCAACAATATCGTAACGATGAACCAGGACGATGGAGACAAGGGAATCTCAGTTTCACTTGTGAACGGTAAAGAAGGTTCGCTCGACAGTCAGTTTGCGTGGGAAATCATCAACGAGAAAGATGAGGAAAGCCCGATTAGTCTGAGCTTTAACGGAAATAATGCAGTAATCAGCCCTAAGCATGGTGGAAGCTGCACTTTGCGAGTAACTCACCCGGATTCAGCCTACCCGCTTGATATTCTGTGCCGTGTAATTTCAATAGTAAAAAATGTGTATATCCAGCCAAGCACAACCGTTGTCACTTTGACTGGAGAGACCGAGCAGACCATAACAAGCGAACTTGTTAATTTGAAAGCAGGCGAATATAACATCGACGGCTTCAAATATATTCTTGACGATTACAATGTTGCAGAAATCATTGGTTCTGTCGGGAATCAGGTAACGCTCAAAG
>CALGGS010000024.1 GCA_937915735.1 uncultured Treponema sp.
CTCAGACTTTCCGGGATTTTTATGGGAATGATTCAGGGAACTGTCAGCGACGAGGAGATTGAGGAGCTTGACGAAGCTAGTGCCTTGCGTGAAATTCAGCATATGCCTGCGCGGGTTAAGTGTGCCGAGCTTGGCTGGAGAACGATGAAGGAAATGCTCGGCCTTAAAAAAGAAAGTGCGACAGTTTCTAGCCAGCATGCTGACTGCCCTGTAGATTAAAAAAAAACTAATTTTTTTAGAGATTTTGGAGATATAAGGTTTTCATAAGATAAAGTGAAGATTCTTTACAAACTGCTTTTTTTTTTTGTATAGTACTCTGTGAATTTTCATATTTTAAACGGAGGAATTATGAAAAAAAGGACACCTTTAATTGCGTTCGCTCTTATTTTGGCGGGCGCAGTTTTATTTTCAGTAAGTTGCTCCTCGGACGGAGGCTCTTCAAGCGAAGGCGAAAAAACTTACTGCACGGTCAGTTATTCAACTGAACACGGAACGGCACCTTCTTCAATTTCTGTTGAAAGTGGCACGACTTTAACTTCAAGTCAGCTCCCTTCAAGTATTTCGGACGCTTACGGCTATGCTCTTGAAGGCTGGTATGACGGAGAAAACCTTGTTTCTGCCGGAAGCTATGTTGTAAGTAAAGATGTGACCCTTGCTGCAAAATTTAGTCTTATAGACTACAGCATTTCTTACGTGCAAAATAACGGTGAATGGGCAGACGGCTACACGGCTCCAGAAAGCTACACTGTTGAGAGTGACACAATAGCCCTTCCGGCCGGAACTGACATTACCCTGAGCGAAAACACATTTAAAGGTTGGTTTGAAAGCCCTGATTTTTCAGGCTCTGCTGTCACACAGCTTAAAACAGGCTCCTATGGAGATAAATCTTACTGGGCAAAGTGGGCAACGACGATTTATTCAATCAGCTACTATGGAATCGATAATGCAACTCTTTCAAACGGAGTTCAGCTTTTCACAGGCTTTACCGAAGAAGATACAGAAATCACCCTTCCGTCGGAGAGCGAAATTTCAAAATCTGGATATACCTTCGGGGGATGGTACACTGATTCTTCTTTCACAAGTCCGGTAACTTCACTTACAAAGGAATCTACAACAAGCGGCTCAACTCTCTCTCTTTATGCGAAATGGACGGTTGACACTTACACGATTTCATACACTGTAAATGGCGGTTCGTGGGAAGAGTCTTACACTGCTCCTTCTTCATACACTGTTGAAAGCGAGGCAATTACACTTGCGGCTTCAAGCGACATTTCAAAAACTGGCTATACCTTCAGCGGCTGGTACGCTGCAAGCGATTTTTCAGGCGAAGCAGTGACCGAAATTGCCTGCGGCTCTTACGGCGATGTGACCCTTTATGCGAAATGGACTGCAATAGAATACACAATCACTTACGAAAATTGTGATGGAGCGACAAATTCTAACGCCACAAGCTACACGGTTGAATCAAGTGCAATTACGCTAAAAAATGCAAGTAAAACTGGCTACACATTCAGCGGCTGGTATTCAGACAGCGATTTTTCGACAAAAGTATCAGAAATTGCAAGCGGTTCGACAGGTAATGTTACTCTCTATGCGAAATTAATTCCTTACACAAAAGAGATTACATATTTCCCAAACTATTACGATTCATATTCTTCAGGAACTAGCGAAGACAAAAATCCTGCATATTCAGAAATCAATTCTATTGGAGAGAATTCATCTGGGATAAAATTTTATGATCAGGTTATTCTTTTTGGGGAGCAGACTTCGCTTACACCTGTAAACTTCTATGCGGACGGCTGGATTTTTACAGGCTGGAACACAAAAAAGGACGGAAGCGGAACAAGCTATAGCGACGAACAGATTGTCTTGTGGAATGCGGCGGCAGATTCAAGTATGGACAGCACGGTTTCGCAAATTACGGAAAGCTTTCCTTCTAATAATAGCGGCTATTCGCTGTATGCTCAGTGGACAAAAAAAGACGCTCTTATTTACACAATTACTCTTCCGGCGGCAAGCGCCGCAACTGACCTTGTTATGAGTCAAAGCGGAAGTAAGCTTACTGCATATAAGAGTGGCTTTAGCGGAAACTTCTACTGGTATGTTGACGGAAGTTCGTCGTATAGTCATATCGAAAACATTACAAATTCAGCGTCTGGAAACTTATCTTATTTTGACTGCAAAACATATCTTGGAAAAGAATCAACTGATTATGGCGTACACACTGTAATGGTAAAAATTACTGACAGTTCAAAGGTTTACACTCAGACGGCGGTGGTGGTAGTTGCGCCATACGAGGAGGAATAGTATGAAATTAAATAAATATATTGTGGGGGCAATGGCAGCTTTTTCACTTATTTTTGCTTCCTGCTCTGATATTTTGGAAAACTCAGAAAGAGTTGACGGAAAAACTCGCGTAAAGATTATCCTTACAGATACTGACGAGACTGCGGCAGAAAGAACGATTTTGCCGGCTTTTTCAAAGACTGACCTTACGGACATTACACTTTACGGAAAAGCGTCTACTACAAGCGGAACACTTTCTGCAAGTGATACATACAAAATCACTTCCTGGGACACTTTTGGCGAAATGGCTCAGGATGACGGGGTTGTTCTGGATGATTACGGAATGAATATTTCTGGAACCTGGCAGTTTATGCTTACGGCTTCTTCAAATGGCTCTAGTATGAGCGCGACAAGCGAAAGCATTACGATTAACTCAAGTGCGACAACTAAAGTTGCTTTTACCCTGACTGTAAATTCCGGCGAGACGGCGGGCCTTGTAAAAGTTGATTTACTTGAACTCGAGGATTTTGATGTCGCAAAAGTAAAATATTACTGGTCTTTTTCTCAAGTTTCCGCTTCGCTTTATGCTTCTAGCGCAACTGAGCTTACTGTTACAAGTGACGCCAGTTATTCTAAAAGTGCGACATTTGAAAAATCTGGCGTAACTGCGGGAAACTACTATCTTACATTGTATTTTTATGATTCAGATGGAAGTCTTCTTGTTTCTCCTTGGCAGACTTCTGTAATCGTAGAGGCAGGAGCAAAAAGCTATAAAGAGCTTTCTGTGAGCGAGATTTTAGGAACTTATGTACAATTGTACACTTATAAAGTGACCTACGATGCAAACGGCGGAAGCGGGGAGGCTTACGAGCAGACTTATGCTTCCCAGTCAACGGTTGCCACTTTGGCTGCTAGCGGCCTTACTTCTCCTGAGGGAAAAGAATTCCGTGGTTGGAACACAAGGGAAGACGGAAAAGGAAGTCGCTATTCACCAGGCGACAACCCGACATTTACCAAAGACACTACGCTTTATGCCCAGTGGGCAAGCTACGACAGAGAAAACAGCGTTTACACAATCGAAAGTGCCGATGATTTCTGGCCTCTTTTCTCTTATACAAGCAACGCTTCTTCTGCAATCAAGAATTCTAGCATAAAGCTTGTAAATGATGTAACAGATTTAACAGACTGGATTCCGGTTACAGCCTTTGGCGGAACATTCGACGGAAATTCTAAATCTTTAACCTACACTGTTTCTTCAAGCGCAAGCGTAACTTCTCTTTTTGAAAGCCTTTCTGGAACAGTAAAGAATTTAACCCTTACAGGACTTACACTCAATTCTGGTAAAACTTATGTGGCGGGGCTTGCCTCTGAGGCAAACGGTGCGACAATTACAGGCTGTACCCTTACAGAAAGTTCTCTTGCTTCTAGTGCTTCTAACGCTTATGTAGGTGGACTTATTGCAAAGGCAACTAGTGTTACAACAAGCGGAAACTTAATCAAAGGGACTTCTTCTAAAATCCTTACCATTTCTGGCACTAACGCTTCTTATGTTGGTGGCCTTGCAGGCTATGCAGAAACTTCGACATTTGGAACAAGTTCAAGTCCAGACAAAATACAGTTTGCACAAATCACAGGCTCAACTACTTCAACTTATGGAAAAGGCGTCGGCGGATTTGCAGGCTACACAAAGAACACTAATATTGTAAGTACGACAGTCGCTTATACTTCTGTAACGGGCTATTACGCAGGTGGCGTTACGGGATACGCTGATTCAACTACTCCAGGCTCTTCTTCTTATAAAATTTCAAGCCCTACAATTACGACAAATGCAAGCTACTCCGTAAAAGGATATTATGCTGGTGGAATTGCAGGCTACAACGCCTCTTACATTTCAAGCCCAGTCGTAAGCACAGCGACTGTAACAAGCTCAGTAAGCTCTTCTTACATCGGCGGAATTGCCGGCTACAACACAGGCGTTCTCTACGGAGACGCAAGCACGGCAAATGTTGCTACAGGTACCATAACAGGCTCTTCTTACGCAAGCTATGTTGGTGGTGCCGCAGGTTATAACGCAGGTTCTGTTCAGCAAATTGTAGTTGATGCAAATACAACTATTACTTCTGCAAAGGCCTCTTCTTATGCGGCAGGGCTTGTCGGCTATAATGACACAAACGGAAAAATTGTTGGTGGCGCTTTTAAGGGAAAAGTCACAAGCACGGCTTATAATTATACGGCCGGAGTCGCTGCATACAACAAGGGAACGATTGGAACGGGTAAAATCACTGTAAGCGGAAGTGTCGTTAACGCACAATCTGCTGCTTCTGTTGCGGGTGGTGTCGCAGAAAATGAAGGAACTGTCGACTACATAACGCTCGATGAAGTGACCGTAACGGGAACTAAAGCCTCTTATGCAGGCGGAATCGTAGCATATAACGAAGGAACAGTAAGCGCGAATAATGTCGTAAAAAGCGTAACCCTTACAGGATATTCAAGTGGAAAGTATGGATATGTCATTGGAAAGAACGACGGCGGTACCGTAAGTGAGGATATTTCCAATGCCTACAGCACGACTACGACAAAGAGCAATGTTTCAGTAGACGGAAAAAGCACCTATTACACGGTAAGTCTTTCCCGTACATCAAAGCTCACGCTCACCGTAACAGATGCAAGCGGTCAGGGAAAACTTGATTTTGCCATCTCAAAGACATCTGGCTTCAGCACGGATTCAAGCATTAAGTATTATGAAAATCTTGATGCAGCCACGGCTACAATTAGTGCTGGCTATCTTGAGGCAGGTACATATTACATCAATATGTACGAAAACTATGCCCTTGGCACCTGTACGGCAACAACGATTGCATGGACGGTAGACTAAACTGTTTTCAGAAAATTAGGGCTGTCCAATAAGTATGAGTCATTGCCGCACTCAAGGGCATTGCTTGTCGCCCTTGCTTAGATGCCCTGTCATTGCCGCACTTGATGCGGCAATCTCTTGTATTGCAATTAAATGACACTTTTTGAGCTGGTTTCTTATGGTATGAATCTTGCCCGGTTGTTTTCTGTCTCGAAAACATCGATTGCCCAAAGGTGAGCGCTTTCTTCGTCTGTCTTTTTTAGGCTTGGAAGTAAATCTATAATTCCCTTGTAAATGTAGACTGCGATTCGCTCGGCACTTGGGTTCTGCTCAAAAAAAGCGATATCGTTAAGATTTGTGTGGTCTAGCCTTTCAATCACTTTTTTGAGAGCGGCCTTTAATTCTGTAAAATCCAGCAACATTCCGCCTTCATCCAGCCTTTTTCCCTGAACATGGGCATAAACCTTGTAATTGTGACCGTGAAGATTCTCGCATTTTCCATGATAATCACGCAAAAAATGAGCCGCCGCAAAATCTGCCTTTACACGAATTTGAAACATAAGCGAGATTATACAGATTTTTCTCTAAGAATTCCACTGATTTCATTTAAAACTCTTTTTTTGTCGCTTGTCCAGAGCGGGGCGATTAAAGTTGATTTTGGCGGGTCTCCTGTAAGCCTGTGAACGACGCATCTTTCACCCAAAATCGGAAGGGCTTTTTTTAATAAAGAAATGTATTCGTCTTTTTCCAGAGTCTTGAAGTCTCCGTTTTCATAAAGCCCTGCAAGCCGCGTGTTTTTTAAAACAAAGAGAGATGTGATTTTTATGCCATAGAATTGTGAGAATTGGGAAGATTTTTCGGCCAGGCTGAGCTCTCCTCGAAATGACAGTGAGCTTACGCTGGATTCCGCTGTTTCTTTGACGAATTTTACTGATTCAAGCATATCTTTTTCAGTGTCTCCCGGAAGACCGAAAATTAAGTGAGTTACTATGTGAATTCTGGGATTCGCTTTTTTGATTCTTTTTACGGCTCCGGCATAATCGTCATTTGTGTAGAGACGGTTTATGAATTTTCCGGTTTTTTCGTTTGAAGTCTGAAGGCCAAGCTCTATCTGAACAAAGTTTTTTTCTGCGATTTTTGCTATTTCTTTTAAAATTTCACCTTCAATGCAGTCAGGACGGGTAGCAATAGCCAGTGCCACGACATTTTCACAAGAAAGGGCCTCATTGTATTTCTGCGCCAGAAGTTTTGCATTTCCGTAAGTCGAAGTGAAATTCTGAAAATAAGCGATATATTTTCCTTTTCTGCTTCCGCTTCTTCCCTTGATTTTTGATTCTACGAGCGCTTTTGCTTTTTCAACCTGCTCTTTTATGGAAAGTGAACGGTTTGCGGCAAATTCTCCGCTTCCGCTTTCTGAGCAAAAAATACAGCCGCCCTTTCCTTTAGTTCCGTCCCTGTTCGGGCAGGTGCACGAGGCGTCAAGTGAGAGCTTGTAGGTTTTTGAGCCGAAAATTTCCTTGTAGAAGTCAGAAAGCCGTATCATTTTGCGGATTTTAATCTATTGTAAAATTCCTGCCTTTTCAATATATTATTTTCCCATAAGCAGAGATTTCCGTCGGAAACTTTGACTTAAAGTAATTCTGAAGCTTGCGAGGGGCTGTGCCTGAGTGCTGATTCAGAAGCTATTTCTTACACATTTTAGACTTGACCAATTAAAAAACAGGCAGGTACTATGAAACTTTCTCCAGCGGACTTTCCAAAGCGGAAAGCTGAAAAATCCATTATTTCTATGGTCACATGCTACGACTATACGATGGCATGTCTTATTAACGAATCGAATGTGGACTGCGTTCTCGTAGGCGACTCGCTTTCAAATGTAATGCACGGCGAAGAAACTACGATTCCGGCGACAGTTGAGCTTATGGCTTTGCATACCCGTGCCGTTCACAGGGGACTTTGCGACAAATTTTTGGTGAGCGATATGCCTTTCCTTTCAACAAGGCTTGGCATTGAAAAGGGCACTGAAAACGCGGGAAAACTTATTGCCCAAGGCGCAGATGCCGTAAAAATCGAGGGAGCGGACGGAAATTTAGAGCTGATTTCCCACTTGGTTGAGTCAGGAATTCCTGTTATGGGACATTTAGGTCTTACCCCGCAGTTTTATCACGCTATTGGCGGCTACAAGGTTCAGGGACGAAGTGAGGCGGCGAAAGAAAAGCTCGTAAAAGACTCAATCGCCCTTGAAAAAGCCGGCTGCTTTGCGATTGTCGCGGAGTGCATTCCGTCAGATGTGGCAGAAGAAATGTCAAAAGCCGTTTCCGTTCCAATCATCGGGATTGGTGGCGGTGCGAATGTTGACGGCCAGGTTCTCGTTCTTCACGATATGCTCGGTCTCACAAAGTTCAAGCCAAAGTTCGTCCGCCATTTTATCGAAGGAGCCGAGCTTGTAAAAAAAGCGCTGAACGAGTACGACGAAACTTGCAAAAACAAAACTTTCCCGTCAGAGAAAGAAACTTTTAATAAATAGAGAAAAATTATGAAAATTATACACACACCGGCCGAATGGCTTTCAATCGAAAAAGAACTTAAGCGAAGCGAAAAACACCAGAGCGTTGGCCTTGTGCCGACTATGGGCGCGCTTCACAAGGGGCATTTGTCCCTCGTAAAAAGGGCAATCAGCGAAAACGACATTTCTGTCGTGAGCATTTTTCTGAATCCGGTTCAGTTTAACAACCAGAACGACTTAAAAACTTATCCGAAAACCTGGGATGAAGACTGCGCGATGCTTGAAGAGGCGGGCGTTTCGTATCTTTTTGCGCCGACTTATGACATTATGTATCCCGATGATTATCACTACAAGCTGAGCGAGGATAATTTTTCAAAAACCTTGTGCGGAGCAAGCCGACCGGGACATTTTGACGGAGTTCTTACGGTCGTAATGAAGCTTTTGCAGATTTTTTTACCGGAAAACGCATATTTTGGCGAAAAAGATTTTCAGCAGTATAAGCTGCTTGACGGAATGGCAAAGGCATTTTTCTTGCGGACAAAAATTATTCCCTGCCCAATCGTGCGGGAAGAAAACGGACTTGCCTTTAGCTCAAGAAACAAGCGGCTTTCTGCACAGGGACTTAAAAAAGCTCCTCTCTTGCACAAGGCACTTTCAAGCGGAAAATCTGTCGAAGAAATCAAAGCTCAGCTGGAAAACGACGGATTCGTAATCGACTATGTAACGGAAGTGGACGGACGGCTATATGCCGCCGCTTCAATCGAAGATGTAAGGCTGATTGACAATGTTGAAAGGTAAACACATTCTTCTTCATGTGACAGGCTCCATTTCCTGCTACAAGGCTTGTGAACTTACCAGCTTACTCGTGAAGGAAGGCTCAGAAGTTCAGGTGACGATGAGCGAGGGAGCCTTAAAGTTTTTACAGCCGGCGGTTTTTGAGGGACTTACTCACAGGGAAAGTCTCACCCCGGGTATGTTTGAGCGAAAGCCTGACTGCATTCCGCACATAACGCTCAGCCAAAAATGGGCGGACTTAATCGTGATTTACCCGGCCTCGGCGAATTGCATTTCACGGCTTGCAAGCGGCCTTTGCGATGACCTTTTCGGCGCCGTTTTTTTGGCGAATAACTTTGAAAAGCCGGTTCTTCTTGCTCCTGCGATGAATTCGGCCATGTTCGCTCATCCTGCAACTGTGGAAAACCTGAAAAAACTTGAAGCCTGGGGAACGAAAATCTTACCGACTGACGAAGGGCGGCTCGCCTGCGGAAGTGTCGGATACGGAAAGCTTATTTCACCAGAGAAGATGCTGGAATTTATTTTAGATGTGGATAAACGCAAGTGAATGTTGTTACACGCATAAAATCTGCGTTAATCTGCGTGCATACGCCACTTCGTGTCGTTTGCGTTAGTAGAAATTATTTACTCGCCGCTCTCGCGGCTAGTGCATCTGCGTCTATTTTTGAGAGAAAGATTATGAAAATTTTAATCACTGGCGGCGGTTGCCGGGAATACATTGACAGCGTGCGGGTTGTGACCAATTCTTCCAGCGGAAGGACGAGCGCCGCTATTTCTGACATTCTTGCGGAAAAAAACAGCGTCACTCTGGTTACGGCAAAAAGCGCGATAAAGGCTGGCGATTCTTCAGTCAAAATCGTGACCTTTGAAACTGGCGAGGAGCTTTTTCTTGCAATAAAGAATGAGCTTACTCAAAACCGATACGATGCTGTACTTCATGCCGCAGCCGTGAGCGATTTCGTTCCTGAGACAATCACCGTCGCTGGCAAAACCGTAAAAGCCGGAAAAAATGCAAAAAAACTGCCTTCAGGTGGTGAAATGACGGTAACATTCAGGGCAAGCCCTAAAATTGCTGACAGGCTCTGTGAATGGGCGGCGGCTGGCGGAAACGAAAAGGCAAAAATCGTCTGTTTTAAGCTTTTGAGCGATGCAAACGAAAGCGAAAAGGCAAGTGCCATTGAAAAGCTTTTTTCTCATTCCGGGGCCGATTTTGTGGTCTTTAACGATTTAAGCGAGATTACAAGCGAAAAACATCCGTTTGAGATATTCAATAAAAACGGAGACTGTGTCTGTAAAGGCGGGACGAATAAAGAGCTGGGAGAAAAACTCGAGAAAATTTTAAATCAGACGCTGATAAACGCTGATGCGCACAGATGATAATAAAAAATATCCATAGTTAATCGGCGTGCATCTGCATCTTACAAATTCGGAGGTTTTATGATTTTAGCGCTTGACATTGGCAATACGCAGCTTTCGGGCGGTGTTTATGAAAACGACAAGATTTCTCTCACATTCCGGTGTGCGACTACAAAGGGCACTTCCAGCGATGAGCTTGGAATCTTTTTGCGTTCAGTTCTTCGGGAAAACGGAATCGACTCAAAGCTGATTAGTGACATTGCTGTTTGTTCCGTTGTTCCGAGCTTAAACTATGCCGTAACAAGTGCCTGCGTAAAATATTTTGGAACGGAGCCTTTAATGATTCGCTCAGGAATAAAAACAGGGCTAAAATTGCGCTACTCGAATCCCCGTGAAATCGGCGCTGACAGAATTGCCGCTGCAATCGGGGCGGCCTCTTTAAAGCTTAAATCGCACATTATCGTCGTTGACATGGGAACCGCCACGACCGTCGATGTAATAACGAAGGAAGGCGAATACTGGGGCGGGGCAATCTTGCCCGGAATCAATATGATGATGCACGCCCTTTCTTCGGGAACGGCACAGCTTCCCAGCGTAGAAATTGTTGCTCCCGAAAAAGCCTGCGGAACTTCCACCGTTCAGGCGATTCAGTCCGGCCTTTACTGGGGAACGCTAGGCTCAATCCGCGAGCTGATTTTACGGTTTACGGGCGAAGTCTTTAAGGGCGAAAAACCAACAGTCATTGCGACAGGCGGCTTTTCAAACCTCTTCCGTGACTCAGGTCTTTTCGACCGCATTGAAAGCCAGCTGGTTTTAGACGGCCTGAGAATAGCGCTCGAATTAAATAAATAAAAATTTTGGGAGAATTAATATGAATATTGAAGTTTTGAAATCTAAGTTGCACAGGGCTACTGTTACCCAGACGATTCTTGATTACGAAGGCTCGATTTCGATTGACACAGAGCTTGTAAAAAAGGCAAATATGCACATCTGGGAAAAGGTTGAAATCTTTAACATAAATAATGGAGCCAGACTCGCAACCTACATCATTCCTGGAAAAAAAGGCGAGTTCTGCCTTAACGGAGCGGCGGCCCGCCTCGCACAGCCGGGGGACAAAATCATCGTGGTAACATACACTCAGATAGACGAAAAGGAAGCCGACAGTTGGAAGCCGAAAATCGTGCTTCTGAACGAGGACAATAGCGTAAAAGAAGTGAAGAACTAGAGTATTTCCCGTAACGCTCCCTAATTCTGTGTATTGTTTTGACTTACGCAGGATAATCTTTTTTCATTTTCTTCCAAATGTATTGAAATATATGAATCTTATGTTAAAATATAAGAATATTTAAATGGAACCTTTAAAAACTTCAGTTTTTAGAGATAACTTTGAAAATGTTTAGGGGAGATTATGAAAAAAGTTTTTCAAGATTGCAAATTTTTTGCCCTTTTAGTTTCCGTCTTTTTTGTTTTTGCGCTTATTTCCTGTTCTGACATATCTTCAAGCAAAGAAAACAGTTCGGTTACTTTTACAGTAAGTTCGTCATCAATAAAGGACGCCCTTTTTTCAAAATCAGCACGGGTTTTAGCTTCAGAAGCGACAGAAATCGAAGAAGGGACAGCTACGGAGGAAATTGATTCAGAAACGACTGAGGACGAGGATTTAAATCCAGAAGATTTCCTTTCGGCCTCGCTGAAAATCGCTCTTTATGGCGATTATTCTTCTGAAAAAATCCTTTCTTTTACTTATGAAGACTTTGCTGGCCTTACTCAAAAAACAGTCACTTTCACTGATGTTCCTGTTGGCGCAAGGGTCACGGCGACAGCGATTCTTTACGGAACTTTTAAGGATTCATTATCTGATTTACAAGAAACAGAAACATATACGATGCTTTTTTATGCGGGTAGCGAAAGTACGACAATAAAATCCGGGCCGAACCCTCTTTCAATAAAACTCGAAGACACGACTGGCGATAGCGAAGAGCTTTCTCCTATGGCTTATGCTGACGAAGACGGCGGAGTCTATACGCTTTTTTTGTCTGAAACAGGCAATTACTATGTCGGTCATATCAATCTTCCGGTAGAAAGTCTCAGCGCGTTCCTTTCAGACTCGTATTCCAGCTCACTTGCATACTCTTTTTTATCAATCGGTTCATACGAAGGCTTTAAGGCAGATTCAGACGGAAATATTTCTTCACCCACAATTACCGAAAAATTCTATCTTAAGGATTCTGATTATGAGATTATCGAAAATCCGAAGCCTCAAAGCATTACCGTTAGTGATAATGCCTTTACACTGCAAATCGAAAACGGAAAATCAATCAAATTTAAGCTTTTCGAAGAATCAGAAGGAAGTGTTAGTGTTTCAAATGATGTAAAAATTTATACGATTTCAGAGAATATTGAAGCTGAAAATTCGATTCCTTTCACTCTTACTAGCGGTACTTTTGTCTTTAGTCTTTTAGATGAGAATGAAAATGATGTTCTTGGCGATGTAGACTGGGAGCAAGAACAAAATCAAAGCCTTCTTTCCGTCGAATGGACTTTCCAAAAAGGAAATGTCCTTATTCCTTATTTTGACTGTAACAACAACACTTTTTCTATTTTAGAGAATTATCCTTTGACTGCCGGCTGAACTTACTATCTTACCGTATATGTGTCTCCTTCTCAAGAAACTACTTATATAAATACTAATGGCGATACTGTAGATTTCCCTGAATTTGAGCCTGTCAGTGCGACTTTTGAAATTTATGTTACTGAAGAAGAATAAAAACGGAGAAAATTATGAAAAAAATAGTGAAGAAGATTTTTATTTTGCAGGTTTTGTTATCTCTGCGCTCAGTTTTTCGATTTTTACAGGCTGCTCGGATATAAACACTAAAACTGCTGCTAATGGCACATACAAAATAAGCGGTAATGTTTCTCTTGGCACAAAATCTGGGGCAAGCCCTTCATATTTTAGAAGCGCAACTACAAATTTTGAAATTCCAGAGGACTATTTCTGGAATGTTGTTGCCTATAAATATGATTCTGACGCAGAAACTATAGATGATACGACAGAATATTCCCCGATTTTTTCTGATGGCCCTTATTTTACTTTTTCTTTTGCCGAAAGCGCCTCTTACCAAATTACGGCCAGCCTGCTTGATTCAACGGGCTCTGTTTGTGCCCAGGCAAGCGAAACAATTGATACTTCAGGAACAGAACCCTTGGAGATGACGGCTTCACCTGTTTTCAGCACGGTAACTGGCTCTGTAAGTCTTCCTGTGTCTATTGATGACTCTATCTCTTCTAAAATATCAAGCGTGGAAGTTCTGTGGCTTGGACTTGGTGAGCGCACTTTTTTAATATTGCAAAAATTAGGATACCCTTCAGAAGATAAAGTGCTGGACGATGATGTTCAAGCAAAAATAGATGCCTTGATAGATGCCTTGAATAAATGGAATGAGTCTTGTGAAAATGGGGATTTTAATAATTCATTTACTTTTTCTGGCAATGAAGCCAAAATTAAAATTGATGGTATTTTCCCTGGAAGCCACAGCGTAAAGCTTAATTTTAACGACACAAACGGAAACACTCTCTATTCTTGCACAGAAATCATAAATGTTTACTCTGGCTTTGAGACTGACACCTGGTACGGGACGGCTCCCTATTTAAGTGACAATACTTTTCTCCTTACTGATTCTTTAATCAAAAATTACGGCACTCAGGTCGTTCCCGACACAAAAATTCTTCTCTATGGTTACGACTCTGAGTACAATTATAATTACTATCTTACAGACGCCGCTTCATCAGTAGACAGTGATACACCTGCTACGGCGACCAGAGATTCTGATATTGAATATAATGCTTTTTGCTTTGATGGCGACGGCGATGTATATTATCTAGCAAGTGTTGATACTTCTGAGCCTCCGATTTACACAATAAAATCTATGAATACATCAAAAAACGACATAACTACTAATCAAAATCTTCAGACTATTACTTACGATGCAAAAAAAACTGCCCTCTACGGCGCTTCTTTTATCGATGGAGATTTGACAATTTATAAATTAGCCCTTCAAGAGGGAGATAGCGAAAAAACTTACACTTTTAATTTAGACATCGACTCTTACACTTTGTATGACTTTTATGCTCTGACAGTATATGATGAAAAGGCCTACTTCGCCATAAAATATATTGATAACATTGAAGAATTTGACACAATTTGTGTCTGTGCCTGTGATTTATCAGATACTGTGATTTATTTTACTGACTGCACAATTTATACTGTCACTAAAAGCACTGACGGCACTTACAGCGATTCCGCCGAAATTAAGGATATGATTTATCAGGATGGCTATGTTTATATTCTCCTTCGTGATGTTGATTTATCACCTTCGCAAAACTTGTATTTTTACAGCAGGGGAGAAGTGTTAAAATACAATACATATCAGAACTCGATAACAGAAAGCTTGGGGCTTGCTTCTTACCAATCACCATCTGAAAAGTATCTTTATACCTATGATTCCTACGGAACCCAGTGGAAGACAAGCAGTTCTGAAGATGCAAAGCCTGTTCTTGTGGAGGCAAGTGAGCTTTACGACAATAGTGATACACCTCAACCAATGTTCGCCCTTTATTCACCGGAAACGACTGTTGATTCAAGTGAAACTTTGACTTTAGATACACAATATTTTTATGGTCCTGCGAAATTTATCGCAATTAAGCCCAAAAAACTTGTTATTGCCGATGACGGCGTCGCATTCTATACTGACAGCCTTGGCGCATACAAGTACAAAAACGCAAACCGCATTGTTGAAGTCGACCTTGAAAGCTTTGCTATTTCAGACACAAGGGATGTAAGCGTTGAATTTGACTTTAACGGAAGCAATGGTTCGGGCTATATCGGAACGAGTAAGGGCTCTATTTATTATTCAAGCGAGGAAGGATATGCACCAACGGCTTATTATTATGACATGGCGGCTTCTTCTTATACACAAATTAGCGACCGTATTTATTTAGGAGTCAATTTCTTTTCTTCAACGGAAGTTTTTGGTGATAGCTGCAAGATAAGACCGGTAATTATAGACGGCAGTGAGGAGTAAGAAAAAGTCGGGGATGACCAATAAGTTCAAAAAGTGTCATTTTCGCCCTTGACCCGAAAATCCCCTGCGTGAGATTGCCCGGTCAAGCCGGGCAATGACAGGGGTGGACGCACGGCAATGACAGTCTTTTTAGGAGACTAAATGAAATCAGAATCATCTCCTCTAATATCAGTCTGTATTCCTGTTTTTGGTACGGAGCCTTATCTTTTTCAGTGCCTTCGCTCGGTTTTTACTCAGGACTTTCCCTCGTTTGAGATTATAATTGTGAGTGACAGAAGCTGTGGGCGGGATGAAAAAGGTCGGGGCGCAAAGAAAATTGTCAGAACTGCCCAAAAGGAATGTAAAAAATACAGGAAAAAAAACAAGCTTCCGGAAATCAAAATAAAATTTATAGAGCACAGGGAAAACCGGGGACTGATTGAAGTTCGGCGAACCCTTGCTTTTGAAGCTGAAGGCTTTTATATAACTCAAGTTGATAGTGATGACGAAATGGAAAGCGGGGCCTTGTCCGCGCTGTGGGGGGCTGTCATTGAGAATGTTGATATTGACATCGTTCACGGAAAATCAACTGCAGGTACCTTTGATGAAGAAGGAAACTTTACGCCTTCAAAAGAAAATCGCTACGGAAAGATTTTTTATGGCAAAATTGAGGGCAGGGAGGTTTTTCGCCGCTGGCTTTTAGGTGGAGAATTTACTGCAAATACCTGGGGAAAGCTTATAAAACGCAAATTATGGCTCAGGGGCTTTGAAAATATTCCATACACGCAATGCAATATGGCGGATGATTTGCTTTTGTTCTTTTTTATCGCTCAATATGCCAAGTCTTATATAGGAATCGAGAAAAATGTTTACCGTTACAGGGTGAACTCGGGAATGACTTCAAACCGAAAAATTGACAATCTTCAAAAATGGAGAATGATATGCTCGACGGCAAGCGTTTTTTCAATAATAAGCGAGTATATCGCTCATTCTGAGGGAAAAGCCCTGGAAGAATCCCTGCTGCCTGACGAAATAGCGCATGTCAGAAAACTGACGGGCTACTATCTTTTGAATAATTTAAAGCAGATGAAGGAAACTGTCGTCCCTGAATTGCAGGAGGAGGCGAGAAAAATGCTCTGTGACTACTGGGGCGAGACTTTTGTCGAAAAAATGGAAAAGTCTCTGAGCTGAAAATTCACTCTAAAAGTAAAATTCCTCTGTCGGAAGGAAAGCTGGCGCAGAGGCGGATTTTTGCTCGATTAAGATATTGAGATATTTTTCCAGCTCGCCCTTTGCGCTTCCTGCTTCCTTAAACACAAGCCCTGATGATGAAAGTGAGTCCTTCGTGACGGCGGAGCTGAGAGTTATTTTGTGTTTTTCTGAAATAAGGGCGGCTTTTGCGGAATTCTTGACAGTCCATTGATTTGCATTTTTGTAGGCTTCAATAAAACGGCGGACTAATTCTTTGTTTTGTTTTACAAAATCGCTTCTGGCAACAAGAAGCAGGGCAGGGTAAGAGAACCATTCATTGCTTTCGTTGTAGAGCTTTTGGATGCTTTCGGCTTTACGCACTTCGTTTGACGAGCGTACGGCTACAGTCGCATAAGGCTCTGGTAAAATCGCATAGGTCGCTTTTTTTGTAATAAGTGAGTTTGCGATCGAAGATGTCGGAACTGAAAAGTCTAGGTAAGGGAAGCCTTTTTCTTTTAGCGCCTGAGTTTTTTCAAGAAGTGACTTAAAAACCAGGGTTTCATTCTCGCTGGAAGACGGGCAGAGTATTGTTTTTTCCTGTAAATCACTGATTGAGCCGTAAGCTTCATCGTTTGTAAGAAGCGAAAGGGTGCCGTTCTGAACGACTGCCAGGCACACAATCTGAGCCTTTGTTTTTTCAAAGGCCTTGGCCGCATTTTCAGGAGCAAGAAAACAAGCGTCAATCTGCCCCCTCAAAAGGCGGGGAAGCTCGGACTCTGCTGAGTCAAAAAGCTCGAAAGCCATATTCTGAACGGAAAGCTTTTCTTTGTTCTCGATAAGATATGCGCAGGGAAGACATCCATTCCCCTTCAGCACGCCCAGCCTAAGGGAAGCCCTTTGTGCCTGAGGGGTAAAAAGAGAAAGTAATGATAAAAATAAAAAAACAAACTTTTTCAGCATATAATTTATATAAAACGCGGGCGTTGCGGCTGTCCGATAAGTATGAGTCATTGCCGCACTCAAGGGCATTGCTTGTCGCCCTTGCTTAGAT
>CALGGS010000025.1 GCA_937915735.1 uncultured Treponema sp.
CAGATTGGTTCGCAGGCTCTCTCTCAAGAAACAGCACTGAGGCAATTTTTTATATGCTTCTGGGAAAAAGATATTACGCAAGAATTAGAGCCATAAATAATGACAGCGGGGCATCTGAATGGATTTATGCAGAATCTGATTCTGTCAGCATTACGATTCCTGCGGGCGGCTCAACGGCAGAAAACGCGCTTCTGTCTTATGCTCAGAATTTCAATTCCACGGCATTTAATTCTCCGATTATCAATCTTTTCCGCTTAAAATATAATCTTTCAGGCGGAAGCATTTCTCCGGCTTTGGCCACTGTTTACTATTTTGATCAAATCATCGGCGGTAATCCGATTATGGCTGCGGACGGCTCTTCTGCGGTGTCTGCTTACAATTCAGGTAATCCCGTCACTTTGACTAAAGGCTCTCTGAATTGGGCAAACTGGGCATGCAATTCTGTCGACGGAAGGGCCTATCAGAATTCATTTGTTCGATGCGCTTCTGTTTCTGATTATGACGCTTCCGTAACATATTATGTCCCGTGGAATCAAGATGCTGATGTCAACGGCAGCACAATCATTTATGAAGTTGCTGACCCACAGCCACAAGGATTTGCTGAAAATACTTATGCAAACTATTATGTAAATTCAGGACTGCCTGCAAATTATGTGGGCTACAAAAATCTTTCACTTTATGCAGTCTACGAAGAAGAAAACCCGGAAAGCACAATAACAGACTACAGCATCAAGACAAATCTTGGATTCGTCGCTTCTGCGGATGGGGCCTCGCTTCCTGTTTCTGGCTACAGCTTTGAAATCTCTGCTTCCGCCACAAGCTTTAGTCTTGCATATAACTATACCACTTCCGCTTTTGTATATGATTCTGTTTCTCTCTCAATCTCCGAAAATGGCGGTTCTGAAATCGGAACGTACACACCAGTCGGACAGACTTTCACGATACCTGTATCTGTCTTTGCAGCAGGTTCTTCATACATGCTTACCATAAAGGCAAGCAAAAACGGCGGAACTTATACAGCGATACTTTTGATGAACACAAATTAGCAGGAGGAAGCCAAAATGCTAAAAAAATTATCAATACTTTTCATTTTTATTATTTCACTGTCTTCTTTTTCATGTGTTAATAACGATGACGATGACGACAATTCAGGCTCACGGACCTTCAAAGTGATTTTAAATCCGAATGGCGGCTCAATGTCAAATATGGGCGGAGAAAGTTCTGTTTCTTATTCAGTAAAATACGGAGAAACGGTTACGCTTGCTAAATCTTCTGAACTGGGGCTCTCTCGGGAATCTTACAACTTCAAGGGCTGGTCTAAATCTGCTGCCGATTCTCAATACACCACCAATGAGGATTTTAAGGACGGAGCAGAGATTATTGTTCGCTCAAATCTTACTTTGTATGCGATTTGGTCTCCCGTTGACCCCATTTATTATTATGTTTCTAGCTCTGGCAGTGATTCTAACGATGGTACGGAAAATTCTCCTTATAAGACTTTGACCCGGGCCATTAAGAATATCGACGATTCGAACAAGGATTACATTTTTTTCATTTCAGGGAATATTGAGGATTCTCCTGAATTCAAAGACAGCTACAGCACTCCTCTTTATGCGAACTCGATTACCATAAAAGGTAAAACGAGCAGCTCGGCAGATTCTATTTCTGGTACAATCAGCGTGAGCGTCCCGAATACGCTTACGATCCAAAATCTGACAATAAAGGAGGGTGCAGGTGTTACGCTTCAGGAGCATAAAAATGGCGGATGTCTTTTTGTTGCAAAAAGTGCTTTTTACGATGATGAGTCCGCAACAATTTATTTGAAAAATGTCCTAATCAAGTCGGGAAAGGCAGATTACGGGGCAGGAATTTATAATTCTTTCGGGTGTTTGACTTTCTCGGACTGCCAGATTATCTCGAACGCCGCAAACTATTCTGGTGGCGGAATCTACAATGACAGTGGAATCTTGATTATCTCAAACTCTAAAGTTTCAGAAAATAGCGCCCAGAATGATGGTGGCGGAATCTTTAATAAAAGCTCTGCTGCTTCTGGAACAATCTACTTTAAGAGCGGTTCGTTCAGCGAGAACACAGCAAGCACTGGTGCGGGAGTTTTCAACGCAGGCACATTCAATTTGACTGGCGGCGAAATCTCAAATAACACGGCGTCAAATTATGCCGGCGGCATTTGCAATTCAGGCACTTTGACTGTGGAAAGTGGCAGCGTCCGGGGGAATAGTGCCGCAAATTCTGCGGGCGGAATCTACAATTCCGGCAGTTTGACCGTCTCAGGTGGAGCAGTCAGCGAAAATGAGGTTTCTTCTGCTTCTGGGTTTGGCGGCGGTGTCGTGAATTCTGCGGAAGGCAGTGCTGTCGTGAATGGGGGAAAGATTTCTGAAAACTCCGCTGCTTTAAAAGGAGCCGGTGTTTATAACGCGGGAACTTTCTCTTTAAGTTCTGATATCAAAGGCAACACTCTTTCTGGCTCGGATAGTTTTGGAGCCGGCGTGTACAATGAAAAAAAATTTACGGTCACAAACGGCGAAATTTCAGGCAACAAAACTGAAAGTGGATTTGGCGGTGGAGTTGCAAATGTTGGAGAAAATGCTGTTTTCACTTTTTCTTACGGATTCCTGAAAAAAAATGAAGCGAAAAATGGTGGCGGACTCTACAATGAAGGGGGAAAGTCGCTTATGTCTTCAATGACAATCGTTTCTGCAACAGTTTCAGGACAGGTTACAGAAAACATTGCGTCGGAACATGGTGGCGGAGTCTACCTAAAGTCAGGGGACTTCACTATCAGTGCAGGAGCCATTGATTCTTACGGAAAGCGTGTCGATGTCAACACTGGCAGTGAATATTATCAGGGAAATAAAGCTGGTGAAAATCAGCAGACGGATTCAGGAAGTTCTGTGGAAATTTATCGTGGTTCTGGAAATGCATGGTACAAGGTTTCCGGAACATTTACAAATGGTTCTGCAGAGGAAACAGGAAACTACAGCGATGCCGATGTTGTTATCGGTCTTTCTGATTGGGTAAAGCTTTCTGACTAGTGTGCGAATCTGGTTTTCTTGAAATTTCTGGTTCAATCCCGAATTTTGTGTGATTTTTGATTCCGGACATAAGTTTTTCTTGA
>CALGGS010000026.1 GCA_937915735.1 uncultured Treponema sp.
TCATCGACAATCTTCAGAAAGTCAAGCTGCTCAAAAGCAACGAGCCGATTCTGGCTCCGTCTTCAAGCTACATAATTCCGAGCCATTCAAAAGCCATTTTCGTCCGTGGCAAGGCAAACTGAAAGGGGGAATAATAAATGAAAACGAAAAATCTCGATGAAGTTCTGCCAAAACTTGCCAAAATCTCGCTTTTCTCTGACTTTGACCCAAAGAAGGAAGGTGACCGGGAAATCCTGACTCAGCTCTACGAAAGCATCAGCATGAAAAAATTTAAGCCAGGGCAGATTATAATCAAAGAAGGCGATGTTGGCGACGAGTTTTACATCCTTTATTCAGGCTCGGTTCACATTTACCGCGACACGCCGGCAGGAGACCCCATCGCCCTCGCAGACTTAAACGCCAGCATGAACATCTTCTTCGGCGAGACGGCACTTGTCAGCAACGACAAGAGAAGCGCGACTGTTACGGCAATCGATGAATGTCAGGTTCTCGTTCTGACCAGTAAAAAATTTCACGAATTGTGCCAGAAAGAGAGCATTTTGGGCTACAAGGTTCTGCTCAAGCTGGCTCAGCGGCTTTCAAACACAATCCGCAGCACCAACAAGGATAAGGCCATGCTCTATCAGGCTCTTTTCAACGAAATCGCAGGGAATTAAAAATATAAGATTAAGAGTCTTTACTCCACTTCCACTCGCCGATGGTACGGGTCTGAGTGTCAAAACTTATGCCGATTTTGTAGAGCGTCTTTGCAGTTCCGTCATCTTTTGTTCTGGCTGTGTACTGTATGAGATAGCCTTTGTCGGTTATCTGTTTTAGGGCTTCTTCTGCACTGCCGTCCAGCTTAAACTCAAACATGTAAACAGCTGTTTTTGTTTCTACAACCATGTCGCTGCGGCCGGCGGCAGATGCCTCCTCGGTGCGGACAACAAAAGGGGTGCACAAGCGGGCAACCAGGTAGAAGATTGTTTTGTAATGTGCTTCAGTCTGTTTCTCTGCGTTGTAAGGAACAGAGCTTATGAATGCACGGGTAAGATTAAGGGCCTGCTCCAGGTCTTCGTTTTCAAGGCTGTCTGTAAATTTCAGCAGGAATGTGTCGTTTTTGCTTACCAGCGGTGTTGCGTAATACGGCATGAGGCTTTTTAAAAATCCGAAACGAACCTCATTGTTCGGAAACTGTAAGGTATATTTTCCGTTCTTATAATCTTTTATTGTGATGTAGCCACTCTGGTAAAGCATGGGAATTGCGTCAGTTGCTGTTTCTGTGGGGGCATCAAACATTTCCTGTGTGGCCGGAAATCCTTCATCAAAATCCTTAGGATCCATATCGTACTTGCTTATAAGTTTTGTAAGGATTGTTGGAGTGCCGGTTGCAAACCAGTAATTAGAAAGGCTTTTGTCGGCAAGTGCATTTATGAGGCTAAACGGATTATAAACATCAGGAGAATTTTCGCTAAAATGATAGCCGTCGTATTGCTCTTTTAGAGCCTCACATGCTTCTTCATAAGTAAGCTTTTGTTTTTCCGCAAGAGCCTGGATTTCCGGCTTCATCTGGGTAAAGAGTTCTTCTTCTGTGATTCCGCAGATAGCAGCGTAGTCATCATTCATCGTAATAACTTTTAGATTGTTAAGCTCGCTAAAAATCGAAAGCTGGCTGAACTTGCTGATTCCCGTTAAAAACACAAAACGGATTATTCCGCCAAGGTCTTTTAGAGGGCTAAAGAATTTCCGCATTTCCTGCTTTAGTGTGTTCTGCAGCTCCGGGTTGTCCATGCTGTCTAAAAGAGGGGCGTCGTATTCGTCAACAAGAACCGCGGGCTGGGTGCCGGTTTTGGCGTGAATTTCTTTTATTATTGTGGCAAAGCGGTCTCCCGGATCGTCGCTGTTTTTTGTAACGCCGTAGTTTTTTTCCCACTCACAAAGCTGTGAATTCAGGACAATCTGCAGAGTCTTAAAATCAACATATTTATTTATTGCAAAACTGATGTGCAGGACCGGGTACTTTTTCCACTCGGTTTCTAGTTTTTCCATTGCAAGACCTGTGAACAAATCCTTGCGGCCTTCAAAGTAGCATTTGAGCGTGCTGACCAGAAGCGACTTTCCAAAACGGCGGGGACGGCTTAAAAAATAATAGTCGTCCGTGTGAGTCATTTTATAAACGAGGTCTGTCTTGTCTACATAATACTTACCGTCATTGCGCAGGCGCTCAAAGTCCTGCACGCCAATCGGAAATCGCTTTAATTCCTGCATACTGAAAATAATAGCATAGATTGAGCTTTTTTTCTACTTTAGTTCTTTTACATTACTTCGGTCAGGGTAAAGTAACATCATAATAATACCCTTCTGGAATAGTTTCTGGGTCAAGTCTTCCACCCTCGGCAAAATACCTAAAGTCTTCTTTAAGATAAATTAACTTATCATCATCTTGGGTTGGAATTAAAAAACAATCATCCCCAGAAATTAAGAGTGCATAACATTTATAAGTAGCACCAAGTTTAAGCACTCCGGATTCAAGGATTCTCTCATGGGAAAGTCTAATTCCTAAACCAGAGTAAAAAAAGGTGTCTTCTGGCATTACAAATAGAGGACAATAATGCCTATGATATTCTAGCTGACATCCATATTGGTCGCAATCATCCCCCGGTCTATCCGTAATAGGTGTAGTCCAAACTTGAGTAAATGGGTACATTTCTTCATCAATGATAAGAACAACATTTTCTTCATGTGGTAAGGAATTTTCTGGATACCCCATGTTCATCCAATATTCACGATCGTAGAAATTAGGTATAGATGCTTTAAAATAAAGCTCAGCATTAGAATACCCATAGCCAAAGCTAATCGAAGGTATTGTTAAAACTTTGAGATTCTTTTCACCTGAAATAAAATGGTCAGCTAAGATTCTTTTGCTATCAAGAATATAAACTTTATAAAGCTCATCATAATCCCCACAAATTGCATAATCACCAATCTCGTAATCACTGATTCCAATATCATCAAAAACTGTTTTTACAAGTTCGCTTGTAGATAGTGTGTTTCCTATGTCAGCTCTAAAAGACCAAGTTTTTATGACATCATTGTATATGCTTTCAAATAAGTGACTGGTACTGTCTCCAATAAAATTAATTGTATAAAATGTCGGTTCAATAACCGCTGTAAAATCGGCATCGCCGGTAACCACATATCCAGGACCGACAATAGAATCATCTGACTTCCACTCAATAAAACGATAGTCATCATTGGACAAGTCCGGGAAATATGTTTTGTCAAGAATTGTATTATATTCAACTTTAACCGGCTCGGGAGAAAGGCCATAATCGTCCATGTATGTAATCGTATATTCGTTTATTTTCCATTTGGCATAAAGAGTCACATTGCCTTTATTTTCGTTGGTGTTCCAACAGTCAATCTGTTCATCATAATTCGGATTGTTGAACCAGCCTAAAAATGTATAGCCGGTTCGTACTGGAGTTTTAAAACTATTATTAACCGAATCAATATCGTAGTATTCTAGAGTGTTTAATTCACCCCCGGTATAATTGTCGTCAAAAGTAATTTTATAGCCCCACCTGGCATAAAGCACTTTGCCATAGGCGTAATCATCATCCAGTGAAGTAACTTTTTTTCCTGAGAAATCAGCATTATAATAAAAGCCTTCAAAATTATACGGCTCAAAAACAGGCTCTTCCAATTCAACAGGAGTGCCGTAACTATAAATTGAAGGTGCGCCATCAGGCAGAATTCCCCCATTTAATGCATAAAGAATAACTACTCGGGCATTTTTACCGTTTGTTCCGTTCGAGCCATCAGTTCCGTTTTGCCCGTCAAGGCCATCTGCTCCATTTTTGCCGGCAGAAGTTAACAATGTCCATTTTTCACCGTCGTAAATATATGAACATCCATCAGTTGTATTATAATATGCCCAAAGATACTGGGGATTTTCTATTTCATCTGCACTGGCAAAAGAGCCTATCCAGACAATACTGGTGTGTTCTGACTCTGATTGAATATATTTTGTTACTTCTGTTTTGCAGCTTAAACAAAAAAATATACAGATAAAAAAACAAACGCACAACTTTTTTAATTCTTTAATCATTATCTTAGTCCCCATCTACGGTAAGTTCTCAATATCCCATCCACCATCAGGAGATATTGCTGTAACTGATATTGTCGGGATCGAAGAACCTTCTGTGTATAAAACATTAACTGGTTGATTAATGATTACCGGTACCGCCGCATTTTCTATAACTACAGGCAGTTTTTCTCCCGAAACTTCTGTATCTTCTTTGACAGTCTGCACCACTTCATTTTCACAGGAAGTCAGACAAAGGTTGCTTAATAATATCATGCTTACAGAGAAAATAATTTGTCTGAAATACTTTCCAAGTAACGGCAGAAATGACATAAAAGCAACCTTTTTACTACTCACAGTTAAGTTCCTTTGGTGTTAAACGTAATTTTAGTTTAACATGGAATTATTCAGATATTGACACAGAACTTACAGCGCCTTCTGGTGCTACTTCGGATTTAATACATAAACATAAATAGTTATAATTACCCATTTGATCTTCAGCCAGAAAAAAGGAATTATCTCCATAATATGATGATCGACTTAAAGTATGAGTTTGCCCGTTTGTGTATGAATAAGAGTAGGTAAAAAATTTACTTAAATCGTTCATTGGATTAAGATTCCTAATAGTATACCAAAATCCTGAGTCATATAAACCTATTCCCCCAGCATTATCTTCCCAGGTGAATTCAATAGGTACACTTGTAACACTAGTAGAACCTGTATATACATAATATATATTTGGATTTGATGAATGAACCTGAAATCTTACATTGCTGTCTGTAGAAGTAATCGAAGAAAAATGGGGTTTTGTATTATCTATCTTAAGAACACTTTGAGATATCGTTGTTGTGTTACCCAAACGATCTTTAAGAACAATGTTTAAGCCGAGAGAATCGCATTTGATGTCTGTAAATGCAAAATATCTATTATTACATTCTAATCCATTCAAAGGAATTTCTGTTTGAGTATTATCTGAAGGATCTTTTGCATAAGTAAATACTCTTTCTCCAGATTTTGTGACAAATGTAATACCGTCTTCTGCCAAACCAGTTCCTCGTTCATATACTTTAAAACAAATAGAAATTTCACCTCTACACCAATCTGGATGACGCAGATTACTTTTTACCTCGTACTGCTTATTTGTGATTAAATACCCCCAAGGCGCATCATTACCATTTGAATCTACCAATCCTTTTATAACAGAGTAGCTGGGATTATTTTTATCATATAACCTATATTCCGTATATGGAGCAATAGCACTAAGGGTATAAGTCGGTGCAGTTGTATCTGCCTTTACAAGAAAAGTAACACTAGTTTCATTATCAAAATTATCCCAAGCCGTTATAGTATATATGCCGGTAGAAGGAAGTATTATAGATTTATCAGAAAAGAAAATCTTGTCTGTACTTCCAGTTTTAGAATAATAAGCTTTCTTGAAACCAACTCCTTCATTACCATCATTATCAAAGTCCTGTATATCTACAACTACCCTATTATATGTTGTTGAATACCAATAAACTGCACTTCCACTATCTAAATCACCGTCACTAACATCAGCTATGACATTTATTTTAGGACCTGTTGTATCTGTAGTATGATAAACTGTTGCATGAGTTTCATTTCCGAGCTGGTCAAAATAAATAATTTCAGTATTATCAGGAACTTTCATTTCTTCCTCAGCCTGATAAATTGTACCATGATACAAGGGCCAGGAAATAATTCCATCAGAAACCTCGATCTCTTTAGAACAATTATCTTCAGAACAATTAAACTTAGTGTATAGATGACATATGTTATAATCATCTATTCGAGTATTATTATTGTGAGTCCAAGTAGTTGTGAGCATATTCAATTGATCAGAAACAATTTCTGATGGAAAATTTGCCACAGTACAAATCTCAGGACTGATATCATGTATATTATATAGCCCATTTTCCTGTAAAGTTATTTTAAAATAATGTTTTACTCCACCGGTATTTGTTTTTCTAACACCGCGATTAATCATTCCTGTCGCTAAAACTGGACCGGTATAGTCTGGAATTAAAGATTTTTCAGATGTATACAAACTGCTGTTTATGCCATTTGAAACTTTAATATTTATATTATGGCCTATATACTCTGTGAATATATTTTTATCCAGTTTTATATTAAATCTACAGTAAGCATATTGATAATCTTCTGTCCCTGTATCAAATTTAAATAAGGAACTCGTTGTATCCCAATCTGAATCTGAAGATTCAATGGTAACTTCATTATATGAATCATCATGAATAATAGAAAAACTATTATTATCAGAATCGTATTGAGCCTTGACAACTTTATAACTTTGAATAGTCGCATCAGCAAAATTAAGGGATACAATAGAGTTAAGATTAGGATTATTTCTAGATTTATTAACTATGAAAAACTCGCAGGTTACATCACCATTAGTGTATGAAGAAATATCATAATAGTCAGTATTATAATTATTCGTATACGATGAAGTTTCATATGCTTTAATACTCTTACTCGGAAAATTTCCTTCGCTTGTATCATAAACAGTTAAATTATAAATTTCTGGACTTCCATAAGCGGTCTTATTCTCAACTTGCAATGTTTTAGTTATACTGTTTCCTGCATTATCTGTAATCGTAAAAGCATATGTTTTATCAAGATTGACAGTTAATTCATTTTTCCAACTAGCTGCCACGCCATCAACAGATAGAGTTTTTTCACAAATACCGCTCATAGAATCTGACATAGAAATACTTACTTTTTGTGAAGAATCTGTATAAAGAGTCAGCGTATTGTTTTCTTCTGTTAAAACTACATTCTCGCTGTTACAGGTAAGATTTACAACAGGTGCAGTTACATCTATATAAACCGGCTGGCTTAAGAGGCACTCTCCGGCGCTTTCGTTTCCTAAATCGTCGCGGAAGTAAAACCACGAATAATAGGTTTGTGTTGTACTCAAATCTGGAATAGTAAGAGTTACCCCAGAATCAGAATTTGCATTGCAATATTCAGAAGAAAGGGAGTGAGTATCTTCTGTAGAAGAGGTTGAAAAACTTATTTTCCAGTCGACCGTTTTACTTGCGGTCTGCAAAGAGTTCCCGTTTACACTGAAAAGTCCTTCATCAACAATTGTTTTATTAGGAACAAAAGTGATTTCTTCTTTTCCAGTCTTTGCATATCTGCCGTTTACGGTTCCTTCCGAAACTACAAAGCCGCCCGACAAACCAATATTGTCTTTGTTTGTTGCAAGGGACGGTGCAGTCGTATCGCGGACAAAATAGAAGGTTGCAGGAACATCACTATAGTTTTCGAGTGCATCAACTGCTGTAAGTGTTATCTGATAAATACCATCAGTTGAATATTTTGTAAAAAGTTCATCTAATAAAATAACTTTGTTTTCAACACCACTCTCATCGCCGTCAATTTCTGTGGCCACTTCAAAATCATTTTTAGAACAGCCCAAAACATCATTCCATTCACCATTTTTATTGAAGAACTGAGTTGCTGTGGTTAAAATAGTACCATTTGGAAGTCTGGCACCTTTATCTGCATACATAAGCCGCTGGATAACTTCGTAGCGGCAAATTCCCGTGTCGCCGGTAAGAGAATCATCGGCCGTAATGCTGCATTTAAGCGAATTGTAGTCAGTGGAAATGCGATATTCCTGAAAGTCCTGCCAGTCGTTCCACGATTTTGCTTCCAGAACTTTTTCGTCATCGGTGTTTTTCAAGGACAAAGAACTTGATTTTATGACTGGTCCCTGAACATCTGAGGTTGCTCCTGTTACGAAAGTGTAGGTGAACGAGGTGTCAAGGAGAGTTCCGCCTTCTGTAGTGTCGCAGGCAATGTTAGCGCCAAGTTCTACGGTTATATATGAAGCCTGCGGCAGCCATTTAGTGGAGTCAAGTTTTTCTTTAAAAGGAATTACTATTTGTTTTCCGTTTTTTTTGAGTGATGTTTTTGACGCATCAAAATATTGCGTTGCGTCTCCGAATGAATTTTCGCTGTCTTCGTCTGAGGAAGAATAGGTGACTTTAAAGTTTTTAAAGCCTGTCACATTGCCTTCGCTGTCCGTTTGCAGTATTGAAGACAAATCCATTTTTTTGTTGAAAGTTATTTTTATAGGAGTTGTTACGCTGACATCTTTTTCGGCTGTAAGAGGTTCCGTAAGGACGACGGAAGGGCGACTTCCGCAAACCGGGACAATCCAAAGATTTTCGATTTTTTTCTTGATTGTTACCGAACACGAAAGGCTTTTTCCAGGCCCTCGCCCGTCTTCGTCTGAGAATTCTACATATTCAGTTGAAAGGGGGGTGTCAGAAATTGAAGTGAAGTTTTGATATGCGGCCCAGCCACCAAAGGTATAGGCTTCGTCAACTGCAAAAGTTACGGTAAAAGGATAACCGATTTTTGCAGTTACGGGATTTCCGGTTGTAATTTGTCCATGAGAGACACTTTGGGGACTGACAGTGACACTGATGCTCTCGGCGTTTGCATAGGCAATGTTGCTTTCAAGTTTTGTTTTTAACTCGCTGCCTTCTAAAAAATTCTCACAGGAAATAAAAGAGAATACTATACAAAATAATAGCCCCCCCCCTACAGAATGTCCTAAAAACCCGCAAAGACTTTTTTTAATCATAATGGAACTCCTTTGCAAGAACTATAACACAGTTTTTTGTGCTTGTCTTGAAATAAGCATAAAAAATGCTTTTTTTTTAGGGAGTTTCGGCTATATGGAGACTTTTTGGAAAGAGCTTTACACCGGATAAATCCCAGAAAAACAGCCCTGGCACCAGCCTTCCTTTCCCTCAGAAGAAGAAGAGCGCAAAGCCTGAATCATTCCTTCAAGGGAAATAAAAGCCAGAGAGTCCGCGCCGATTTCTGAGCGGATTTCCTCTAGCTCGTGAGTGCTGCTGATTAGTTCTGCCTTGCTGGGCGTGTCGATTCCCAAATGACAGGGAAATTTTACCGGCGGGGAAGAAACCCTGAAATGCACTTCCCTTGCTCCCGCCCGACGCAAAATCTCAACTAAACGGCGGCTTGTAGTTCCCCTCACGATAGAGTCGTCAATTACGATGACCCGCTTTCCTTCCAAATCGCTTTTGATGGCGTTCAGTTTGACAAAGACCATGTTTTCCCGCTCGGCTTGGGTGGGCGCGATGAATGTGCGGCCTATGTACTTGTTCTTGATAATGCCGGTCACATAGGGAATGCCGCTTGCCTTTGAAAAGCCCATGGCCGCTCCGATTCCGCTGTCAGGTACTCCGATGACCACATCCGCTTCCGTTTTGCTTTCAAGGGCGAGAGTCTGCCCCATGCGGTAGCGGGCTTCCTGCACGGGGATGCCGTCAATCACGCTGTCGGGGCGGGCAAAGTAGACATATTCAAAAATGCAGGTCTTCTTTTTTTCGCAGGCATATTTTTCGCTTCGGAGCCCTTCTTTTGTAATCACGAGGATTTCCCCCGGCTCAATGTCCCTCAAAAATTTTCCGTTCACCGCGTCAATGGCGCAGGATTCAGAGGCAAGGATATAGGAAATTGAGCGGGCGTTGCGGGCGGCGATTGAGCCCGCAGAAGGGGTAGCGGAAGACGACGCGTTAGCGTTGGCTGGAGCGAGGGGAAGGCTTTCCCCTCCTAAAGTTCCAAGGCACAAAGGGCGGATTCCGCTGGGGTCGCGAACTCCAATGAGCAGATTTTCCGTCATAATGCAGAGGGCAAAAGAGCCTTTGATTTCACTTACGGCCTGAATCACAGAATTGATAAAAATGCTGTCAGAGCCTGGTTGCTGGCCAATAGCGGACTTGGATCGATAATCTTTTCTAGAACCCAGCTTTCCGCCGTTTTCTATAAACTTACGGACAATCAGCTTTAAAATCACCTCGCTGTCGCTGTTACTTGCGAAAGTGCTTCCGTTGTTTTCCAGCATCTCGCGAATTTCTGTATGGTTTACCAGCTGACCGTTGTGGGCAAGAGCGATTGAGCCTGCCTTAAAGCTGTTCAAAAATGGCTGGGCGTTTTCAATAGTCCTGCCGCCGGCGGTTGCGTATCGCACATGACCGATGGCAATGTTTCCTTTGAGCTTATCAAAATCTCTTTGTTTAAAAATATCCCCGACTAAACCAATCTCTTTTTTGAGCGTGATTTTCTCGCCGTCACTCACGGCAATTCCCGCGCTTTCCTGTCCCCTGTGCTGAAGCGAAACCAAACCAAAGTAGGCGAGTGAAGCCGAATTTTCTGCTCCATAAATTCCAACAACGCCACATTCGTCATAAAAACCCATAAAAACTCCGTGTTATTTCCACACAACTTTGCAAAGCATTTAAAACAAAAGAAGCCGTAGACATAACTTCACTTTAAGTGAAAGCATATCTACGGCTTCTTTGCCGAAATATGAGCCTAATATAGCAAAAAAACTGGTTTTTGACAATGACAAAAAATTACCTAAGATTCCGTTTTGGCTGTTTGGCTTTTTGTATTAGTTTTAAATCTCCGCCTTGTCCGTGATTTCTTCCGTGCGTTTTAAGATTTTCGGGCAGACAATTTTTGTTTTGGCCGGGTCAATTTTCGTGTCGTCCAAAATAAGCTCGTCAATCTGCTCCGCCTTAATCCTTCCGCCTGCCGGATTTTTTATGCTTAAGACACTTCCGGTTAATTCTGCCTCCACGGTCGAATATTCAAAGGCAAGGTTAGTGTTTACGAGCCTGCAGTTTTTGAGCGTAAGATTTTCCGTGTAGCACAAGCCTTGCTCGCTTTCGATTGTGCAGTTTATGAAGGTAACATTTTTGCTGTTCCAGGCAAGATATTGCCCCACGATAACGCTGTCACGGACGATGACATTCTCCGAGTTCCAGAAAGCGTCCTTGCTTTCAAGCCGTGAATTTGAAATCTCAATGTTTTTGCAGCCGTCGAAAGGGTAGTTCCCGTTCAGAACGAGTCCATCAATCTTTATGTCGCTTGAATTCATAAAAAAGTAGTCGCCAGAGGCAGAAACATTTTTGAGCGAAATGTTACGGCACCACCACAAGGTCTCTTTTGCGTCAGGAAGATTCACATTCTTTAAAGAAACGCCCTCGCATTTCCTGAAACCCTTTGCCGCGGCATATTCCGTGTCAGTCAGGCTGATATTTTTCGTGTACCAGATTCCAGCCCTGCCGCCTTCCGTAAAAGTACTGTCGGCAACATCGATATTTTCTGAGTGCCAGAGAGGATATTTCCAGCCGAATGTTGACTTCTCGATTTTTAAGTTTCGTGCGTGCTTTAAGTGAGATTCACCGTCTTCAAAAGTGCAGCCTCTGATTGCCAAATCACTGACCTTGTACAAGGCCCTCTCGCCTGTGAATGTCCTGTTTTCAATTAAATCCGCCAAAGAAATCCTCCAAAAATGCCGGGCCTTGTCGTAGCCGGGAGTAATCAGACAAGCTTTTTATAAAGATACTGATTTTTTTCGAGAACGACAAATTTTTTTTGAAAAAAATAAGGGCGGTCCCCGCCTTACGGCGGGTCGCTATGTCCGCCCTTCGCTGGCGCTCATTGCCACATTCGTGGCAACTTCGGGGCTCCCAGCGCTACCGCCTCGCTTGGACCAGACAAGATTTTTCTGCTATACTTTTAGTTATGTTCAATTTTGACCAGATAATCGACCGAAAAAATACTAATTCACTGAAATGGGAAGAAGAGAAGGGGAGTCTGCCGCTTTGGGTTGCGGATATGGATTTTGAAGTCGCTCCGTGCATTCAAAAGGCTGTAAAAGAACGCGCAAATCATCCGGTTTTTGGCTACTCGATAATACCGGACGAGTGGGCAGAGTCTTACATCAGCTGGTGGAAAAATCGTCACAATCTTAAAATCCAAAAGGAAGAGCTTGTTTTTTGTACGGGGGTAGTGCCGGCAATTTCCAGCATCGTCAGAAAACTTACGACTCCGGCAGAATATGTTTTGCTCCAGACTCCCGTCTACAACATTTTTTTTAATTCGGTTGTGAACAATGGTCGAAATGTCTTAGAAAGTCCTCTTGATTACGACGGCGAAAAATATACAATCAACTTTGAGCGGCTTGAAAAAGACCTTTCAAATCCCCAGGTTTCAATGATGATTTTATGCAATCCT
>CALGGS010000027.1 GCA_937915735.1 uncultured Treponema sp.
CCTGGGTTACGCCCGAAGACTGGCTCTCAATCATACGCTCAAGGCTTTCGATGTTGGAGGCGATTTCGTTTACTGCGCCTGCCGTCTGTGAAACTGACTGATTCTGATTGTCAATCTGGCGTTTCATTGAGTCGATGTTTGCGATAATCTCGGTAATGGAAGAAGAAGTGTCCTGTGTTGCCCCGGAAAGGTTCTCGCCGGCCACCATAAGCTCGTCCTTTGAGCCTTTTACATCCCCGATAATGTTCTGGAGTTTACCAGAGAATTCGTTGAATCCTTTTACCACATCACCGATTTCGTCTTTAGAACTTGACTTGATTCTTCGGGTAAGGTCGGCATCCCCTGTCGCAATATCAGTGATTGCGCTTTTTACTGTTTGAAGAGGTTTTATGGAGTGAGAAACAGTAAAACCACTTACGACGAAAGCAACAATCAAAATAATGCACAAAATAGTTATCATAATGCGAAGCATGCTAAAAAGTTTCGCATAGAAATCATCATACGCCGTGACACCAAGAACTGACCATTCCATTCCCGGTACTGAGCGGTAAGCTGCCGTCATCTTGATTCCAGTGTTCGGGTCAACGAATGCGCCGCCGTTAGTCGCACCAGTCATAAGTCCGTCCAAAATTGGTTTTAAAGAAGCGTCTGCTGTCTCTGTGACTGGTTTTTCTTCATAAACCCGCTGAACATCCTTTGCGGCGACCAGTTTTCCAGTCTTTCGGCTGATTACATATATATCTGACTGATTTCCGAAATGAATGTCTGCAAGTTTTTTTGAAAGAGTCTCACCATAAAGATTTGTGACTGCAACACCAATAATTTTGCTTGGGTCGTCCAAATCATAAACAGGAGTTGAATATTGCTGCAAAAAGACACCTGTTGCAGGACTTACGGCAGGATCCATCTGATAGCGCTCTCCTTTGAGAGCCTCTTTGATGTAAAGCCGCTCAGGAAAACAAATTGGCGCTCCGCCTGCCGTGAAAGAATTTCCCCTGTTGTCATAGAAGGAAACATTTTCGTAATCTTCGCTGACCTTAGCCAATGCACGAAGCCGCTCGCATTTTTCAAGAAGAGAAACATTTGAGTCACGGACAAAATCAATGGCAGCAACAGCGTCTGTCATGCGGATAGTTTTTTCAACCTCTCCTTTGACTTTTCCCGCCGCACTGTCAGTAACAGCTTCCATAAGCTGATGAACCGTTTCCGTGACGGTTGCCGTCGATAGTCTGTCAGCAACAATGGCAAGGGCGATGTTTGAAACTGCGACAATGGCGATGACCATGACCATAAGTTTAAGTTGTAGACTGTGAAGATTAATTTTCATAAAAAAAAGTGCTCCTTATGTATGCTAAGGAGCATTTTAATCCTACTAACAGATTATTTCAAGAAAAAAATCAGAAATATCATTTTGAGCTTATTTAATCTCGTAAATCCAGCCTTCCGGAGCCTTTTCACTTCCCATCTGGATTCCTGTCAAGGTTTCGCGGAGCTTTCCGAGAACAGGACCGATTTTCTCCATTCCTGCAGGAACCATAATTTTTGTTCCGTGGTCATCGATGCAACCGATTGGAGAAATTACCGCTGCCGTTCCGCAAAGACCGATTTCAACGAAATCCTTAAGCTCAGACTTGTTTACGGCTCGTTCTTCAACCTCAATGTGAAGATAATCGCGTGCAACTGTCAAAAGTGAGCGGCGTGTGATTGATGGCAAAATGCTGTTTGATTTCGGAGTTACCAATTTTCCGTCTTTTGTAACGAAAAGAATGTTTGCTCCCCCTGTTTCTTCGATGAAGGTGTGTGTGGCCGGGTCGGTGTAGATATTTTCGGCAAAGCCCTTGTTGTGAGCGTCAACGATGTTGTGAAGGCTCATCGCATAGTTAAGACCAGCCTTAATGTCACCGGTTCCGTGGGGAGCGGCTCTGTCCAAATCAGAAATTCGAACTGTGATTGGTTTTACTCCGCCCTTGAAATAGGGACCAACCGGAGTTACCAAAATCCTGAACTGGTATTCGTCAGCCGGCTTTACGCCGATAACTGCGCTCGAACCGAACATATATGGTCGTATGTAAAGAGTAGCTCCGCTTCCGTAGGGAGGAACCCATTCGATATTTGCTTTTACTGTGTCCAAGACTGCTTTAATCCAGCGGTCTTTTGGGAAAACTGGCATTTCAAGGCGCTCGCAAGAGTCCTTCATTCGGTCAGCGTTTAAATCAGGTCGGAATGTGACGATTTTTCCGTCTGCGGTGGTGTAGGCTTTGAGGCCTTCAAAACAAGTTTGAGCGTACTGCAAAACACCCGCACATTCTGACATTGTGATTGTGTGGTCATCTGTTAAAGTTCCTTCGTCCCACTTTCCGTTTTTGTAGTTTGCAACGAAGCTTTTTGTTGTTTCCATGTAACCGAAAGGCAAATTGCCCCAATCCAAATCTTTTGCCATATTTTCCTCTTTTTTACTATAAGATAGTCGATAAGATAGTCGCAAAGCGATGAAAAAAGATTACCACTAAGAAAAAAAATTATCAATAATGAGAAATTGGAAGGAATATAGGCGCAGCCTTTTCTCGCAACGGGCTTTCCAGCCTTCGCTAACGCTCATTGCTCCACTATGTTCCGCAACTAAAGGGCTTCCAATCCCGAGCGGCATTTTTTGTTCAAAAAATTTTCTCACTTCAAAAGCACTTTTATCAAATCTCTTCTTCCGGCTTTTTCAAGGGCTTCTTTTACCAAAGGGGCGTTTTCCCTGCGGTTGAATTGGAGCAGGGCGCGCTGTAAGCGGCGTTCATGTGCTCCCCTGGCGACATAAACTTCCTCAAATTCACCGTTTTCAAGGCGGTTCCGCGGATTCAAGCCTGTCCAGTACATGCAGGTGGAAAGGCTTCCCGGAGTGGGGTAAAAATCCTGCACCTGGTCAGGCACGAATCCTGTTTTTTTGAGATAAAGGGCGACTTCGATTGCCTCTGCCAAGCCTGCCCCAGGATGAGAGCAGATGTAATAGGGCACGAGATATTGTTTTTTCCCCAAGCGTTTGTTCCAGTCGGCGTACTCGGCGGCGAATTTTTCGTAAAGCTCGTGGTTGCTCTTCCGCATAAGGCGAAGGACTTTGTTGCTTACATGTTCCGGCGCGACTTTCAGCTGGCCTGAAATGTGATGCTCAATGAGTTCCTTAAAGAATGATTTGTCTTCGTCCATCATCAGGTAGTCGAAGCGGATTCCTGAGCGGATAAAGACTTTTTTGACCTTCGGAAGAGAGCGCAGTTTCCGCAAAAGTTCCACATATTCAGTGTGGTCAACATTCACATTCTTACAGGGATTTGTTCCCATGCAGTCCTTGTTGGGGCAGGCACCCCGCTCTTTCTGAAATTTGCAGGCATCGTGCCTGAAATTCGCCGTGGGACCGCCCACATCATGAATGTAGCCTTTAAAATCGGGATTTTCGGTGATGACTTTCGCTTCTTTTATAAGGCTTTCGTGACTGCGGGCCTGAATGCGCCTGCCCTGATGAAAAGTTATGGCGCAGAAAGAACAGGCTCCAAAGCATCCACGGCTACTTACGAGACTGAACTGGACTTCGGAGAGGGCGGGGATTCCTGTCTTTCCGTTTTCGGCGGGCGCGTCGTACATGGGGTGCCATCGCCTTGTAAAGGGAAGCTCGTAAATCGCGTCAAATTCTTGGGTTGTAAGGGGAAGGGCGGCTGGCTCCTGCACGATAAAGCGGGCATCAACAGGCTCAATCAAAATGTGTCCGTTAATGGCGTCGGTGTTCTGTTCCTGCACAAGATAGCTTTCGGCAAAGAGCCGCTTACATTCAGGGGTGTTTTTGCTGATTTCAGCGAAGGAAGGAAGCATTATGGCAACGGATTCCCGTGTCGAGCACGGGAATGACATCTTTTGTCCGACAATCTTTTCATCCCATCGCCGGTAATTCGGCAATTCATCCTGTTTACTCGTGTACCAGACAGTTCCCCGCACGCCCCGAATGGCCTTGGCAGGGATTCCTTCTCGGAGTTTGGCCGCAATTTCCAAAATCGAGTGCTCGCCCATGCCGTACATGAGTAAATCTGCCTTTGAGTCAAGCAAAATTGAACGGCGGACTGTGTTTGACCAGTAATCATAGTGGCTTGTCCGGCGCAGGCTGGCCTCAATTCCGCCGATAAGGATATTCACTCCCTTGTAGGCTTCGCGGATTTTTGAAATGTAGGTGATTAAAGCCCTGTCCGGCCTGTGACCTGCCACTCCTCCGTGAGCGTAAACATCTTCGCTCCGGGGCTTGTTGTTGGCGGTGTAATTGGAGACCATGGAATCCATTGCCCCCGCGCTGACCAGAAATCCCAGGCGAGGACGGCCGAATTTGCGGAATTCCTCCACATTCTTCCAGTCTGGCTGGGGCAAAATGGCCACCGTGTAGCCGTTGGCTTCCAAAAGACGGCCAAGCAGGGCAGAGGCAAAAGATGCGTGGTCAACATAGGCATCCCCTGAGACAAAAACAAAATCAACTTCGCTTATGCCGCGTGCGAGAAGGTCTTCTTGTGAAACTGGAAGAAAGGAATTCGTTTTATTGTTCCTGAACGACTTCGCTGACTTCCGGGCAAGCGTCTTTTAAATAGCGCTCAACGCCCATTTTGAGGGTCATCAATGCCATTGGGCAAGAGCCGCAGGCTCCTGTGAGGCGCAGGTGGACACGGTTCTGCTCGTCGATTGAGACGAATTCCATATCGCCACCGTCAGCCTGTAACTGGGGGCGGAACATATCGAGGGCTTCCAAAACGGTTGCTTCCTGTTCTTTTGTCATAATTTACTCCTGTTATAAAGATACTGAATTTCTTTTAATTTGTCTTTAAATCTTCACTTTTTTTTGTTAAAATATTTTGCTATGGATTCAATTCGAGTTTCAAAGGGCAAGGCTCTTCAATTAGGAACAACTGTCACCCAGAAGGGCGTCTATTTTACGGTTTTCAGCCGAAATGCAAAAAAAATCTATCTAGACCTTTATTCATCTGCCGAAGCTTCAGCTCCGTATCACACAATTGAATTAAATCCAGAAACAAACAGGACGGGCGACCTCTGGCATGTTTTTGTCGAAGGCCTGAAGGCGGGCGATTTATATCTCTACCGTGTTGACGGACCTTTCGCACCCAGCAGGGGGCATCGCTTTGACAAAAATCAATCGCTTTTTGACCCGCGTGCAAAGGCTTTTACCGAAGGCTCTGTCTTTAAATATATGCTTCCTGGAAAAGACAAATACATGGAAAAATATCCCAAGTGTGTCATTGTCGATGATGAGGATTACGAGTGGGGAGACGACGAGCCTCTTGCAATTCCGCTGGAAAAATCTATCATCTACGAAATGCACTTAAAAGGCTTCACGGCTTCCCCGACAAGCGAGGTTGAGCATCCCGGAACTTACCGTGGAGTTATCGAAAAAATTCCTTATCTTCAGTCACTGGGAATCAGCGCGGTTGAGCTTTTGCCTGTAATGGAATTCGACGAATACGAAAACACAAATGTAAACCCAAGAACAGGCGCAAGAATGAAAAATTTCTGGGGCTACAGCACGATTGGTTTTTTTGCCCCAAAATGTTCTTATGCCAGCGACAGAAGCCCGGGAGCTTGTGTCCGTGAATTCAAAGATATGGTAAAGGCTCTGCACAACGCCGGAATCGAAGTGCTTCTTGATGTGGTTTTTAATCACACAGCCGAAGGAAACGAAAACGGAATCTCCTTAAATTTCCGTGGTTTTGACAATAAAATTTTCTATCATCTAGTTCAAGACCATAAAGAATATTACATGAACTATTCTGGCTGTGGAAACGCAGTGAACGCAAATCATCCTGTCGTTCAGGACTTTATCATCGACTGTCTTCATTACTGGGTTCTCGAAATGCATGTTGACGGCTTCCGCTTTGATTTGGCCAGCGAGCTTACGCGAGACGAAAAAGGCTGTCCTTCAGATTTAGCGCCTCTTACAAAGCGGATTTCGGAAGATTCAATTCTCAGAAACACAAAAATCATCGCCGAGCCTTGGGATTGCGGAGGAGCATATCAGATTGGAAATTTTCCTGGCGGAAGATGGTGCGAATGGAACGACCACTATCGTGACGGAATCAGAAAATTCATTCGCGGAGACGAGCACTTGGCCAACGAGGCCGCAACCAGAATCGCCGGAAGCAACGACCTTTATTCTTTG
>CALGGS010000028.1 GCA_937915735.1 uncultured Treponema sp.
TGAATGAAAAGACCGTTGGCATGATGCTCTATGTGGACTTGTTCGCGGGAAATCTCCGTGGCTTGATTGAAAAAATTCCGTATCTCAAAGATTTGGGAGTGAATTATGTGCATTTGATGCCGCTTTTTGACTGCCCGAAAGGCGAGAATGACGGCGGCTATGCGATTTCTTCTTACCGAAAAGTCCAACCGCGTCTCGGCACAATCGATGACTTGCGCGAGGTCGCCGCTGAATTCCACAAAAACGGGATTCGGCTCGTGCTTGACTTCGTTTTCAACCACACGAGCGATGAGCATGAGTGGGCAAAAAAGGCGAAGAAGGGCGAGGAAAAGTTCAAGAATTTCTATTATATGTACAAGGATAAGCGCGAGGTGGACAGCTGGAACGCCACTTTGCGCGAGATTTTCCCGACGGTTCGGCGAGGCTCCTTCACTTATCTCAAAGAAAGCGACGAATGGGTTTGGACGACTTTCAATTCCTTTCAGTGGGATTTGAATTATTCCAACCCCGAAGTTTTCCTTGCGATGTGCGAGGAAATGCTTTTTATCGCGAATCTCGGCGTGGATGTCCTCCGCTTGGACGCGCTCGCTTTCGTGTGGAAGGAAAAAGGCACGGTTTGCGAGAGCTTGCCGAAAGCCCACACGCTGATTCAGGCTTTTCAGTTCGTGACGAAGATTGCAGCCCCGAGCCTGCAATTCAAGAGCGAGGCGATTGTTCACCCAGACGAGGTGATTAAGTACATCAACAGCTCGGAATGTCATTTGAGCTACAACCCGCTCCAGATGGCGCTTTTCTGGTCAACTGTTGCCACGCGCGACACGAGGCTTCTTTCCGTCTCGCTCAAAAATCGCTGGGCTGTTCCAGAAAAGTGCGCGTGGGTGAATTATATCCGCTGTCACGACGACATCGGCTGGACATTCAGCGACGAGGACGCTGCCCGTCTTGGAATCAACGGCTTTAATCACCGCCAGTTCCTGAACCGTTTTTTTACGGGGCGATTTGAAGGCACTTACGCCACCGGCGAGCCTTTCCAGCTGAACCCAAGCACCGGAGATTGCCGTATCTGCGGAACGATGGCCAGCCTTGCGGGCTTGGAGCAGGCTGAAGAGCGGGATGACGAGACTCTCCGCCGCATGGCAATTTCCCGCATGAAGATGATGTACGCCGTGCAGATGGCTCTTCCCGGCCTTCCGCTTTTGTACGCCGGGGACGAAAAGGCCGTCTTCAACGACTATTCTTACCGGGACGACAAAAGCAAAAAAGACGATTCGCGCTGGGTTCACCGGATTAAGAGCGACTGGAGCGGAAAAGGGGAGCTAAAATCGCAGAAAATGGTGGCTGATTTCGTCAAGAAAGTGATTGCCCTCCGAAAAGCCGAGCCGCTTCTGGGCGGAAATGAAATCTTTTTCTACGATGTGCAGGATTCCGGCGTTTTTGCCTTCCGCCGCGGCACGATTCATGTGGTGGCAAATTTTACTGACCGCCCGGCAGAATTCATGATTGACGCCTGGAGCGAAAACAGCACTGATTTGCTCACGGGACGCAATTTCTGGAATCATCAGAAACAGCTGCTTTCGCCCTATGAAGTGCGATGGCTGAAGGAAATAATTGATTAATTAGACGCAGATGCACACAGATGAACGCGGATGGTATTTTGTAAAAGAAAATCGTCTGTGAAATACGAAAGTTTTTCACAGAAAAATATATAATCTGCGTCTATCCGCGTCGAAAAAATTGGGAGATTTTATGCTTTTCACTACAAATAAATTCGGCGGGAAGGATACTGCCCGCAATGAGACTCTTTTTACTACTGGAAACGGAAACCTGGGCTTCCGCGGGGACACGGAAGAAAAGAAGGGCACTTGTCACAAGGGCACTTACATCAACGGATTTTACGACTCGGAGCCGATTCAGTACGGCGAGACGGCTTATGGATATGCAAAAAATCATGAGACCATTCTGAATCTCCCTGACCCCAAGCGGATTGAGCTTTTCGTTGACGGTTACGCCTTTGACCTTTGCGGCAGTGACGGAAGCTCTGTCACTGATTTTTCTCTTGAGCTTGACCAAGAAAAAGGAATCCTCACCCGGCGCACGGACTGGTCTTGCGGCAAAAGCTCTCTTTCTTTGGTCAGCCAGAGGCTTGTTTCTTTCTGCCATGAAGATTGTGCCGTCATAAGCTATAGCGTGACCAACACTTCCCCAAAAGCAGAAAAAATCTCCCTTGCCTCGTTGATTGATATTGCGGCAAAAAATATCCTTGCCAAAGACGATCCCAGAATCGGCGCGAAATTCACTCACACCCCGCTGATTATTGATTCTACTGAAAGCTCTGGAAGCGAAATCGGATTTTCAGCCCACACACAGAACAGCGGTCTCTTTTTGAGCGGCAAGGCAATCAACATTTTGACTGTGGACGGAAAAATCCTCGAAATGAAAGAAAGTCGCCCTGCTGAAATGCAGCCGACAGATTTTTCTGACCTTGATTCTTCTCTCCCGGCTTCCTTTGCAGAATTCACGCTGGAAGAAGGAAAATCATTCACTCTTTTGAAATTCATCGCCTATTCTTGGGGCGGAGAAAAAGAGCGGGAAAATCTCAAAGACAAGGCCTCAAAAGAATGTGAGCGTTTCGCCAAAGACGGATTTGAAAAGGCCGCAAAAGAGCAGGCTGATTTCCTTGCTGATTTCTGGAAGATTGCGGCTATTAATATAGAAGAAAATGAAAATCCCGAAGATTCACAAAAATCTTCCTTGCAGGATTCATTGCATTTTAATCTCTTCCACCTGCTCCAGTCTGCTGGGCGGAACGGAAAGGTGAGCATAGCGGCAAAGGGCCTTACTTCGGAAGGTTATGAGGGCCACTTCTTCTGGGATACCGAAAGCTATGTCTGCCCGGTTTTCACTTACACGGCTCCACAGGTGGCAAAAAAACTGCTGGAATACCGCGCTTCCATTTTGGATAAGGCTGGAGAAAGGGCAAAAATCATGAGCCTGAAAGGAGCCCTTTATCCATGGCGCACGATTTCCGGCGAGGAGACCAGCGCCTACTTCCCCGCGGGAACTGCCCAGTATCACATCAATGCGGACATCATTTTTGCCCTTAACAGATTCTTGAATGCCCACGAAAATGAGGCCGGTCTTGCCTTTGACAAAGCCACTGTGGAAGAAATGTCGGCCCAGACGGCCCGGATGTACGCTTCTTTGGGAAGTTTTGCTCCCGGCAAGGGCGGAAAATTCGTAATCAACGACGTGACCGGCCCTGACGAATACACGGCAATCGTCAACAACAACGCTTTCACAAATCTCATGGCCCGGGAAAATCTTGAAATCTCGGCTCGGCGGGCGGGAGATGCCGCTTCTGACTCTGAAAAAGCTGAATGGAAGCATATTGCCCAAAACATGTACATTCCTTTTGACAAGAAAAGCGGCGTTTACCCCCAGGACGACAGCTTTATGGATAAGGCGGACTGGGATTTCGCCGGCACGCCAAAATCAAATTATCCCCTTTTGCTCCACTATCATCCTCTAGTGATTTACCGCCACCGGGTTTTGAAGCAGCCTGACTTGGTTCTGGCACAATTTTTGCTCAGCCGCCGCTTCACTCTTGCCGAAAAAATCCGCAATTTCAATTTCTACGAAAAATACACCACAGGAGACTCTTCCCTTTCTCACTGCATCATGAGCATCATGGCTTCTCAGACTGGCAATCAGGAAAAAGCCCTGGACTACTTCAACAAAACCGTCCGCATGGACATTGACGATGTGAACGGAAACAGCCGGGACGGAATCCACACGGCCTGCATGGCGGGAAGCTGGATGAGCGTGGTCTACGGATTTGCGGGCTTCGAGGACTATGGCGGAGAATATTCTTTCAATCCACATCTTCCCAAAGAATGGAAGAAACTTTCTTTCGCCCTGACGATTCGAGGCAATCTTCTTTCAGTTACCCTTACTCAGGATGAGGCGGTTTACATTTTAAAAGAAGGAAAGGAACTGGAGCTGACCCACAGAAATGAAAAATTCACCCTCAAAGCCGGGGAATCAAAATCATTTTCCCTGAAGAGGAAGCTGCGTGCCGTGCTTTTTGATTTGGACGGTGTTGTTACCGACACGGCTCCTCTTCATTACAAGGCATGGGCGGCTATGGCAGAGGAAGAAGGACTTCGTTTTGACGAGGACATGAACAAAAAGCTTTTGGGAATTTCAAGGGAGGCTTCCCTTGACGTGATTCTGAAAGAGAACGGAGTCGAATGGACTTCGGAGAAAAAAGCTTTCTGGTGCACGAAGAAAAACGAGATTTATAAAAAATCCCTAGAAAGCCTTTCTGAAAAGGATATTCTTCCCGGAATCAAAAAACTGCTCGAAGATTTGAAATCGCACGGAATCAAAGCCGCGCTCGCTTCAAGCAGCAAAAATGCACCCGCAATCCTGGAACGGCTTGGAATCAGTGAATATTTCTGTGCGATAGCCGATGCCGCAAAAGTTCAGAAAGCAAAGCCTGAGCCGGATTTGTTCCTCGAAGCCGCCGAAAAATGCGGAGTCTGGTACACGGATTGCGTTGGCGTAGAGGATGCTCTTTCCGGCGTGGCTGCAATCAAAAAGGCCGGCATGAAGGCTGTCGCTATCGAAAGCACGAATGAGCTTCCAGAAGCCGATTTGCGCCTTCCTTCCACGGCAGATTTGACTTACGAAAAATTGGAGAAATTGTTTTTCTGACGCAGATAATCGCAGATAAACGCAGATTTTATATTTCGCATGTGAAAAACTTTCGTATTTCGCAGGCGATTTCCATTTATCAAAATACTATCCGCGTGCATCTGCGTGAATCCGCGTCAAAAAATGAAGGAGAACTATATGAAAAAATACGATGTGGTCGCTTTGGGCGAGATTTTGATTGACTTCACTTTCGCAGGCACAAATGCCGAGGGTAAAAATCTTTATGAGGAAAACGCTGGCGGCGCTCCCGCAAACTGCGTGAGTGCGGTGGCAAAATTGGGCGGACGGGGAGCCTTTATCGGCATGACAGGCCGGGATTCCTTCGGCGAGGATGTGCGCCGTGTCCTTGAAAAAATCAACGTGGACACCAGCGGAATGCGTTACTGTGAGAGCCAGCACACGACTCTTGCCTTCGTAAGCCTTGACCCAAGCGGTGAGAGACATTTCAGCTTTTGCAGAAATCCAGGCGCGGACACTCAGCTTGCTCCAAAAGACCTGGACGAAGAAATGCTCAAAAACGCACGAATTCTTCATATCGGCTCCCTTTCCCTCACGGACGAACCGGCAAAATCGGCCACCCTCAAAGCCATCGAAATCGTCAAAAAGACGGGCGGCCTTGTTTCCTATGACCCCAACTACCGTGCGAATCTCTGGAAGGGACGGACTGACGCAATCGAAGTGATGAAAAGCATTTTCCCCCTTGCCGACACGGTAAAAGTGAGCGATGAAGAGCTTGCCCTGCTTTTCGGCGAGAATATAAGCGCGGAGGAGGGCGGAAATAAAATCCTCGACCTGGGAGCAAGCCTGGCCATGATTACCCTAGGTGCAAAAGGCGTTTTCTATGTGGCAAAAATCCCGGACAAAAACCGCATTTCGGGAACGGTCGGCTGTAAGAGCGTGAAAGTCGTTGACACTACTGGCGCGGGCGATAGCTTCACAGGCGGCATCCTTTACCGGCTGACCCGGCGGGAAAATCCCCTTGATTTTACGAAAGAAGAGCTTGAGGCGGATTTGAAATTCGCCAACACCGTGGCTTCAATCTGCGTGACCCGGCGGGGCGCGGTTCCGGCCCTGCCAAGCCTTTCAGAAGTGGAAGAATCTCTCCGTTGACCTTTAATCTGCTCCTGGAATGTATTCTGACTCTATTGATAGAATCTAAATTAAAGTATAAACTGAATCTATTCTTTAATTTTCAGGAGTAGAAAATGAAAAAACTTCTTTCTGCGGCCATTCTTCTTTGTGGAGCAGCCTTGCTTATTACTGGCTGCAACTCAAAAGATGGTAAAACAAAAATCGGTGTCATCCAGCTTGTTGAGCATGTCGCTCTCGACAAAAGTTATCAAGGCTTTGTTGACGGTCTTGCCGAAGAGGGATACGTTAACGGCGAAAATATTGTAATTGATTATCAGAACGCACAGGGCGAGCAGGCAAACTGTGTTACAATCGCAAACAAATTTGTCAACGATAAAGACGACTTGATTTTTGCGATTGCAACTCCGGCAGCTCAGGCTGTTGCGAACCTCACCAAAAAGATTCCTATTCTTGTTACCGCTGTCACTGATCCTGAAACAGCAAAACTGGTCAAGTCAAACAGCAGGCCGGGTACAAATGTCTCTGGCACTTCTGACCTTACTCCGGTCAAGGCTCAGATTTCCTTGCTCAAAAAAATCTTCCCGGAGGCCAAAAAAGTCGGTCTTCTCTATTGTTCAAGCGAGGCGAACTCAATCTTCCAGATTAATCTTGCAAAAGAAGCCTGTGAGGCAGTCGGACTTGAATATATCGAAGGTTCAGTTTCAAATTCAAACGAAATCCAGCAGGTGACACAGAGTCTTGTAGGCAAGGTCGACGCTTTCTATGTTCCGACTGACAACATGCTTGCCGCTGGTATGGCAAATGTCGCTATGGTTGCAAACGAAGCAAAACTCCCGGTTATCTGTGGTGAAGACGGAATGGTCGTTTCTGGAGGTCTTGCAACTTATGGAATCAATTACTACGAGCTTGGAAAACTTACTGCTAAACAGGCTGTAAAAATCCTCAAAGAGGGGGCAAATCCTGCTGATATGCCGATTGAATATCTCGAAAAATTTGATTTCACTTACAACAAAGATACTGCCGCTGCAATTGGCGTTACAATTCCTGACAATCTGTAGAAATATCTAGATTCTTTATTAAGGACAGCTTTCGGGTTGTCCTTTTTTTTATTGTTCTTCCTGAATATTGCGTTAAAATACTTTTAAGGGGCGTCTATGAAAAAGATTTTCATAAAAGCGATTGGATTGCTTGTTTTTCTTTCATTCTCACTTGTTTTTGCTCAGGAAAGTCAGGAGCTAAAGTCATCAGAAGCTAAAGAACCTACTCTCGGCGGCTCTATCGTCGATGAAAAAGGCCATCGATTCATCGAACTTAAAGGTGCGTTTCCTCTGCATCCATATTTGACTTCCCATGGCCTCGTGCAGTCAACGGTCATTGCTTTCAGCGAAACAATGGGTTCGGTTGCATCTCTCGGAAAGGAACATGACAGCATAGAGCCAAAACTTGCCACTGATTTGAATATTACCTTTTATCCGCTGGTGGAAATGTCTCAACTGGGCTTCATTTTCGGATATGCACTTGATAAGTGGAAATATCCGGTAAAAGAAAACGG
>CALGGS010000029.1 GCA_937915735.1 uncultured Treponema sp.
CCGGTCACTATGAATCAGAAATAAAAGTTTATAATGTCCTGGGAATTCTTGAAGAAAGCCTTACAGCGAGGGAAGAATTTGTTATTCGGCGTGCCTATATGCCTGAAGTGAGGAGCGTGAGCTATCCTCTTTACATGCGTTCTACAATTTATCTTGATGATTTGGACAATGATGGTATAATTGAGGTTGACGGACGTAATCTTTTCATGCCTGATGCAAGCGGAAAAGAGCTTACCCTTACAAACTATTTTTTAAAAGGAAATAAAACAATATATCCGGATGAAGTTTTAAGCCATGACGATGAGAGGAACCGAAAAATAAAATTCCGTTTCGATATGAAAAAACTTGATGTCGGTCTTTACCACATGTATGCACAGGATGCATCGGGCTTACATTCAGAGGAAAATTCAGATTCAGAGCTGATCGTAAAATTCAAAAAATGGATGGATCTGGATGTAGAGGGCGGCTACACTTGTCCTTTTGTTCTCCACGATGACACTTTTCCAACATACCTTGAAAAAATGCTTCCGATGAGCGCACAGGCAAAAATCACATTCATACCTTTTAAACACAGCTGGGGCTATCTTGGAATCGGTTTGCGGGGAAATTACAGCCGGCTTTCCAAGGAAGAAGACGGCTACACGATAGACGGAAATTTGGGAATGGCTCACCTTCTCTTTGTCTATCAGCTTCCAATGTTCCGCAGACGAGTTATGGCCGAGCTTCACGGCGGCGCGGGATTTACCTACTTCAACAATATTGTCTTCCATTTTCCTCACGACATCAATTCAGTGCCGCTGAACACTCTTTCAATTTCATTCGATGTTGGAGCGGGATTTCAGATTTACATAAACAAGCGTTTGTACACAGAAATAGCCAGTGATTATGTCTTTACCATGAACAAGGACATGATTTTGGGAACTTTGCTTCCGTCAGCAGGGATAGGCTGGCAGTTCTAGGAGGTGAATGATGAAAAGCAAATTGATTAAAATTTCAAGGCTGTTTTTTTTCTTTTCTGTGATTCTTCTTTCTTCTTGTGATTTTACGACTATCCTTGAGCCGTCATACGATGAGCCTGTAAGAGAATTTTTCAAGGAATACACCGAAAATGCGGCCATTGAAAAAGTGACCCTTCCTGCCGGACTAAAAAATTCAAGCGGCATTATCTGTGTTTCCTCGGAAAATGACAGTCTTGTTTCATTTTATATGCGAAATCCCCAGAAGTATACGTTGAGTTTTGACTTTGATTTTAAAGAGGATGATGTTCAGGTTGAGGCGGCAAGCACAGGCTTTTCTTTTACCCAAAGTGATGACAAGAACGGCGGTACGCTTACATTCAATAAGGATTTCCTTTATTCTGTGGATGCGGGAAACCTTGGCGGCAAGGATATTTCAGGCTCAATCTCCCTGACAGAACCAAAAAGCGGCAGAAGTTTTGCCAGCTATCCCATAAGCCTTCATGCCAACACGGAGCCGCCAGCCATTCGGGGAGCGGTTTTCCAGCGTTCAAGCCAAAGCGACGACGCAAAATACATAGTCTGCTTTTTCATGCCGAATATGAACGACAGCAGTATGGCCCTTCACACAAAGGACACGCACGTAATCTATGTAAATGATGAGAAAAAATACACGAAAGAAGGATTGATTTATAGCAGCGGTCAGAAAAATGAAAGCGGTGACTGGGAAATTTCCGACCAGGCCACGGCTTTTACCACAACAAAACCAGAATTTTATGCCCTTACCGATGATGATTCTGCCTTTACTTTTGCCCCTGAAAGCTGCCCTGCCGGCTACAAAACGCTTTATTACATAACGGGCTGGCCTGTAACTACGGATACAAAAACCTGTACTTTTACGATTGAAGATGATGACGGGCTTAAAAACACATTCGTAATCTCAAACAAGGCAAGCCAGCTTAATCCTCCAACATTCAGCGTAGAAAGCAACACCTCATACTCTGCTGATGAAGAAACCTTCCTTTACACGGTGAAGATAAATCATGACGGACTCTGCACCGACGGCACTACGAGCGGAAGCGTCACCATAAACTACACGGTTACAGAAACAAACGGATTGCTTGTATTCGCGGGCGGAACTTCGGCAACATTAACAGGAAGTGCAGTGGGAAGTGCGAGCCTGAGTCTTCCAAAGGGAGAATATGAAATAAGAGCCACGGCAAGCAAGAATTATTACATTAGCAGTGAAGAAGCTTCTGTAAGCGGAATAAAAATCCGAAAGCCTGCAATTTATTACATAAGCGAAAGCGGCGTAGATTCTGACTCGGCATCAGGAGCAAAGGGCGAGCCTTACAGGACGATTCAGTATGCGCTTAATGTATTCCGCAGCGGAATTGATTCCGGAGATTATGACAGCGATGGCATCTGCAACATTTATGTTATGACAGATTTGACGCCGCCAGAGGATTTTGACTGGAGCTCAAACAACAATTCTTTTGTGGAGATTACATCCGCACTTTCTGGAGCTACAGTAAACATCACAGGCTACGGCGGAGCGCGAACGATAGACGCGCAAAATAATGGAACTGCGATTCGCTCCCTGTTGAAGGTAGACGCAGGAACTGTAACTGTAGATGAAATAAACTTTACCGGCGGATATACAAACAGTCCCGATAAACCCATTATTGTGCTTGCGGGAAGCGCCACGGTTTCCATTTCAAATTCAAAGATTTACGGAAACACTCTTGCATCTGATAATGGACAGCTGTCACTTATTCAGTCAGCCGGAACTTTTGTTATGAATAATGTTGTCATATCTGATAACAGTCAGATTGTAGGAGCTATAGATACAACTCCTGCTTTCTATGCAATTAATCAGACTGGTGGAAATGTTACGCTTAATGACTGTTCAATTACAAGCTCGGGAACAGGGCACGGCGCATACTGGATTTTGATATATGCAAGTTCCGGAACTTTCACTATGAATGGTGGTTCAATCAGAGAGAATACCGGCTGTAATAATGTCTTATCTAATGGAGCAAATGGCACAACTCTTAATGATGTAGTGATTGATAATAACGGAGATGAATGGGGCGATATAATTTTAAATACCGGAGGATTGTCCTTAACTGGATGCACTGTCACCAGCAATACGGGCGGATACAATGGTCTTATCACAAACTATTCAAGCGGAATTCTTAACTTAACTGATACAGAGATAAAGAATAATAATCTGGTTGCCAATGCATATGCCGGAGCAGGAGCTGATTATTACAATTGTGGCGCTGCCGTATGGAATGAAGGTAGCCTTACTCTTGACGGCTGTACTGTTTCTGGAAACACAATTAACAGTGCAGACGGAAGAGGCGCCGGTATTTACATGCAGACTGAAACGGGTCTGACCTTAAAGGGAAAGAATTATATCTACGACAACTACAACAAGGGCTTTGCGACTCCAAAAAGGGATGACATCTATCTGCCTATAGGCGGCACAATTACAGTAGACGGCAACATCTCAGGAAGCAAAATCGGCGTAAACGTTCCGTGGGAATCATCTGATTCTGGCGCGCCACGAATCGGAGTGCCAGCTGCCTTTACATCAGGATACGGTTATGGCACTACAAACTCAAGTCTGCCGGGTGAAATCTTTATCGCAGAAAACGGCTACGGCGTTAGCACAGACAGCTCTGGCGAAGCGGCCTTTGCCGTTTCTGGCGGCGGAATGTATACGGCGCTGGATTACAGTGTAAATCTGACAGCTTCTTCCATTAACGTAAGCTTGGACAAAGAAAAAACTGTTAATATAGGCGTAAGCGGTTCACGAAAAGAAAGTACAGGGACAACAACTCTTTACTATAATAATGAAGATAATAAATTCTACATTGATGAAGCATATACAACAAAAGCCGCCGGCGACAACACAGTAACCTTTGCCGCCGCACTGTATAACGGAGCAACAAAAATTGCGGACTGTACCGTAAACTCTGCTTCAGAAGCTGGTAAAATCGCAGTTACAATACCAGCAATCTCGTATGAAGATAGCTACACTCTTAGAATAACTTCTACCTTCCTTGGAGTGACAAAGGATACGAGTGTTTCAGTCCTGGTTTTAGGGAATGCTTATGAAATAGCGGAAATAATTCCGACATTGACAGAAAGTACTACTTTAAATGTTACAGGAACTATAAATTCAGAAGCACTGGATGCAATAAAAGCTGCATTAATAAGTTTATGGTCAAACGATAATACTGTTCGAATTACTCTTGACTTATCAGGAACAACAGGCCTTACAGAAATTGCTTATCAACAGTTTTATCGTTGTTATAGCCTTGGAAGCATTATTCTTCCAACGTCTGTAACATCTATTGGAGAATCTGCTTTTGAGGAGTGCCGATATTTAACATCATTACCAAATCTTGATAATGTCACTTCTATTGGCAGTAAAGCATTCAGATCTTGTGACCAATTTACGGAAGTAACTCTACCAGATAGTGTTACTAGTGTAGGTTCTTATTTTGTATATAATTATTCTAATTTAAGTTCTATAGTCTTTTCGAATAATATAACAGAACTTCCAGGTTATTGTGTATGGAATTTGGGGGCGCTTACTTCATTAACACTTCCTCTTAATCTTACTACAATAAAAGCCTATGCAATATATGACTGCAGTAACCTTACTGACATAACCTACCCTGGAACAATTGCACAATGGAATAATATTACTAAGGCGAGCTCTTGTTTTAGGAATATAGGTACAACTATTGTTCATTGTAGCGATGGAGATGTATCAATCTAGTAGGAATAAATGGGGGAGAAAGTGTCATTATCGGGCTCAAGGGCTTCCGTTGTTGCCCTTGCTTTGACGCGGGAATCCTCTGCATGAGATTGCCCGGTCAAGCCGGGCAATGACAGATGTGGCGAGTGCGGCAATGACAGTGGGGCGAGTGCGGCAATG
>CALGGS010000030.1 GCA_937915735.1 uncultured Treponema sp.
TTTTTCGATTTTAAACACAATTTTCTTGTGAGTGACGAAAGTCGACATTTGGGGTTTTATGATGTCGGAATTTTGGGGTGAAGCAAGACTTTCTTGTTTCTCCCTTTTTTTATGAAAATCAAATTCTTGGCACGAAACTTGCTGTATTCTCCGTGAAGGTTCTGACAGTAGTCAGGCTGGCACTTATAGGAGATTTCAAAATGAACTACAACGACGAAACAATGGACGCTTACCTTAAAGAATTGAACAGAATCCCGCTTTTGACGGCGGAAGAAGAGAAGGATTTGGCTGTAAAAGCAAAAAATGGCTCAAAATCGGCAAAAAATCGGCTTGTAAGTGCAAATTTGCGTTTCGTTGTAGCTATTGCCAAAACCTATCAGGGACGGGGTTTTGAGCTTCTTGACTTGATAAGCGAGGGAAATTTGGGTCTTATTGCCGCAGTTGATCACTTTGATGTGTCAAAAGGATACAAATTTATCTCCTATGCTGTCTGGTGGATACGCCAGAGCATTCAAAAAGCTTTGAGCGACCGAAGCCGTGCAATCCGACTCCCGATGAACAAGGTCAACGAAATCTATCAGATTGAAAAAACCCGTGCCTTTGTAGAAAAAGATAAGACGGAAGAAGAGCAGATTCAGGAAATAGCAAAACTTTTGGGAATGAAGCCGTCTTATGTTCGAGATTTGCTCAATTTTAATAAGGATATGATTTCCCTGGATTCTCCGATTGACTCAACGAAGAGCGAGGCTGTTTTCGGCGACACATTCAAGGACGAAATCAACCCGACACCAGAGCAGAACGCTATGGACAATGCCCTCAAAAACGATGTGGATTATGCCCTCAGAACGCTCAAACCAAAAGCAGAGCGAGTTATGCGTATGCGATATGGCTTGAACGGCTACAAGGCAATGTCTCTAAAGGAAATTGGCGATGAATGTGGTCTTACAAAAGAACGAATCCGCCAGATTGAAAAAAGTGCTGTCGCAACGCTCAAGTCACCGTCAAGAAGAAAGCGGCTTGAAGCGTATGTTGCATAAATTCTACTTTAGATTAATTTTTTGACAACTTCTGCGATTTTTGCATCTTTGCAGTCGCGGAAGAAAAGCTCGCTGAATTTTTCGCCGGCAAAAGCGCCCTTTACCAAATCCTTGTCCAAGCCTTCCAAAATTTCTGTGAAAGGTTTGAAGGCGATTTCTCGTACACCGTCAAGGATTTTTTTGTTTCGCTGCTCTGGTTCTGCACGCTCCCGAGGGTAGCCCTGTCCGCTTGGCTCGCAAAAAAGCTTTTCAAAAATGTATTCGAGATTTAAATCTCCGCCCCAGCCAAAACCGAGTGCGAAAGGAATTGAGATTGCGTTTCCGTCGTTAATCTGCGCAAAAGTATAAGCGTCCAGGGGAGTTGCGACATGTCCGCAGATTACACCTGGAAAACTGTTTAAAGCGAGCATTGCGCCTTCGCCAGTTCCACAACCTGTGATTACATAATCAACTGCCTTTGAGTTAAGAAGAGTTGCGGCCAAAATTCCGTTCTGAACATAAGTAAGAGATGGAGAATCAGCTCCGTACATTCCGTAGTTCACGACTTCAAAACCGTGCTTGTCAGCAACTTTTTTGAGTGCCTTGTAAATAACTTCGTTTTTCGCCGCCTGCGAATTTTCGTTGATAAGTGCGATTTTCATTTAAATCTCCTGTAAAAATTTTGCCCACAGATTAGCATAGAAATTAAAACTCGTCGAGGACTTCGGAGATGGCTGAGAAGTTCAAAATGACAGCCAGCTTTCCTCACTTCTCACTTCTCTCTTTTCTCTATATAATTTTGAAGGTGTATGAAAAAAATCTTCTCGCTTTTTTTTGTTTTTCTATTTGTTACCTCTATTTTTGCTTTTACTGCGGATGACATAAAAATCTTTACTCTCGAAAACGGGCTTAAAATTTATTTTCTTGAAGATTCTTCTTCACCGACAGTTCGGCTTGAGCTTTGCGTGAATGCGGGTTCTTCTTATCAAAATACAAAAAATTCTGGTCTTTTTACTCTTTATGCTCGCCTTTGTGGCGGAGAAATTTCAAATGACAGCGTTCGTTTCGTTTCTAAGGTTGCCCCAAGTGCGGCAGAAAAGGCGGTTCTATCTCTTTCTGAAAAATTAAAGACAGTTCAGCCGACAGATTCCGAACTTTCTGCGATTTTAAAAACGATGAACACTGAATACAAGGAATTTTCTGAGAGCGCGGCGGGCTACTTAAATTCTGCGATTGAAACAAAAGTTTTTGCAGAGCGCCCCTGGAGCCGGGAAAGCACGGTGAACCCAACTTCCTTTGCTTCTAAATCAAATGAAGTCGCACGCTCTTATCTTCAAAGCATCGGAGAAAATTTTTATATTCCCGGCAATTCAATTCTTTTTGTGAGTGGAAATATCACCGAAAATGCTATTCTTGAAATCACAAAAAAATATTTTTCTTCTTTTTCGGCAAAACAATTTAAAAATCAGGCGGATGAGGATGAAAAAAAAGTCCTCTCTGCTATCGAAAGTGGAAAGCTAAAAATTCCCCGGAAATTCGTTCTTTATCACAAGGATTTTTCTGATGAAATGACTCAGATTGTCCTTCAGTACAAAAACCTTGATTCTGATGAAGCGGAGGCACTTTCTTCTTTTTGGAACATGGAAGGCTCAAGCTTTAAAAAACTCCTTTTGAAACAACGCAATCTTAAAATCTTGGGTGATGAATATATTGATGTGAGCCACGCGACTGAAAAATCTGCTTCAAGGCTCATAATTCAATCGCTTTTGGGAAAGACGAAGGTCTCTCCGATTGTTCAGGCAAATCTTTTTCTAGAAATGAGTCGTGACAGCGATGTTTTTTCAAAAAAAGAGCTTCAAAAATCTTTAAAAGCTTACAAGACAGACTTCACACGGCTTTCAGAAAGCAGCGAAAACACAATGGAAAGCTTTTCCCGCTTCCTTGAAAGCTACAAAAACGAAGGATTTTCGCCAGTTGAGGCCTTTTTCGCCCAGGACGAAGCTTTTTCAAAAATTAATATTCAGGATTTACAAAAAAAAGTTTTGGATGAGGAGCCCTTCGTATTCGTTATCGTAAATTCTGCACTTTACCAAAAATATGCCGCTGAATTCAAAAAATCGGGTTTTGAGGCTATAAATCAGGGAGAGAGCGCGTATTACAGTCAGCTTGCGTACAAAAATATCTTAAAAAATTCAGAAAAAAAATCAGAGGAGAATAAAAGCCTTCTCGAAGAAATTTATCTCTCGGCTGAGCGCTTTATTTCAAAAAATCGCTCAGAATTTTCTTCAATCACCTTAAAAAATGGAATTCCTGTCACCATAAAACGAAGCGAGTCTTCAAAAACGGCTGTTCTTTCCCTTACGATTGCAGGCGGAGAGCTTTTGTTTGCGGATAAGGTTCCGGGTCTTTCTTCAGTTCTTACGAATTCAATTGCGTTTAATATTCAGAATCAGCTTGATTTGTTCGCCCAAAACGGAGCGGTTAATGGATTTTATGATGTTTCGAGCCAGACTCTTTCAACTCACTCAATAATCACGGTCGCATGCCTTGCTTCTGAACTTGATTTTGCGCTTCAGGCCGCTTACACGGCACTTGTTTACTGCGACATTTCTCCAGCCCTTGCCGACGGCGTGACTTATGACGAGCGGACTCACTGGCGGCTAAAAACCGGTAGCAGCGATTTTCAGCTTTTGTGTGAGGCAGTTCGGATTTTGTATGAAAACACGGATTATCCTAAACTTTACAAGGACACCGAAGATAAGCCTGCGGAAAACTTGAATTTTACCAGAATTCAAGAGGCATACCCGATTTTGCTTGATTCTTCCAGATTTTCTTTGATTCTGACAGGAAATTTGCGTGAAAATGAAAGGCTCCAGAAGACCTTGGACTCAACCTTCGGCTCTCTTTCTACTCTAAAAGAGACTGCTTCCACTGATTTGCGCCTTCCCAGGCCCGACTTTTCAAAAATCTCTGAGACTGAAAAAAAAATCTCTATTCGACATTTATTTCTTACAGATATTTCAAAGGATAAGGCCGGTCCCCGTCCTGCGATTCTCGTTCCGACTACGAAATTTTTAGACCCCGTCTTGTACTGTATTTCTTCCCCTGATTTATCGGCTACGGATTTGGCTCTTTTTGACGCAATTTTGATTGAGATTGGGCAGCGAATGGAAAAAACTCTGAACAAAAAATACAAAGAAACGACAGTGAAAATTCAGATTCCAGAAAATGACCTTCCGTTTGCGCGTATTGTCGTCACAAAGGTCGAAAAAACAAGTGAAGTCGATAAAATTTTTACAGAAAGCATTTCTTCCCTTAAAAAAGACATTTCGGATTTGCTTGAGCGGGCGACTGACGGAGTTATTGACCTTGAAAAATCTGATTTGCTTTCGACTTTGGAAAATAACTGGCTTATGAATGTGATTGGTGAGGCTGCAAGTCAGGAAGGAACAGCCCGATTGATTCAAATCGGTGAGGTACAAAAAAATCCACGCCTTTACCTTAATCAATACGAAGCGATTTCAAAAGCAAAGGCAGAGGATTATTTTTTAATTTTAACGAGCTATTTCGAGCACGCAAAATCACTCAGGCTTTACAGTAAAGACAGTAAATAGCTTAACCTAAGAACTTGTAGCCTGCATTTTCAACAGCGCGGGAAAGAAAGGAATTATTTCAGCAATTTCGTGAGAGTCTGAGTGATTTCGTCAAGACTTTGCGTATTCCCCGCCTGTAAATCTTCGGTGATAGCAGTTTTTAGATTATTTAAAAGCATTTCTTTTGAAAAAGAATTTAGCGCGGCGGTAGTGGCAGAAGCCTGCATTAAAATAGCAGAGCATTTTGCATTGTCTTCGACAAGTCGCTTTATGCCACGAATTTGACCCTCAATGCGACTTAAACGATTTATGAGAGCAGTTTTTTCGTCAGATTTTGATTCTTTTACTTGAGGTTTTTTGTTTTCTTCCATAAGCTAAGCCTGCCGTCTATTTTTTTTCTTCTTCAAGAACAGCCTCATCCTGCAATTCTTTCAGGGTTTTTGTGTTCTTTATGAGCGTCGTAAAATTTTCGTTCTGCAAGATAGAAATTGCCTCGTTCAACTGAATGTCGTAGTCCAAATCGTAGAGCATAGTTCCTTTCGTTTTGTTTGCTTCGTTACGAACGAGCTTTCTAAGGCTTGCCTCGTCAATTTCAGAATATTTTTTCTTTAGGGACTTTGCGAAATCCGAAATTTGTTTTTCGGAAAGATTTGTTCTGCCGCCAACGAAATCTGAAATTTCCGTAGATTTGTAGAGGTCAAGATACTGCTTTTCGCCTTCCTCGCTCAAAACAGGGAACAAAATTTCCCGGTCTGGAGGAATTCCGATTTTGTCGATATTCACATCGCTTGGAGTGTAGTAGCGTGCCATCGTGATTTTAAGGCCGTCAGTTGAAGAAAGGGGAAGAACCTGCTGAACCGAGCCTTTTCCGTAGGTTCTCTGGCCAACAAGATATGCAAGATGATTGTCTTTTAAGGCCCCGCTCACGATTTCTGAAGCCGAAGCGCTTCCCTTGTTAATGAGAACGACAATCGGCATATTGCGGACTGTTGTTTTTTTTGCGCTTGCAGTAAAGACTGAATTTTCGAATGAAAGACGGCTTTTTGTTGATACAATCGGACCGTTGTCGATGAATTTATCGGCGATGTCAGCGGCACTTGTGATGAGTCCGCCGGGATTGTTCCGTAAGTCAATGATTAAGCCGGTGGCATTTTCTTTTTTAAAGGTGTCCAGCGCTTCCTGAGTGCGTTCGACTGTGTTCGGAGTGAATTCGATTAAGCGGACATAACCGATTTTTGTGCCTTCAATCATTCCGTATTTTACGACAGGTACCTCGATTTTTGCCCGCACGAGAGTGACAGGAAATTCCATATTTTTGCCGCGGCGAATGACCAAATCGACGCTTTCACCGATTTTTCCGCGAAGCATATCAAGGACTTGCTCCATTGTGATTGTAGAAGTGTCAGTTCCGTTGATTGAGATGATTAAATCGCCCGCAAGGATTCCTGCCTTAAAGCCCGGAGTGTCTTCAAGCGGGGAAGAAACCTCGACATAAGCGGGTTTTTCTGCCGTATTTTCGACAGACTTGGTAATCTGCAAGCCGACTCCGCCGAATGAGCCGGAAGTTGTGTCGTTTATGTTTCTGAAACTGGATTTATCGAGATAAACAGAATAGGGGTCTTTAAGAGCTTCCATCATCCCTTTGAGAGCGCCCTCATACAAAAGCTGGGGGTCAACCTCATCAACATAATTTTTTTGAACGAAATCGAAAACCCCGTTCATAAGCTCCATATATTGGCGTGATTTCTGGACTTTTTCCGTAGCAGAAGCAGAAGAAGACTCGGCAAAGCACTGAGAAGCAAAAAGGGCAATTATAAAAATCAGAAGACCTGAATTAATGCGCCTGATGATGGAATCAAAATTTTTCATATCAATTATTTTAGTCCAAAAAGCGAGTTTTATCAACTTGCCATTTTTCTCTAAAATCTCCAAAAAACCTCTCTTTTTTTTAGACAAACAATCGATATTAAGTTATAATAAAATAAATTTAAAAATGTCTCTGATTATTTTTAATTTTTTTGATTTAGATTTTGACAGGAGACGGTTTTATGAAAAAATTTCCTTATTTGGCAATTTTTACTTCTCTAATGCTTTTTGCTTGTAATGATTATGAGCTTCCAGAATCAATTTCTGTAAAGCAAAAGGCAAATTATGAAGTCGCGCTTGGCGGCTCATCTTTTAAGGTTTCGGAAAAATTTAATGTCGACAAGTTCAAAGAAGCTCTTGAAGACGAGGACAACGAGGACGCAGCCGCTTCGCTTACCGTTTATGACTATAATCCCACCGAAAATGACAGCGATGTTCTTCAGTACATTCTTAATTATCAAATCGAAGGAATTGACTTAGGCCTTACAACTGATTCTGATTTAGATACAATCGAATTCGACACAACTTTTACGGCTCCGGATTTTTCTTCTGACATAAGTTCAAATCTTACGCTGACTACAACACTTCCAATCGTAGAACTTGGAAGAGATGGTTCTCTTGGTGATATTCCTCTTTATTTTAACATTACTTCTCCAGAGTTCAGCACAATGTTAATCCGGAGCGGAAGCTTGGATGTAACTGTCACCGCTCCCGCAAATGTTTCACCAGATTTTGCAATGGAGGCGACAATCACTTTAACTAACACGAGCGGAAACATTATTGCAGGACCTTCTGACGCAACTGATTTTGCAAATGGCGGAAGCGTTTCACTTGATTTGTCAGGAAAAACTTTGGTTCCGAATATGCTCATCGTTGTTTCTGGCTCAATTTCTGGGGGAGTCGAAGGTAACGCACTTGAATATACAGTCACTGCTTCTCCGAACAACATAAAATTTGACACAATTAAAGGTCTTACGATGACGAGTGAAGACCTTGGAGAAAACGCAACCATCGAAATCGAAGAGAGTTTTGAGCTTACGGGAATCAACGGGGCTTTAAAATCTGCGACCATCGAAGACGGAACGCTCTCATTCTCCTGCTCTTATCCTGACGGCTGGAGCGGAATTGTAGTTGATGAAGATTATTTTGCTTTGAGCGGTGGTCTCGAACTCAAAGGCGGTTTTAATAGAGATGATGATAAAGCTGTTGTTGATTATGGTGACTTTAAGTACACAGATGATTCAAAATACATTTTGTATGAAGAAGCCACTCTTACGGATAAAAGTGTTTCTCCCAGCACAGTTTCAACCTATAGCGGCTCTGACAAAAGCTACATCAAATTTCACCTTGAAAACGCGACAATCGTTTTTGCAGATACAGATTCTGGCGAAGAGGACTCAATTACTCTGGCTGGAAGCTGTAAAATCAACAAAATCGACGAGCTTGTAATTGATTTAAGTGCATTGGGAGACCTTTCAAACGGCTCTAACAACGAAATAGACACAGGAATCAGTTTTTCAACGCTTCTTTCAGATATTCTCGACGATGAGGACGAAGAAATAAGCAATCTTCTTAATAATGTTGAATTTTCGGATATAAAAGGCTATCTCCTTATGACTTACCCTAAAACCTGTTCAGATGCCCTGTCTTCTATATCATTTTCTGGAAATGTTACTGCAAATTATGATAGCGGCTCAACGACGCTCCTTTCAAGTGACAGCATCGGAATGAAACAGTCTGACAAAATTCTTTCATCTTACCTCGTAACGGAAAAAACTACAGATTCGAGCGGAAAGGCGATTACAAAGGAATGGATTGGCGAAGAAGGCGCTGCATTCTTAACAGATATGAATTCTGCCGAGCTTGAAAATATGACAGAACTCCTCAACGCGCGGCCAGATAACTTAAAAATTGCTTACAGTCTTGCGATTTCTGACAGCGTAACAGATGTTACTTTAACAGGCGACGATGTTGACGCCCTTACGGATGGCACATCTTCAATAAACATTTCTCTTGCGCTTGTCCTTCCATTAAAAATTGTCCTAAATGATGAATACGATTATCCTTCTTCCAGCAGGAATGATGACGGCTTCATTACGATTGACAATGTTTTAGAGATTGCCGACCAAGAAATAACAGAAGACCTTTTAAACAGAGATGACGAAAATGAAGAGCTTGACTATGAAAAATACATTGACGCAATAAAATCTGTCGGTATTACCTACGAAATCGGCAATACGACGGGGCTGGAAGTCCATGCATATTTTTACGATGAAACAGTTTTTAACGGCACTAACTATGAGCCAAAAGAACTTGTGATAGGCGAATCTTCAGAGTCTCTGAACTTTACGAACGATGAAATCAAAAAAATCTTCAGCAGCGAAAGTTATCCTTTCTGTCCAAAAATAAAACTTGCGATAAAGGAAGGCGATGTAGAAATTACGAGAGATGCTGGCTTTGGAGTTAAGGCAAAGCTTTTCGTCAAAACGGACGGAACTGTCGAAATCTGGAACAAAAACGACGAGTAAGGGGAGGAGAGCATGAAAAGTATTTTTAAGACTTCAATTTTTGTATCAATTTTCTCGCTTTTCGCTTCTTCATTTGCGGCGGCGGATTTTTCGGCATTCGATTTTCAGGGTGACTTGCTTTCAAAGCCAAAAAGATATTTTGAGCTTGGAGTTGACGCTGATGTGGCTGGCGCGAACAACTTGCTGGGCTTAAAAGATATCCTTCAAAAAGAAGTTGTGATTGATTTAACGAAAATTGCGAACGATATGTCAGATTCTGGATTTAAATTCAGTTTTTATGACAGGGAAAAGGTTTTCGTAAATTTAAATATCAGCTCGCGATTTAGGTTCAGTGGCTTTGCCTCAGTCGAAGGAAACGCTCACTTCAATATTTCAAAAGATTTGTTCGAGCTTTTAGGAAATGGCTTGAGTGCCGGGGAGTCAAAAACTGTCGATGTTCTCGGTTATGCAGATTTATATGCGAATCTCGGCGCTTCTTTTCAGACAATCATAAAGGGCTACGGTGTCAAGATTACTCCGACATACTTTATTCCCCTCGTTTATGTTCCAAAAACTACGGCTACAGGAAAGCTGACGACTTCTTCAAACGGTTCTATTCGTGCGAATGCAGAGGCAAATGTTGACATCTACACTGCCGTCAATATGCACGACTTTATCGAAGATAGTAAGACCTTTGACAACATTGATTTTTCGGTTGCAGATTTACTTTCAAAGGGCGGCTTGGACTTGTCTCTTGAAATGGAACGAAACTTTTTCCACAATTTTAATGCCGGTCTTTACACGCGAGTTCCGATTATCGGCGGAAAACTAGACTATAAGATGAGCACCCGTGTCTGGGCTTACGCTTACGAAAAGAATGCCCTGGGAATCCTTGACGACACGGAAGACCATGATTACGACCACGGAAAAGACGATTTCACTTACTCAGAAGAAACCTTCAAGGTTTACAGGCCTTTCAGACTGGGACTTAACGCAACTTATACGCCCTTCGGACAGTGGCTTAAGATTCAGCCGGCTTTGGGCTTTGCAGTCAGAAATCCCTACACAAACGGCGACCGCATTTTCTATATGGAATACGCTCTTGACTTTAGGGCTTCTTTCGTAAAAAGAATCTTTAATTTTAACTTGGGAACGGCTTACCAAAATCAGGTTTTCCAACAGCGCTTCGGCTTTTCTCTAAATCTTCGCGTTCTCGAAATTATGGCTCAGGCGAGCATGTGTGGCACGACCTTCTTGACGAGCTTCAAACATGACGGTTACGGGGCCTTCGTTGGCATCAGAATGGGATTTTAGGGAAGTGCTGATTAACACTTGTCGCAATTAAATAAATAAATGAATCCCAAAAATATTGAAAATTCATAGAAATAGACTTAAAATATTGTGTATGTTGGCTTTTTAAGGCCTCAGGAGTACTAAATGGCAGAAAAATTTGATTTTACTATCGAACAGCTTGGCGAGTGCAAGGTTCCTTCACCAATTGAACTTTCAAAAGAACACGGTGAATTCCGTGCAAACTATGTGCGCGACACATCTTTTGTACGCTACAAGGTCAATGTTTTTGATGCAAATTCAACAGAAAACGAGCGAACCGTAGATAATCTTATGCAGAAGGCTGGTCCTCGTGAATTTATCTATTTTAATCCGGCACATGTAAACGCTGGAATCTGTACTTGTGGCGGTCTTTGCCCAGGTCTTAACGATGTAATTCGTGCTGTGGTCCGCTGTTTATGGTTCCGCTACGGAGTCAAAAGAATTCGTGGCTTCCGCTACGGCTTTAAAGGATTTTTCCCTGATTCTGGCTACGACACAGTTGAGCTTACACCAAAGGTAGTTGACGACATTCACAAAAACGGCGGTTCTTTCTTGGGAACGAGCCGAGGTGGCGGAAACCGAGTTACTGACATCGTAGACGCCGTGGAATCCTTGAGCATTAATATGCTTTTTATTGTCGGTGGTGACGGAACTCAGCGCGGTGCTCTCGATGTTGCGACCGAAATCGAAAAAAGGGGCCTTAAAGTTGCTGTCGTCGGTATTCCAAAAACAGTTGACAACGACCTTCTCTTTATTGACCGCTCATTCGGCTTTGAAACGGCTGTCGAAAAAGCGCGTGAAGCGGTAGATGCTATCCACATGGAAGCTGAATCGCAGGTAAACGGAATCGGTGTTGTAAAACTTATGGGACGCGAATCTGGCTTTATCGCAACTTCAACGGCTCTTTCAAGCCACGAAACAAACTTCTGTCTTATTCCAGAAGTTCCCTTCGACCTTGACGGTCCAAACGGCTTCCTTTCTCATCTTGAAAAACGACTTGAACGACGCGGACATGCCGTAGTTATTGTGGCAGAAGGCGCAGGTCAGGAGCATATGCAGGCTACAAACGAAAAGGACGCCTCTGGAAACAAGAGACTTTCTGATATCGGTGTTTTCCTCTGCAACAAAATCAACGAATACTTTGCAAACAAAAAGATTCATGTAAATCTTAAATATGTAGACCCTAGCTATCAGGTTCGTTCTGCAGTTACTACGGCAAACGACTCAATTTACTGTGAGCGACTCGGAAATAACGCAGTCCATGCGGCAATGTGCGGTAAAACAAAGTGTGTTGTCGGTCTTGTTCACGACAAATATGTCATTATTCCAACAAACATGGTAACGCGCAAGCGAAACACCGTCGACCCAGAAGGCGCTCTCTGGCGAGACGCTCTCGACGCTACAGGTCAGCCAATTCTTATGGTCAACAACATTCAGTCTGTAATCGACCACATGAAGAAAAAGGCCGCTGAAGAAGCTAGCGCCGACAAGGAATCAAAATAAACAATATAAAACCCGCTGTTAAATCTGACAGCGGATTTTTTTTGACAAGCATATCCATCAAAAAAAAATCCACAAGTCATTCACTCGCAACTTAATAAAATTTATGATAGAATCCCAGTAATGAAAAAATTCTTTCTTTCTTTACTAGCCACTTTTTTTTCAGTTTCGCTTTTTGCCGCTTCGCCAGAAGATTTTTCCCTTTCTGTTGAACCGATTTTTGGAATGAAATGGGGGCAGGTTGATGAGTATGTGTATGAAAAAGATTCGGAGGGTATTTACCAGAAAGAAAGCGAACTGAACTGGCATATTAAAAATATGTTCAAAGTCGGTGGTCAAATTGATGGCGGATTTAAAAAACTCAAAGGTAAAATCCATTTTTCGGCTCTGATTCCTGGCGAGTGTGGCATAATGGAAGATTCCGACTGGATGGACTTAAATGATGTAAAAACGACCTACTCTAAATCTGAGAATAAAATAACTCAGGCTTTTGATTTTTCAATAGAATTAAGATACGAGTTCCAGCCTATCAAAAAAATTAAAATTGCTCCTGTTTTGGGCTTTGAGTATAAAATAATTTCCTTTGAAGCTCGAAATGGATATGGTTGGTATGGTAATGTTGTTTCACCTCATGTTTCTTGGGATGACCCAAATGCAGTTTATTATTCAAAAGGCTCGCTTTGTGGAATTGATTATCATCGTGATGTAAAACAATTTTTACTTGGATATTATTTTGAATTTAAACCAATCGAAAAAATAAGAATGTACGAGTCCTTTTTTGTCTGCCCGTATGCTTACACGGCATCTTACGACACTCATTACAGAAATTCGGAAGAAACAATAGGAACAGATTACGCTGATGAAGTGTACTTTTTTTTCAAAAGATTCAAATATTTGACAGGTTGCTATTATGTTTTTAATAAGCACTGGGAAATTGGATTTCATATTTCTGCATTTTATGCAATCGGAACTACTGGAACAAATTATCAAAAGGCTTTTACATCTAAGGGAAACAGAAGCGGCTACAAAGAACAATCTGGTGTGAAAGGCGGAGCTGGCACTTGGGACATTGACGCCAGCCTTTCCTGTAGATTTACAATCTTTTAGCCTCTTACCTGCCCGTCACCGTCAATCAGGTACTTTGTCGTTGTGAGTGCCTTAATTCCCATAGGGCCACGGGCGTGCAATTTTTGCGTGGAAATTCCAAGTTCTGCACCAAAGCCAAATTCTCCGCCGTCCGTGAAGCGGGTTGAAGAATTTACATAAACACAGGCGGCATCGATTTTTGCCTGAAAAAGCCGCGCATTCGTTCTGTTTTCGGTAACGATTGTTTCTGAATGTTTAGTGTTGTGCGAATTAATGTAAGAAATTGCTTCAGAAAGATTGCTTACGATTTTTACGGCACAGATAAGGTCTAGGAATTCAAAGCCAAAATCAGATTCCGAAGCGAGAGAGATTTTTGCACTTGAGTCGACAAGGTTTTTTAATATTTCAAAAGATTTTTCGTCACAGCGAAGCTCTACTTTGTCGGAAAAGCGTTTTGCAAGAAGTGGCAGGAAAGTTTTTGCGATTTTTTCGTGAACTAAAATGCACTCAATTGCGTTACAGGCTCCAGGCCGCTGAGTTTTTGCGTTCCATGCGATTTCTTCGGCCATTTTAAAATCTGCGCTTTCGTCTACAAAAAGATGGCAAACCCCCGCTCCTGTCTGAATTACAGGAACCTTTGCGTTTTCAACGACCATATCGATTAGCTTTTTTCCGCCGCGAGGCAAAGCCACATCAACCTTTCCGACAGCCGTTAAGATTTCCGTAACTTCATCATGACTTTCGCAGGGAGCAAGCTCAATTGCACTTGGTACACCGAAACCTTGGGAAGCGCTTGAGTTAAGACCTTCTTTAATTGCCGAAACAATCGCTCTGTTAGATTTTAATGCGCTTGAAGAGCCTCTAAGAAGAATCGCGTTTCCGCTTTTGTAGGCTAAGGCAAATGCATCCGCCGTGACATTCGGGCGGCTTTCGTAGATGATTGCAACGACTCCGAGAGGAACCCGTACCTGGCGGATTGTCATTCCGTTTGGGGTTTTCCAGCCGGCACACTCTTCGCCGATTGGGTCTGTCTGTGAAATTATGATTTTTATTGAGTCGATAATAGAGTTGATTTTTTTGTCGTCAAGGGCAAGTCGCTCGACAAGACTTTCGGTCATTCCTTTTGAGCGGGCCGCCTCTACATCCTCAGCATTTGCGGCTAAAATTGCCGAACGATTTTTTTCGATTGAAGAGATTACGGCCGCAAGCGCGGTATTTTTTTGACTTGCCGTCTGTAAGGCAAGGGTGTCGCTTCCAGAGCGAAGTGAATCACAAATTTCAGAAATATTCATTGAGAACTCCTTGCCACCTCGACCGAAATGACAACATTTTAGAGGTACCCTCTAGTAATTTGCCAAAAAGAACATTGCGATTAGCATGACCGTTTTGTTTTTTTCGTTTGACCAGTCGTTTTTAGCGGGCAATGAGTTTACATACCACCAGAAAATGCCGAATTCGGGGTCAATCCTGAGCGCATACTCGGCGAATTCATCAGTTTTTGCCATTTCGCCAAACATAAGGTAAATTACATCGCTTATAATTGCCGTGAAAGGCGAAAAAACTTCCGCCCATTTTTCGCTTTCGATTGAAGCGCAATATTTTTCCAGCTTGACTAAGATTTCTTCTTTGAGGGAAATGTCTTCGTTGTCGACCCAGGTTTTTTGGATTAGGAGAGTGAGATTCTTTTTGAATGAAGAGATGAGTTTTTGAACGCTCTCTCCTGTTGAAATGTCGAACCCGCTTCCAAATTGGCCTGCCACTACTGCGGCTGATTTTGAAATTTCTGAAGAATCGCTCGTTTTGAGTAAAACTTCCAGGGAATCTATTGTATTTTTTTCTATAAAGTCTTTGATTAAATCGTTCATATTATATTTAGTTTAAAGAATTTCTGATATTTATGTCAATCAGTCAGTTATTGATGCTTAACCAATATCGGAAAAATCCAAATTCTAGGATTGAGAAAAGAAATTTTAGTGCAGTCGGCATCGGACAATTACGCTACAATGTTAATTCCGTAGCTTGAGTCGATGTATGCATCACTTGAGTTTTCATTTGAAAGTGCCTCTGGCGTTACGAAATCTCCGTAGGTTTTGTGAGCAAGAATTCCGTTGTGCTGCTGGTTCTGACCGTCATTTCCGCCCTGAGCAAAGCCCTGATTGTTATTCGAAAAATTCAAATCAAAGCTGCCAGTCTCAAAACCACTTTCGGTGAATGCCTGCTTTAATGATGGAATACTCTCTTTGAACGCTTCCATTGCCTCTTTTGTATGGACGACAATCTGAGCAGAAAGATTCTTATCGTCGAGATTAAGAGAGATTTTTACATTTCCCAAGCCTTCCGGACGCAAAATAAGGTTTATCGTTCCTTGATTGTTATCTTTTAAAACAATATTTCCGGCTTTTACGAAATCACTTGCATTTTCCTGAACGGCGTTAGAAAGCATCGCCTGAAAATCAGAGCCGTTTGCGCCTGCAGCTTGTCCTGACTGCGAAGTGATGTTTTCCTGCGCCCTGTTAGCCAGCTCCATCGTCATCGCAAGGTTTCCGTCAGCCTGTTTTTGCATTGAGAGATTAATTTCTTTCTTTTCGCCGGCTTTCTGGACGATTTTGTCAGAAGCGATTTTTGTGTCCTCTTCAAAAAGTCGATGAGTTCTTAAATCATGGACTGCGATTTTTGAGTCAAGTTTTTTTTCTTTTGGCTCTGCACCGATTTTTTTGTCAGATGAGACTTCAATTTTCTGTGCTAATTTTGAAATATTCTCAAGATTTTCAAAGTTTTCTACATTCTGTAAGAAAAGCTCTGGGTCTGAAGAAGCCAGATTCTGCGCGTTTTCAAGCTTTTCGCCTTCTGTTTCGTAGCCAGGAATAAATTCAACGGCCGCGTCAATCATTTTAGCAAAATCTTCGTTTGAAATCTCCTCACTTTCATCAATTTTGTTTGATGCCATAAGCCATGAAAGAGTTTTTTCGTCAAGTTCGGTTTTATCACCTGAAATTTCGGTTGCTTCTTCCAAATATGCGACTTTTTCTGCCTTATCAGCCGGAGAATTTTTTGCGTTTTCAAGGATATTCAAATTCTGGACGGCAATTTTTACGCTTTCTTCCGTTGAATTTTCAATATCTTCAATATTCTCACTGTTTTTTTCATTCTCAGAGGATTTTTTATAAGCGATTTTTTCAGATTTCTCGTTTTTATCTGCATTGTTTTCGTCCTGAGAAATTTTATCGCTGGTTTCTGCCGTATTTTCAGCTTTTTTCTCAGTTTTTACGATTTTTTCACCGTCATCAGAAGAGATTTTTTCGTTAGTTTTCTGGCTTTCATTCCGTGCATCTTTTAAAAAGTCAGAGAAAGAAGCTTTTTCTTCGGAGTAAGATTTTTCGCTCTGAATCGGGAGAATTTGGTTCATATCAGAAGAATTTTGAGTTTGAATCTGAGAAATTGAAAGAATATTCATTTATTGTCCTCCAATAGAAACGCGTTTTCCCACCCATTACGCAAATCTACTTTTATATAATCGTCATTTTTTGTTGTCAACTTAATCGCTCTTTCTGAATTAATCTAAGCTTTCCGGCTTGTTTGCCATTTTTCTTTCGATTTCAGAAGCTCGTTCCGACTGTCCTGCCTTTCCCATATACATAAGCCAGGTCGAAGACATTGAGACCGTCTTTTTTTCCGCCGCTATTTCATCTGCTTTTCTAAGAATATCAATTACATCCTGGTCATCGTGTGCCAAAAGCTGCGCAACTGCAGATTCCGGTGGCATATTGTTGAGATACGCCGTGATTGCCTCAATATTTTTGTTTCTGTCGTCATATTTTTTGACCCGGTTCTCAAATGTTTTTTCCCGCTCGTCCTGAGAATTTTTTCTGTCCTCAAGCTCTTTTGCGATTGCTTCGTTCTGCTCTTCAACCTTTACGATGTCGCTTTCTCTTTTATCAAGTTCCTGATTTCTGATTTCGACTCCCTCCCAAGCCTTTGCGAGCCTGTCATCATCTAAATCAGCTGTAAGAGGCTTTGAGGCTGTTGCCGAAACGGAAGTCTGAGGAGTGAGTCCGAAAATTTTGTAAACCGGAGCAAAAACCTTCTTTGCTTTTATAACGCCTAAATAGTCGAACCATAAAAGTCCGCCCAAAACGAGAATTATAATCAAAATCAAGAGAAAAATAGATTTACCAATGCCACCATTACCACGAGCCATTCTATGCCCCCAAAAAAAGTACTTTGTTTTATTATCGGAATCGAAAAAAGAAAGTTGAGGGCTGAAAAGAAGAGAATTGAAAATTCAACGCTTCTCTAAAATTTTTTTCCGTAACTCCTTATATAATATTGAAGGAATCTCTAAAAATTGCAATTTTTAGAGATTCCCTTGATTATTATTTTCCAAACAGATATAATTTTGTTTCACAAATTTATTCTAGGAGGAATAAAGTGGTAAAAATCAGACTCAAGAGACTCGGTGCAAAAAAACGACCTTGCTACCGAATCGTTGTGCAGGATTCACAGAAGCCTCGTGATGGCACAACAATCGAGGAAATCGGAACTTACCAGCCAGTAACTCAGGTTGGAGAAAATCAGTTTACGATTAACGAAGAGCGAGCTAAGTATTGGATTAGCGTTGGTGCTCAGCCGACTGACACAGTAAAAAAGCTTTTCAGCAAAAAAAATCTTAACAAATAAGTTTACGAGGTAACGGGGAATGGAAAAAGACCTGATTGAATACATTGCAAAATCATTGGTCGATGATCCCAGTGCTGTCTCGGTGAATGAAACTGAAGGCGAAAGAGGTCCTGTTTTGGAACTTCGAGTTGCCCAAGGCGATATTGGTAAGGTTATCGGCAAATATGGCCGTATTGCTAAAGCGTTGCGCACAGTATTGAGTGCATCAAGTAGTAGAGATGGAAGGCATTACAGCCTTGACATACTGGACTAATTGAACTGTGGAAAAATCTAATCAAAGAAATAGCTTTATTGTAGGTTTCGTCAGAACTTCACACGGAATTTCGGGCGAATTCAAAGTAGAAAGCACTTCCGGAGAATATGAGCATTTCACTCAAATGAAAGAAGTTGCTTTGAGAAACGGAAAGACTGGCGAGGAAAAATCCTTCAAGGTCGAATATGCCAAAGCAGGCGGCCGTGACTTGTATTTAAAACTTGCGGGAATAGACAATCCTGAGAGCGTTCAAAAATACTCAAAATGGGAAATAGTCGTACCGCGCGAATATGCTTGTCCTCTTGGTAAGGATGAGTGGTATATCGAAGACTTAAAAAACTGTTCTTTGGTTTATGAGAACAAAGACGGATTGGCAGATAAATCTGCGCCCAGTGTTGTGGGTACAATCACAGACGTAATGGAAGGCGGTTCTGGGAACCTGTTAGAAGTTC
>CALGGS010000031.1 GCA_937915735.1 uncultured Treponema sp.
CAGCATTATTGATAATTCTTGCTGCAATTGCCTTGCTTTTCATCGGCTATGTTTTCTATGGCTCTTGGCTTGCAAAGCAGTGGGGAATTGACCCCACAAAAAAGACGCCTGCTGAAGAAAAAGCAGACGGCGTAGACTATGTTGCCGCAAAACCGGCAGTTTTGATGGGACATCACTTCTCATCAATCGCAGGAGCGGGTCCAATCAACGGTCCGATTCAGGCGGCAGTCTTCGGTTGGGTTCCGGTTTTCCTTTGGTGTGTAATCGGCGGAATCTTCTTCGGCGGTTTGCAGGACTTCGGTTCTCTCTTCGCATCTGCCCGCCACGACGGAAAATCAGTCGGCGAAATCATTAAGGACTCAATGGGAAAAGCCTCAAAGAAGCTCTTCATCATTTTCGCTCTCCTCGTTCTGATTCTCGTCATTGCCTCTTTCGTCAATGTTGTTGCAGGCACTTTCGCTACAGTTGCAGGCGCAGACGGCTCAACGGCTTTCGGCATCGTCTCAAATCCAACAGGTCCTCAGACGACAGCGATGATTTCTCTCCTTTTCATCGTTCTCGCAGTTATCTACGGAATCCTTACAAACCGCTGTGGTGTCAAGACTCTTCCGGCTACCATCATCGGTCTCGTGGGAATCGTCCTTTCGATCGTAATCGGACTCAACTTCGGTTTCGCAATGAGCCGCACGGCCTGGATTATCTTTATCGGTGCATATATCGCCGTAGCTTCTTTGATTCCGGTATGGTGCCTGCTCCAGCCTCGTGACTATCTTTCATCATTCCTCCTTTACGGTATGATGGCTCTGGCTTTGGTTGGTATCGTCGTTTCTGCAATTACAGGAAACGCTGCCTTTGAGCTTCCTGCTTTCACCGGCTGGAAAACTTCTATCGGTCCTATGTTCCCGGCTCTCTTCATCACAGTTGCTTGTGGCGCATGTTCCGGCTTCCACTCATTGATTGCCACTGGTACGACTTCAAAACAGCTTGACAACGAAAAGCACGCGAAGGCAATCGGCTACGGCTCAATGCTCATCGAATCTGCTTTGGGAATCATTTCTTTGATTGCCGTTGGTATGGTTTCAAAGAACTTCATCGTTGACGGTGCTTTCAAAGGTGCTCCTCCGGTTGCATTCGCTCAGGGTATCGCAACGATGTTCGGCTACATCGACAACAACAACGCAATTTACGCTCTTCTGACCCTGGCAGTCTCTGTGTTTGCCCTCACTTCTTTGGACTCGGCGACACGATTGAGCCGCTTTATGTTCAGCGAACTCTTCCTTAAAGACAACGAAGAATCATACAAAGATGTTGCAGGAGCCAGAAAATGCCTTTCTCATCCGCTTTTTGGCACGCTTCTCATGGTCGTAATCGGTTGTACTCTGGGCGGTCTCTCACTTGCTCAGATTTGGGCTCTCTTTGGCTCTGCAAACCAGCTTCTGGCAGGTATCGCCCTCATGGCAGTTGCCGCTTGGCTCGGTGAGGTCGGAAAGAACAACAAAATGTTCATCATCCCGACAGTATTCATGCTAGCCGCAACTCTCACCCAGCTTATCCGCACTGTAATCGGAAAATGTCAGGCAATGGCCGCAGGCGCTCCGAACGCATTCCACTGGGGTAACTGGTTCCAGCTTATTTTTGCCACCGCAATGGCAATCCTCGCTGTGATTCTGGTTATTGAGGGTGCCAAGACATTCTCACGCCAGCTCAAAAAGAATGCATAATTTTTAGTGCACTCATTGCTCCCGCACTACCTGCGGGAGTTCTTTATTTTAAAAATAGTCAACTTCTTTTTGCTCCTTAGCTTCGTTATAATTCAAAAAACGAATTCAGGAGTATTTATGAAGAAGACTGTCTCATTTTTTTCTGTTCTTTTCCTTTCTGCGGCTTTATGCCTTATCCGCTGGGCTGTAGTAAGCAAAAAAAGGTTGCTGCAGAGAGTTTTTATAGGCTCTCTGCTTTTTTGTTCTCTTAAACTATTGACTTGTCATAAAATTGAGAATAATCGTTCTCTGTGCCTATGTTCAAAATATTACTGATTGCTTCTTCAAAGTCAACTTTTGTTCTGTATAAGAAAATTGTATCTATATACAATTCAATCAGATTTTCGATTGTAAGGTTATTATCGTTTTTCTTCTTGATTGAGCACCAATTTTCAAAACATTTTGCTAAATCACTCAAATCACATTTTTGGAAGGTCACATTTGAAGGTATGTTATTCTCTAATACAGTTTCAACATTATCAGGGGTAGCGCCTGTTCCATTGGCCACATTCAAACCCACTTTGGGTTGGATTGTAAATGTTTGGTCCTTGTGTAATGGCGTAAGGTCTTTAAGGGAATATGCCTTCAAATCAGACATAGC
>CALGGS010000032.1 GCA_937915735.1 uncultured Treponema sp.
TTAATACCCAATATTTTTATTGTACATTTTCTGCTATAATTCTATAAAATTTCAACATTTTTATCTTGATACTTTTTTATCAATTCATTTAATTTGTTTCTATCCCATAAAAGTATGTTGTTTTTTTCTGCTAATTCTATTGCACTTTTCGTAAAATAATTATTTGTTAATACTACTCCCACATGACATTTATGCATGCTTTTACTTCCTATTACTTCTTGGACTGCTTTTAGTCCCACTTTTGATGAATATTTCTTGCATTGGATAGCATACTTTATATTGTCTTTATATGCAATAACGTCTACACCAAAATCATGGCTTGAAGTGGTAACTTCAACATTATCAAATCCATTTGCTTTTAATAATTCTTTTGAAAATGTTTCAAATTCTAATCCTGTCATATTTTCATCAAAGCTTATTCTTTCATCAGTATCTTTTTTTCCTAACAAGAATAATTCATTGTTATCTGGATTTTGATATTTTTCAAAAAAATCGGTTGCCATTCCAAGATTAACTTTGTAGATATTTATTTTGGTAAATAACAGAAACTTAATACCTACTTTTTCACTTTTTACAACAAGTTTTATCAACATATCTTTCAAATAATTATGAATGTCAAAACTTTTCTAGGCGATTAAAAAATATGCTGTATTATCTTATTTTTTCAAATCCGAGTGAAGATGTTCTTTATGAATATTTTTACACAGGAATCTGGGCCTCTTCTGCACCGAATGAGAATATAAGAATTTTGGCGAGAAAGTTATTGTTTGAAACTGTAAGAATAAATAATAATTTTATAAATATCTTAATAGATTTATTTCCTAAAATTCTTGATTATTACATTAAAGATGCAATAATAGAAACTCTTTCATATCATATAAATAGCAAACTGATAAAAGATTTTTTTTACAAATTAAAATTAGATTTTAATTTCCTATCAGCAGATGGTATTGCTCGTATTGCTAAATATTTGGGAGAAAAAAATCAATACATAACTTGGAATAAGTATAATCTATATAAACGGTCAACAAGAACAATATCAGATAAATTTGAACATTTGATTTTTGACATTGATTCAAATGATAGATATTTGCTGCATTTCCGATACTGGGATAAAAATAAAATAGATAATATGTTTCCAAGCTTTCTAAATGCAAATAAAACTGAAATCGTTAAGTTTAATAAGTTTCTAGAAACAAATTTTCATTGTGTAAAAAATGGAGAATGCTGCGGTGCGTCAATATTCGAAAAATATATTCAAAAGAAATATATAAAAAGATATTCTAATTTGCCTGTTATTTCATTCTTGAAGTCATTCGAAAGAATTGTTTATCTCATATTTAATGAATATGCTTTTTTAGAAGATAAACTCGAACTACAACACTTAAATTCTTTTAGTAATTCTATGAAGAAAAAATTAATTACTATTGCACAAGATATTTTTTATGGTAGTCTTATGTGTAATAATTTTGAAAATGAATTCATTTCGTATAATGATAAGGACGATATTATTGGCTATAAAGTATATAATCCAATAACTTATGAATCCACAGAAAATTATACGGCTCCAATTCCTACTTATAATAATGAAATCGAACAAATGCAGAATTGCGCATTAAAAAATATCGATGAAAGTATGAATAAAGATGAAAAATGGGTAAAAAATGCAGAATTAACAAAATCAAATGTCTTATCTTTAATAAATACGCCCATAAAATTTAACAAAACAGAATGGATTCTTCTTGCAGCTCAGATATTTATGAAAGAATCTACGGAAAAAACATCGGTTTGGCGAGATAATTATGATATATCTTGTTGTGTATCAAATAATATAAAACTAAAAGATGATGAAAATGACCGTTATTTAACAATTGAACATCGAAGTTACATAGGATTACTTGAAAACTACAAATTAATTACAGAAGAAGATTCAATTTGTAAAGATATTAGAGAAATATCAAGCCGTGCAAACATATTCGAAGAAACAAATTTATTATTGCCACCAGCGAAACTAATCAGAGATTTAAGACTTTCTCCAAACTATAAAGATTTATCATGGATAAATGAAGGTGGTGAAAAAATAATTTGTTGTAATAACAATAGGTCTAGCTATTATAAAGATTCTATAAAAAATTGTATTTTTATTAGAAAAGATATTTTCGAAGAATATTGCAAAAACAATACCATAAAATATTTTGTATTTACAGAGCGATTAATTGGTAGTCATAGCTATGATAACGATACAAGTTTTCATATTGAGATAAAAAATGGAAAAATCGTAAGACAATTTTTTAATTATAAACGAAATAATTCTTATATTGTTCCGACATTAAAGTGTGGAAAGTGTAAATATGGCTTAAATAAAATTCATGAAAGAATAAGAAGTTTGCCTATAAAAATTATTTTGAATGATATGGACTTAGCACCAAATACTTATAACAATTTAGATAACATCGAACTTTTTACAGGATATGGAGAATGACAATGCCAAAAACAAATTTAATTAATATGCTCACCACACTAGACATAACCCAATTCCGAGAGAACAACCGCTACGAAGCAAAGCTCGCCAAAGGTGGTCTTCCGAAAAGCATCTGGGAGACTTATTCTGCGTTTGCGAATACGGACGGCGGACTGATTCTTCTTGGCGTAAAAGAAAATGCTGACCATTCATTTAAAATCGAAGGCGTGGACAATCCCGAATTGCTCATCAAGACTTTCTGGGACACGGTGAACAATCAGAACAAGGTGAGCATAAATCTTCTGCTGAATAAGCATGTGTACACAAAGGAGATTGAAGGTAAGTCGGTCATCTTTATTGAAGTTCCTCGTGCCGAGCGGCAGTTCCGGCCTGTTTTTATAGACAAAGATGTTTTCAGCGGAACATATCATCGTAACGGAGAGGGCGATTATCATTGTACGAAGGAAGATATTTCCGAGATGTTCCGTGATGCGAGCGTGGCAAGTGCAGACACAAAGGTGCTTACGGAAATGGACGAAAGCGTGTTCTGCATGGAGTCAATCAAAGGTTACCGTAATATCTTCCGCACTTTGCATATAAATCATGTCTGGGATTCTTTGGATAACATAGATTTCTTGCGAAAAATCGGTGCAGTTGGATTGAGTACTGAAACAGGTAAACTTCATCCGACTGCAGCAGGCCTTCTGATGTTCGGATATGAGTATGAGATTATCCGTGAGTTCCCGTAGTATTTTTTGGACTATCAGGAAAAGTTTGATTCAAAAATCCGTTGGTCAGACAGGGTTGTTTCAAGTTCTGGCGAATGGAGCGGGAATATTTTTGACTTTTTCTTCAAGGTTGCGACCAAGCTGACCTCAGACATAAAACGACCGTTCAAGCTTGATGGCATTTTTAGAGTTGATGACACGCCTGTTCATAAAGCTGTCCGTGAAGCTCTGGTGAATACTCTCGTAAATGCGGATTATTACGGCAGGCAGGGGATTGTGATTCAAAAATACCCGGAGAAATTTGTTTTCGAAAATCCCGGTTCGTTCCGTATTCCTCTTCAAGATGCATTTGACGGCGGCACATCTGATCCAAGAAATGCCACAATCCTCAAAATGTTCTCTATGATTGATATTGGCGAGCGGGCGGGAAGTGGTATTCCGGGAATTGTTTCCGTGTGGGAAGAAAACTTCAAAAGCAAGCCTTTATACGAGCAGACTTCAAATCCGTCTCGTGTGACGACGACGCTTGATATTTCGGAATATGTCGCTATTGGTGAAGAATCAAGCGATAACGGAGAACTTCAAGCGATAAATGAAATTTCAAGCGATAAATCCAGCGATAAATCCGAGAAATCGGCGATAAATTTACAAAGATAAAATACTTGAATATCTGAAAGAAAATCTAGAGGCTCGCTCACAGGATATTGCTTTATTTATTGGCTTAAAACAATCTCGTACAAAAGATTATCTTTCTGAACTTGTTGAAGAAGGAAAAATTGTTGCCAACGGAGCAAATAAGAACAGGACATATTCGCTAATCTAACTTGCTTATCATTTGCTTGCAAGTTGATCGTGTTTTGTAAAAAATGCTATTCTAGTGTCGTTTGCAGTATTGAATCGTTAAAAATAACACTAGATATAGATAAGAAAAATAGTTTTAAGTTGATGGTAAGTTGATTTTTATTTGCTTGTCATTTGCTTCCACTAGCAAATTTCCCTTTGTTCCTATAAAATCATCTTATGAATAAAGATTCCGCCCTCAATTTTGCCGCAGACCTTTTTCAATCCGAAGAGATTTCCGGTTTTCATCTTGAATTCTTTCAGATTCTCAACTGGGGACTCTTTGACTCTCAAGTTTATACTCTAAATGCTGAAAGCAAATCCACACTTCTTACGGGCGTGAACGGTTCCGGGAAAACTACTCTTGTTGATGCTCTCACCACTCTGATTGTTCCGAATTCCCTTCGCTTTTACAATCAGTCTTCCGGCTCGACCAAAAAGAAAGACCGCAGCGAGGAATCTTATGTTCTTGGGGCCTACGGAAACATTCAGAATCAGGATTCGGCGAATTCAACCCAATACCTTCGTAAAAAAGACGATGTAATTTCAATTTTAAACGGCTGCTTTTTTGACCAGAAGACAGGCCGCACCTTAAGCCTTTTGCAGGTACGCTATTTTTCAGGCTCTGATTTGCAGCGGATTTTCGCCCTGACCGAAAGTCGCCTCTCAATCGAAAACATTACGGAAATTCTTTCGGCTTCCGGCTCCAAAATTGACCGTGGCGGTAAATGGAAGAGGCTTCTTATTAATTCAGCTAAAACGGTTTTCTATGAATCTTTTGAAAAATACAAGGCCGCTTTCTCTCAGATTCTGGGCTTTCGAAGCGACAAGGCCCTTAAACTTTTCTCGCAGATTGTAGGTCTTAAAGTTCTTGGTAATCTGACTGAGTTTATCCGGGAGAACATGCTTGAAAAAGCAGACGCTGATCTTGAATTCCAGAAACTTGAGATGAATTACGAGAATCTTCTTCAAAGCGAAAGGACAATTTTAAAGACTCAGAAGCAGATTGAAATGCTTGAGCCGATAATCCAGACAGGTAAAAAGCTTGAAGAGACTGCCCTTGAAAAAGAACGGCTGACCAAACTTCGTGAGGCAATAATTCCCTGGAAAACTGAGCGGAATCTTGAAATCTTGAGCAAAAAAAGCGGGGAGCTTAAAAGAGAAATCGCTTCCCTTGAAGAAAGCAAAAATCAGAAAACACAGGAAAGCCAGATTCTTGAAGAAGCAATCAGAACCTTGCAGGCCGACATTGATTCAAGCGACTCTGCCAGAAGAATCTCCCAGATTGAAAGCGAAATCAGAAATCTTGGCGAAGAAAAAAACAGGCGTAAAAGCGAGTCAGAAAAATATTCGGAGAAGGCAAGTCTTCTTTCTTTGAACCTTCCTGTAAATCAAAAAGAATTCGAGAAAAATCTTCTTGAAATGCAGTCCCTCACTCAAAAGATGGGCGAAGAAAAGAATTTTCTTGATGAAAAAAAGACTGAAATTTCAATCAGCCGCAAAGAAAATGAAGATTCACTCAAAAATATCGAAATTGAGCTTCTTTCTCTGGGAAAACGCAATTCAAACATTCCTGAAAAAAACATCCAGATTCGCCAGGAGATTTGTTCTCATCTTAAAATCACGGAAAGCGAGCTTCCTTTTGCGGGCGAACTTCTTCAGGTAAAAAAGGGGGAGGAAGAATGGAATTACGCGATTGAGCGGCTCCTTCACAATTTTGCGCTCACGATTCTCGTAAAGGAAGAATTTTACAAGCGCGTCACAGATTATGTCAAAAATCACGACATGGGCGGACGTGTCGTTTATCTCCGGGCCTCAGAAAACGATAATTTTACCCTTGGCGAGCCTTCCTTTGATTCATATTCTCTTCCCGGCAAAGTTGAGGCAAAAAAGAACCATGAACTTTGCGAATGGATTGAAAATTACATCCGGCAAAAGTTTGATTACCGTTGTACAGACGACACTCAGGAAATTTCCAGGGCTGACAAGGCTCTCACAAAATCAGGCCTGATAAAAAACGGAATCCGTCACGAAAAAGACGACAGAAAAGAAGTAAGACAGAATTTCACTCCCGTACTTGGCTGGGACAATACTCAAAAACGAAAGATTTTGAGCAGCCAGCTCGACGAACTGAAAGCGGAAAGTGGAAAACTGAAAAGTCAATTCGATAAAATCAAAGAGAAAATCAGTATTCTTGATAAAAAAGACTATGCTGTGAATTCATTGCTCGAAATCTCTTCTTTTGAAAAAATCGACTTTGCTTCCGTCGCAAAAAAAATCGATTCACTTTCCGATGAAAAGCAGAAACTTTCAAAATCAAAGGATATTCAGGAAAAATTTGCCCTTTTGGAGCAGAAAAAGGAAGAAAAACGACTGGTTGAGCAGGACAGGGACAGGATAATTGGTTCTCTGAATGTAAGCCGTGACCGTCTTGAAAGAGTTTCGGAAAAACTTGAAGAAAACCAAAACAAATGGAAGCTATACAGCGAACATCCTGATTTTGAGTCTGTCATCAAAAAAGCAATCTCGGACTTGTGCCTTGAATATCCCCGTCTAACTAAGGCCGAAAGCGAAGAGGCTGTGAACCACGGCGAGCAGAACATCCTTCAGGATTTAGACGGAAAAATCTCGGGGAAAACAAAAAGCATCCAGGGTTATGAACTGAATCTTGGTCAATATATGCGGGAAATTTCCATTCCGAGCCAGAAATTAAGGGAAGAATTCGGCGACTGGTCAAGCGATTTTTCTGCCTTTGGTGCTACAAAAGAATTCCTTCCGGACTACAATAATTTTTATCTCAGGCTCAAAAAAGACGATTTGCCCAAATATCAGAAGCAGTTCCATGAATTTCTGCACAATTCGGTCAAAGAAGACATCATCAATTTCAATCAGTTCATAAACAACGCAAAAGAAGACATTGAGAATGCTGTGGGTTACCTGAACCAGAACCTGAAGAGCATCGTTTATCAACATAATCCCGACACATATCTTTCGCTCAAATGCGAGAAGGCAAAGGACACACGGATTGATGAATTCAGCCGTAAGCTTCACTCGGCGATTCCGGACACTGTGCGCATTCAGATGCAGGATATAGAATACGAGGAAGAACTTTTCGGCAAGATAAAATCTTTCCTTGAATCTCTCAAAGAAAATCAGAACCTGCGTGATTATGTGCTGGATATCCGTAACTGGTTCACATTTGCCGCCAGCGAGAATTATGCCTCAGACGACGTTCAGAAGCAGTATTATTCTGACAGCGCAAGTCTTTCCGGCGGCGAAAAGGCCAAGCTCACATACACGATTCTTGCCTCGGCGATTTCATATCAGTTCAACATCAACGAAGAAAGCAAAAAATCATTCAGATTTGTAATAATCGACGAAGCTTTCAGTAAGAGCGACTCAACGAATTCCGAATATGCCATGAAACTTTTCAGGCAGCTGGATTTGCAGGTCATGGTCATCACGCCACTGGACAAAATCAACATTGTCGAGGACTACATTTCGTCGGTTCACATGACCGAGAACAAAAACACCAACGATTCAAGGCTCCTTTCGATGACGATTCAGGAATATAACAAGCGGAAAGTGGAAAGTTGAAAACGGAAAGCGGAACAAAGTTGTCGTAATGATAAAATTGTGATAATATAATGATAAAGACGAGAGGAGACGGCATTATGTTGCAAATCAGACCTGTATCAGACTTACGGAATAAGTTTTCCGAGATAGAAAATATCGTTTCAACAAATAGGCATCCTGTTTTTCTCACAAAAAACGGTTACGGTTCTATGGTTGTCATGAGCCTTGATTTGTACGAAAGCCTTACAGACAATATAGAAGCCCGACTGGACGAAGCTGATTTTCAATCTGAATCATCGGACAAAAGGCTTTCCCATGAAGAAGTATTTTCCAATCTCCGCTCAAAAATAAAGACTGCCCGATGAAAAAATACACATTGCGCTACCTTCCGATTGCCCCGAAATGAAGAAAATCTGATATAGGATACCAATATGTCAAGGAAAAAAGGGAAAGCTGATTTATGATTACTGTTGCTGAACTGAAAGCAAAGAGCGAGCGTAAATTCCGGGATTTTCTCAGGTTTAAAATTGAGTCTTTCTTTTCTGAAAAGACAGCCTGTCATTCCGAAGCCATCTCAAAATCTCTAGAATTTTTTCCGCTTGAAATCCGCTCTGACAAAGGAAAGAGCTCGGATAATCTTCTTGTTCGCGAAAAAGATTTTATCCCGCTCATTCAAAATAGCAAGCAAAAAAAAGGGAAGGGCTACTCAGTCGTTTTTGAGCAGAAACGTACGCGGAACAACGGAACTCAGTCCCAGCTTTCCAGGATTCTTTTTGAGACCGAAGAAGATTTTTTGTCTTTTATCGAAAAAAAATCCGAAACAAAAAGGCTTACTCATGCACTCACAGTTCTTTTCAAAGAATTTTGCCCGGCTTCAAATAATTCGGACTTACTTGGCAGATGGGCTTTTGCAAATGTTTCATATCTTACGGACTTCTACGATGAAAAGGATTTTTGGGAAAATATCTGCCTTTGCGTAAAGTGGTTTTTGGAAAATCCGCTCTCAAATCTTTATATCCGTGAAATTCCTCTTGGCGTGCACACAAAATTCATTGAAAACAACAAGACTCTGATTCTAAGTCTTTTGACATGTCTCAAAGATGATGGCCAGCAAGAAGTAAAAGTGTCCGATTTTGAAAAATATTGCGGACTCAAAGAAAAACCTTCTTTTATAAGGCTTCGCTCCCTCGATAAATCAATCGCGCTCAAAATTGGGGAACTTTCGCTTTCTGAAGCTTCATTGCCCCTTGAAGATTTTGAGCATTTTGAAAGTCCTTGCATTCTGAAAAATGTGCAGAAAATCTTCATCATCGAAAATGAAATGGTCTACCTGACTTTCCCTTCTGTAGAAAATGCCCTTTGCATCTGGGGACACGGATTTTCAGTGACATCGCTAAAAAACTGCATCTGGCTAAAAAATTACTCTCTTTTCTATTTTGGCGACCTTGACGAGCACGGATTTTTGATTCTCTCTGATTTCAGAAAATATTTTCCAGAAACAAAATCCTTCTGCATGGACAAAAAGACTCTCGAAACTTTTGATTCGTTCAGAGCAGAAGGAAAAAGTCTTTCTGGAGAAGCCCTTCCAGAAAATCTCACCGGGGAAGAAAAGGCCCTTTTTGCAGAGTTAAGGGCTGACAAAGGGCGGAACAGGCTTGAGCAGGAGAGAATTTCGATGGAATATCTGAAGGAAAGGCTTGAGATTTGACTGGACGTAGCTAAGAAAATTTTTTTTCTGCCCCTCGCGCAAGGGATTGTAGTGGTGGCGCTTTTGCGCCAGTGCGAAGCACCGGAGCCACGGAAAGCAAACAAGCACGACAACTAAGGTGCTTGCCGACCCGCCGTCAGGCGGGTTGCGCCCAGGGCAAACGCATTTTAAGGACTTCTAAAAT
>CALGGS010000033.1 GCA_937915735.1 uncultured Treponema sp.
AAACACCCTCGCCGCAAACTTGCAGCAGGTTCAGACGGCTTTCGTGCGTTTTGCCGATGCAAAGCTCACAGAACCACTTGAAAAGCTCACAAACTTACTGAACAAACTTGCGGAAGATCCAGAAGCGTTTAACCGTATCTTTACAGGAATAGCGGTGGGAATCGGTTCAATAGCGGCTGTCAAAGGACTTTCAAGCGTTATCAATATAGTCTCAAGCATTGCAAGCCTAAAAAAAAGCGGCGGGAACATCAGCATAGGCTCTAATCTTGGCGGAGCCGGAATGCCTGTCTATGTCACGAACTGGGGCGGCAAGGCTGGAGCTTCGCCTTTTCCAAGCTCAGGTTCAGCCGGAAATCAACAGGCTCTTGGGAGAACCCCGACGGGGCAACCTGCAGGAACTCCTCTCAACGCTGGCTCTCAGGGAAACACATTGCAGAAAATGGGCGGAGCTGCAAACCAAGCTGTAAAAGGCCTTACAGGAAAACAGCTTGCCGCCGGCGGAGCTGCTGCAGGAATCGGGGCGGCTCTTGTTGCTATTCCGAGTGCGGTCAACGAGGTGGCAGAAATTAATGCGGACGAGACTCTGACAGATAAAGAAAAATCAACAAAGAAAGGCGGAGCTATTGGCGATGCTGCAGGAACTGTAATAGGTGCGACGGCGGGCGGTGTTGCCGGAGTTGCGGCGGGTGCTGCCGTTGGTGCGGCTGTCGGTTCTGTCATTCCTGTTTTGGGAACTGCTGTCGGTGCGCTCGTTGGTGCTGGCATCGGAGCTTTGGGCGGATGGCTTGGCGGCAAGGCAGGTCGGGCAATCGGCGAAGGAATAGGAAGTGCGGTCGCAGGAGATGACGAAGAACAGCTTTCGGAAACTTTAGAAGACCAGCTTCCAGCGGGTACGATTCCTGCAGAAACTCTGCCGCCTGAAATTACAAATCAGTATATGAGCGGCGAGCCAAAATATTCAGGTGTGCAAACAACCGCAAACCTTGAAGGAGAGGTCGCAATGAAAGTTGATATTGATATAACCAACAAAACACCGACCGTCAATGCGGAATTCATCAGAAACACGACAGGTGGTCGCGTAATGCCGGAACTTGGAAGCGCAAAAGCAGCGAGGGAAACTTTATGAGCACATCAAAAGCGGCAATCAGCTTTGACCCTTCATTACCCAGAACATACAGCGATTCCTGGCGTGAGGCTTACGGTCAGGGAACGGACACACCACGGCTCTCCTCATACCAGTCCCCGGACGGCGAGCCTGTCGTTTTCGCCTATGACTCAATCTCTCTTGGCGGCGGTCAGAATATCTACACGGTGGAATACCCTTTCGGGTTCTGGTCGAATACCAAGCTCGGAGACAAAACGCACTCGCTCCGCATAAAAGGACACTTCATCGGCGAGAGCTACATAGCGGAGAGAACAAAACTTGCTGCGGCACTGCAAGTTCCCACGGATGACGACACGCCAGGCTTCCTTGACCTTCCGCTCTGGGGTCGGTTCAAGGTCGTCGTTGTGGGCTGGGATATAGCCGAGGAAAAGCAGAAAACAGGAATGTCGGATATCTCGCTTGAATTGACGAGGGCTGGATATTCCGACACGAAGCGGCTTGATACGGCCGTCTCAAACCTGAGCAAGCAGAATGTTGATAGTGCCGTTTCAAACCTGAAAAAAGTTTCTGTTGCTTCTTTTGAGAAGGCTGTCGAAAAGTCAAAAGACACGAATATGCTCGCATCGGGATTCGTGCAACTCACGAAATCGCTCGCGAACATAGCCGGCAGGGTGCAGGGCGCAAGAGCCGCAATGAACTCGGCGGTAAGCAAAATAAACTCCGTCACAAGTCTCATCGCTCAGGGAGTCCGTGCCCCCAAGGAGCTTGCACAGGCTTTCGTCTCCGCCGTGTACGGAATTGTAGAGGGCATTCTTGAAATCAAGAACGCCGCCGATGAGACAGCATCCTACTTCATGGGTAGCGATGATGACGGCGGCGACACGAACGACTCCGTTATGGAAAAGTTCATCAAAAGAAACGAGAAGAATGTCATTATGAACTTCCTTACAGCCACGAACTACGGGCTTCCTGACGAGACCGTAACGGAGCAGCAGCGGAACACGAAAAAGGCGATTGAGAACCTTTACCGCATGGCCGCGTTCGGAGCAGTCGCACAGCTCTTCGTTAAGGTTGACCCCGAAACGCAGAGTTTCGAGAAGCAGAGCGGGCTTTGGACGCTCTTTGAGAAACTTGAGAAATCAATAGAAAAAGAAAACCCCGATGTCTATGAGGCTGTTGAGGAGACACGGATTGCCTGTGCCCAAACGCTCCTTACCTACAGCTACGACAGGGAGCTGACAAGATATGTCAGAAAAGCAATGCCGTTGCTTCCGCTTGCGTTGTATCTCGGTTGTGATGCGGAGAAAATCAGAAGCCTTAATGAAGTCGCTGATTCATTCCTGATTGAAGGAGATGTGATTTATGTCTGAGGTTGCCGTCGCAGTCTGGAACTCAAAAACAAAAAAATATGTTAATGTCTCTTGGAAGCGTGTCATGGTCAGAAAATCGCTTGATGAAATCTGCCATTATGCGGAGGTCGAGATTCCAGCATCGGAGAGGGATTTGTTCCACAAGCACGGCATTTTTCAAGTCCGTTACCTGAGCAAATACATCTCTGAAGGTCGCGACAGCTACGGCGGAGAATACGGCTTCCATCCCGTGACAACAGTTTACATCGACCAGATTGACGAGGAGACGGAAAAGTCTTCCCACGGAATAATCATCACAGGACGGAGCGCAGCCCGCGACATCATAGACAGCAAGTGGAGCGGGACTGTTTCAGGGAATCAGACATTGCTCACGGTTCTCCGCCAGATTGCGGGCGAGTTCGGCTTTGAGGAGAAGGATGTAATCTGCCTTCCGACGAACGCGGGCGACTTTACGAAAAGTGTTTTCTCGTTCTCATGGGAAAACGAAAGCCCGTGGGCGAAGCTCCTGACATTGGCGGACGCTCAGGGCTTCATCATAACTTCCAACCAGCTGGGCGGATTGTACATTGAGCAACCCGCCCGCAGTTCGTGCAACTGGGGCTTCGCCATCGAGGAGGGCGTGAATGTCATACACCCCAGAAGAAGCGAGAGCGGAGCCGAGCAGTTCCATGAGTACATCGTGAACTGCTGCTCAAAGGAAGGAAGGGCAATCGACAGCACCTGTCCCAACAAAAGAAAGCTGACAATCAATTTATCTGAATTCATAATCGACCAGGAGAAACTTGACCGCCGTGCAAAGACTGAAATGCTCCGCCGCCGTGAGGACAGAATCACCTGCACCCTGAGCGGCTGGGGACTGTCCGAGGGGCAGATAAAGAAACTCGGCGGCACATACCACAAGGAAATCTTCTGGGAAGTCAATCTTTTAATTCCGGTTAAAATACCGTCCTGCAATATGAATGCTAATATGCTCATATCGCAGGTGGAGTACTCTGCTGACAGCAACTCGCTTTCCTGCGATGTAACGCTAGTCAAGCCAGAGGCATATCGTTGAATATTGGGGAAATCGCTTCAAAAATCAGAAACATTTTTCAGCCAGCCGAATTCGTTAAAAGAAACGATGACGGCTCCGTGCAGATTAAAACGGCTTACAACAGAACCGTTGACAACCTTGAAGAAGCATTTCCCTATGGTCTTACATCAAAAGCGAAAAAAGGAAAAGTCACCGTCCTTTGTGCGGGCGGCAATCTTGATGCAATCCGCATTCTTCCTGTCGAAAGCGTAGAGGGTGCTCCAGAGCTTGAAGAAGGAGATGTCGCACTCTGGAACGAGGGCGGGGCTTTCGTCATTCTTCGTGATGACGGAAAAATTGAAATTGCGAACGGTAGCCAAAATATAACAAAACTTATTCTTGACCTGTTAGACGCTCTCATCCAGTTTAAAACTTTCGGCTCTCCTACAACACAGCAAACAGACCCCTCATCAGTTCAGTCGCTCACACGGGTCAAAGAGAACTGGAAACAGCTTTTCAAGGAAGGAGAATAAAATGATGGATGAGTCAACTCTTTCAGCTAATCTTCTCAGTCTTTTTCAATCAATGCACGGAGACGAGCCAATGACAGAAAAAGATTATGCCGACAACCTTGCAAAAATCATCACCGACCACATAAAGACAGCCGAGGTGCAACCGGGAATTAATGTAAAAACAACAGGAAGTGCAACCGCACAGGCAGGAGCTACCACAGGCACGGGGAAAATACAATGACAATCGGGAAAATTGAGAATTGGAGCGACATTCGCGAACTCGTGCTTATGAGCATAGGAACTGACAAGGGCAGATGGTGGGCTTATCCTGAATTCGGCTCTGAGCTTTGGCAGCTTAGGCAGACTGGAAAAGTTGACGGAAACACGGCTGGAACTGTACGCCAGATGATTCTTGATAGCCTTCAATGGCTGATAGATGACGGACTTGCAAAAGATATTGAGTGCGAGGCGGAGCGGGCGGACAAGAACCGCATAAACTATCGTGTAAAGGTTACACGACCGAACGGAAGCGACATATTGGTGGAGGATATTTGGAATGGCATCTACTAGACCGACACTTCAAGCCCTGCTCGACAGGGCTTATTCAAATTACATAAGCCGTTTGAAGCCTATGGAAAGGACACCGAGATACAACTTGATAAAAGTCCTTGCTTCGATCCAGGCGGGAACTCAGCATCAGAATCTTGGCGACCTTGATTTTCTTACTGACCAGCTTTTCCCTGATACGGCGACCGGGGAATATCTCCGTGCACACTGGTCAGACCGTGTTCCGGCTTTGTATGCGAGTGCAGCCGTTGGAACTGTCATTCAGACAGGCGTTGCAGGTGCAGCCCTTCCTTCTGGTCTTATATACCAGTCGGCAAACGGCAAGCGTTATTATACAGCCAAAACCTACACAATCGGAGAAGAAGGAACTGTCGAAGTTTATGTAACGGCGGAAGAAGCTGGAAGCGCAAGCAATGCGGATGCGGATGCTGAGCTTTCGATTGTTTCCTCTCTTACAACGGGCTTGGACAGCACGGCAAAAGTCGGAAGCGGCGGGCTGAAAGGCGGCGTTGACGGAGAGAGCGACGAGGAATATTTAGCCCGTG
>CALGGS010000034.1 GCA_937915735.1 uncultured Treponema sp.
AATCACAAACTTGCAAAAAAAGCGCGATTTATAAAAGAAAGCCCCGATTGGCTTGAGTTTGCTATTCCAGTCGAAATTAAAAATCGATTTGAATTCCATACAGTTGCAAAATCTGATGGTTCTTGGGAAAGTCATAGAGTCCACATTTATGCACTTTTGGATAGGCAATGTTAAAGCATCTACCGCCGAAGCGGTAAATTGAATTTTAGGGATTTGTCGCAAGCTTATTAACTATTGCCGTAAGCTCTTCCGCAATTTCGCGGATTCGTCCTTGAAGTTCTTCGACTTTTGCCTGCAGCGGATTGTCGCGAGTCCCATCGATAAGGTATTCGACCGACACGCCAAAATACTTGGCGACCTTCAATGCGGTCGTGGCGTAAGGCACCTGGTCTTTTTTCTTCCAGTCATAGAAAGCCTGTGGAACTATCCCCATAGCCTTGTAGAAGTCGCCGGGTTTTACATTGCGCTCACGCATAAGCTCTTCGACCCGAGTTCCGAAATTGGTTTTAAGTTTGTCTATATTCTGTGTGCTCATAGTATAAATGTAGCACGGAAAAACTTAATAGTCAAGTAGAAAAATTAAAATCTTTTTCAAAAATTACTTGACAGTATTCTAATAATCAGTTAGAATATAATCATAAGGTAAACAAATATCTTAAATAAATTAAATCTTCGTAAGTACGAAGTAAGGAGCATAAGATGAGCAAATCAGAACTTGTCAGGAACTACATCAAAAACGAGAAATGGAAGGAAGCCCTTCGTGAAGCTAAAGACTTCCGAATCGGAGTAAGCAAGGAGCAGCGTTCCACAATGGCAAGAGCCTATGAGTGTATCGTTCACGGAAAGTTTTACGAAAGCATCGGCAAAAACCTTGATGAATGTATCGAAGCAGGCAAATCAGTTTTGATGGAGGTAGTAGCATGAAAATCAAAGGAAGAAGAAGATATGAAATGGCTTGTGAGCTTGCAAAAGCAATGACGAAGAAAATGACAGTTAACGAGTTGATGATGAATAATAAAAGAGATTTTTTGAAGCTGTGGATTTCATACTGCAATTTCTGTGAAGCAGATAATGCTCTTGGTGATTGCAATCCGTAAGGAGGTTGAAGATGAAAGATAAAGTCTACGAACTGATTCTTGAAGGAGCAGAGAACGGAGCAACTTCAAAAGAGGTTATTGCAAAACTTGGAAGTGACGGCTTCTGGAAGGCAATCGGAGACCTTACGAAAGAAGGTAAAATCTTTTCCTTCAAAAAAGGCGGAGTTCAGCACTATACATCAATCGAATACAAGTCAGAATCAAAGGAGAACAAAATGACAAAGAATGAAATGGGCGGTGAGTTGCAGGGCCTGCTTCTTGATACAATCGCAAAATACAGTGCAGGAAAAGTCGTTGAGGATGTGATGCCTCTTATCAGAAAAAAGTGCATTGAAGAGTTCGGCATGACACCGGTTACACAGGAAATCAAAATCGGCAATCAGCCGACTGTAATGCTAAAAGCAGAATTGCCACCTTGTTTCAAGTCTATCCTTTCCTATACAGTCAACGGAAACCCTGTAATGATGACAGGCCCTGCCGGAACTGGAAAAGGCTACCTTGCAAGGCAGGTTGCCAAAGCGACTGGCTCAGAGTTCTTTGAGGTCAACGCAGTCAAGAACTCATACGACCTCACTGGATTCGTTGACGCAAACTCGAAGTTCGTAAGAACTCCGTTCTACGATGCTTGCAAGGCTGTCAGCGAGGGCAAGAAAGCGGTGTTCCTCTTTGACGAGATGGACTGCTCAGACCCGGAAGTTCTGAAAATCTTCAACGAGGCTCTGAGTTCACTGGAGTTCACATTTCCGAATGATGAGCACCTGACATTTGATGATTTGATTATTCTTTGTGCCTGCAACACATTCGGAACAGGTTCAGACGAGATGTATTGCGGTCAGCAGTTGGATGCTTCCACACTTGACCGATTCGCAATGGTGCATGTCGATTACAACAGGAAAGTTGAGCTGTCAATCGCAAGAGGCGATGAGGAACTTGTGGACTTCATCGATGCCTTTCGCAGGCAGACAGAAAAGAACGGACTGCTCTTTGTAGCAAGTTACAGAAGCCTTAAAAGAATCGTCAGCATGAGAGGCGTTCTTCCGCTGAAACAGGTTATGAAAGAATGTTTCTTGAAGTCAATGGCAGATGATGACTTGAAGAACATTCTCGCCAATATGAGCGACACCGAGAACATCTACTACAAGGCTTGCAAAGGTGAGAAGGTAGAGTGGAAAGAACAGGAAGAACAGACCTTGTTCCAGTTGACGGCATAAGGAGGCAGTGAATGGCATACGATTTCAAGTACGAGCATTTCAATTCGATTTACGATTTTGAGAAGGCTGTGAACGGCAGAAGCGTGAATGAGTATTTTACGAATTACGAAAAAAGCCATCAAAAAGATACCAGTTGGACTAAAACAGAGTCTTACGATGAAGCTCAGAATCTGCTGATGAACGGCTGGAGCACGGAAATTGAGAACATCGACAGAGAATTGCGGAAGTTTACAAGCACTATCCAAGTCAAGAGAAACAAGCAGATTAAGAGCGTTGCAGGTCATGCCCCTTGCGTGCCGAACGCAATCCGAGGCGTTCCGAAGTCGATGATTGCCACGAAGGTCGTCAAGAAGAATGAGAAGAAAAGGGCGGTTCATATTATCCTTAACAACACGGCAAGCGGAGGGACTCAATCCGACGAGTTGATGCAGAGCGGAATGACCGTGCTGAAACTTGCCTATGTGCTTGACCGAATGGGAGTAAGAACAAAGATTGATGTTATCCCGAAGATGTCAATCAAGGATAAATCTTGCTACGGATGCACGGTATCAATAAAGGATTACAGACAGCCGTTCAACCTTTCCAAAATCGCCTATCCGCTGGCTCATGTGAGTTTTTTCAGACGGCACGGATTCAGATACTTTGAGACAATGGAAGGATTCAGCAATTCAGACATGGCGGCAACCTATGGAAGTTCTATGATGAATTGGAAAGGTGAGAAAATTGCTGACGAATACTTCAAGTTCGCAGGATTTATGAAAGACGATGTTGTTTACATAGACCTGACTGATGTTAGAAACGCAGATTTCGACTATGTAAAACTCGCAGAAAATAAAGGAATCGCACTATAAGGAGGTTTGAAATGCGACGGATTGACAAAAGCGATATTGGAGATTTACTGAAAAGTTTAGAACACGCCAGACATCAGCTTATAAGTGAAAAAGATTGTAATGGACTTCCTGTCAGTGGTATAGCATGGATTCAAGGAGCGATAAGCGATGCGATTATTTACATACAGCTTTTGGAGCAGGAGCTGTATCAAAGCAATGAGATGCTTGGTGGAACAACTTTAGACTTGTGTGAGATAAAAGAGTTCCTTGAGGAAGTTTTTGGCAGAGAGGACATCGCTGAGTTTTGTAACGATGAGGAAAAGGCAAGATTGAAGAAAATTATTGAAGAAAACGAATGGCAGGATAAAGAGGAGGAAGAAAATGGCAAATAAAATCAAAGGTTTGCTTGTCGATGTTACTAGGACAATGGAAATCAAGGAAGTTGAGTTCGAGGACACGCTTGAGAACATCTACAGTCTGCTTGATGTTGATTACATTGATGTGGCTGTAAGAAAAGTTGGAAATCACGCTTACGATTTCATTGTTGACGATGAGGGCTTGCTGAAAGGAAACGCTATACCGAGCGTTTTTGACAGCGAGCAGAAACCTCAGCTTGTAGGAAATGTTCTTATCGTAAATAGCAATGAGGAAGGTGATTTTACCTCGCTCACGGAAGAACAGATTGCTGATTTGAAGAATCATGTCGGAAGCATCATTGTCGATGACGGGATTACACCTGTAATTGTTGGGGCAGATTATGAATGAAAAAATAACTAATCCTACAGATTGTATTTCGCTCTTATTGCCGTATGCGAAAAAGAAACAGGAGCATTTTGGAATTATTTTTCTTGACAGTGGAAAAAATGTCATTTCTAAAAAAGTTCTGTTTATCGGAACTTGTAATAAAGCATTTATTTCCATAAGGGAGATATTTTGGGAGGCTTGTAAGAAAAATGCTGTTGCAATAATTGCTTTTCACAATCACCCGAGCGGAGATACGGCTCCCTCGTTAGAAGATGTTGAAAGCACAAAAGCAATAAAAAAAGCTGGGGAACTTATGGGAATACAATTATTAGACCATATAATTGTCAGCAAATATTCATATTACAGTTTCTGTGAACACAACTTTTTTGATGAATCAGAATCAGAGAATTGCGTTGCAGAAAAATAGGAGGTTGAATATGAATGAGATTCACTGGGATGTAACGCTTCCTCTCATTGAGAATGAAGCTGAGTGGTTGCTAAAGGCTCTTGATGACTACACTGACAGAAATTACAACGAGATTGTAAGCATAGTTAGGCAGCGGTTGGAGGATTTGATAAATGAGCAGAAGGAGGAGGAATGAAATATATCTACACAATCCATTACTGTGACCAATGGAAAAGTAATTCTTCCATGCGGTTACAAGTTGTGACTACTTCTGTACGGAAGTTTATTCGTAATCTGAAAGCGATGTTAAAAAGCGGTGACATAAAAATCGCAGAAGGTGGAGAATCCGTGTATGAGTATGCGATACAAGGAA
>CALGGS010000035.1 GCA_937915735.1 uncultured Treponema sp.
CTCTGCGTTTTTGCCTACCTCGTGTAGGCAGTGTTTCGGCAATTTTTCTCTAGTGAACATTTTTTTTGATTTTGATGATTTTTTAAATATAACAAAAAATTATCAGTCCTAATTGCCGAAAATTGCTTTTCTTTTCATATATATCTTTCGGAGGCACAGAAAGATTATGACCATTTATTCATTTTCTCCATTCGGATATGAGGGGACTTTGGTTACGGTTGAGGTTGACTTGCGGAGGGGGATTCCTGCGGTTGACATAGTTGGTTTGGCGGACAACGCTGTAAAGGAATCTCGTGAGCGTATGAGGGTGGCCATCAGAAATTCAGGCTTTGAATTTCCCTTGGAGAGAGTCTTAATTTCTCTTTCTCCGTCAGATTTAAAAAAAGAGGGGGCTGGCTTTGACCTTCCGCTTGCACTGGCGGTTATGGTTGAGGCGAATAATGCTTCGTATGGGAAAGAGCCAATTCTTGTGATGGGCGAGCTTGAGCTTTCTGGAACTATTCGTCCTGTCCGTGCGGTTCATGCGGCTGCAAGCACTGCTGCAAAGACAGGAATTTTCAAATGTATAGTCGCTCAGCAAAATGCGGCGGAGGCGAGAGAGGTCGCCGGGATGAAGGTTTTTGGAGCTGCAAATCTGAATGAGGCTTATAATGCACTTTTAAAGCCTGAGCTTTTTACGGGAATGGAAAAAGATGACGATGATTTCTTTGTTCCTCCGGAAAGCGTGAATATCGGTGGTGTACTTTTTCCTAAAGAGAATCCTGAAATGGAATTTGGTGACATATCAAATCAGAAAAAACTCGTGCGAGCCTTGCAGGTGGCGGCAAGTGGCGGTCATAACATTATGGTTTACGGGCCTCCAGGTTGCGGAAAAACGCTTGCGATGAGCCGTTTTCCGTCGATTTTGCCGCTTCTTACCGTCGATGAAGCCCAGAGCACTACAAGAATTCACTCCTTGGCAGGACTTTTGCGGCCAAACGAGCCGCTTATGCGCATTCCGCCTTTCAGAATGCCACATCAGACTGCTAGTATAGAAGGAATATGCGGCGGTGGCGTTCAGTGCAGGCCTGGTGAAATTTCCCTCGCTCATAACGGCGTGCTTTTTCTTGATGAAGCGGCAGAATTCCGCTCCAGCGTTCTTCAAATGCTCAGAGTTCCAATCGAGACGGGTACTATCACTCTGAGTCGGGCTGGAAGGACAGCTGTTTATCCTGCGCAATTTCAGTTATTGCTTTCGACGAATCCCTGTCCCTGCGGGAATTATGGTTCTAAAACAAAGGTCTGCCTTTGTTCAATGAAAGCCATCGAGCAATACTGGCGAAAATTTTCAGGTCCGCTTTTAGACAGAATCGATATTCGAGTTCATGTTTCAAATCCGTCGGAGGAGATTGCAATTACAGAAAAAACTGAGCTTCATCCATGCGAGGCTTGCTGTGACCAGACGAACTGCAGTAATTGCGAGAAAATTCAGAGTTCAGAGCTTTACAATGAGGACGAGAAATTTTCAACATTTTTCTTGCGGCAGGGAATAGCTAACGCCGTTTTGATTCAAAGAAACCGGCAGGGGAAAAAAAATGCCAGACTGTCAACCGAAGAAATTCAAAAATTCTGTACTCTCGGAGAAAATGAGCAGAAAATTTTGGAAAGTGCCGTCAGAAACAATGATTTTTCTCAAAGGGCGATAAGCTCGATTTTAAAAGTCGCTCGTACAATCGCAGATATGGAAAAATCGGAGGAAATAAAGCCACCGCATTTACTTGAAGCGATTTCCTTCCGTAATGACGGGAATATTTTTGAGTAAAAAAAAGACTCGCTGAAAAGCAGCAAGTCTTAAAAGTACCGGGTCTGAGACTCGAACTCAGACGCCCGTGAAGGCAACAGATTTTGAGTCTGTAGTGTCTACCATTTCACCAACCCGGCAAGTAGAAAAAGGATATCAAAAATGGCAAAACAATTCAAGGGCTTTTTTGCATTATCTGTCGTTTTTTGCTATTCTTATAAAAAGGTGTTTTTATGAATTTTGTTGGCTCTTCGCCTGAAGCTGTCTTGAAATCGGTTTTTGGCTATGAATCTTTCCGGCTTTTACAGAAAGAAATTATCTCGAATGTTCTTGCAAAAAAAGATACGCTGGCGATTATGCCGACAGGAGGCGGAAAATCTCTTTGCTATCAGATTCCCGCCCTTATTTTTGAGGGGCTGACCGTCGTCGTCTCTCCGCTGATTTCGCTTATGCAGGATCAGGTGGCGGCCTTAAACGCTTCCGGAGTGAATGCTGTTTTTTTGAATTCCACGGTCGAATGGGAAGATTACAAGGACTCGATGAATTCAATCCGCAGGGGGGAAATAAAAATCGTTTATGTTGCCCCGGAAACTCTTGTGACTCCGAAAATCAATGATTTACTCCACGATTCTCGTGTGACAGTAAGCTGCATTACGATTGACGAGGCTCACTGCGTTTCTGAATGGGGACACGACTTTCGGCCGGATTATCTTGAAATTTCTTCTCTTAGAAACCAATTTAAAGATACGGTTTTTCTCGCTCTTACGGCGACTGCAACAAAAAGCGTGCGGGACGACATCATCAAAAATTTAAAGCTGAAAAATCCCACGGTTTTAGTTTCAAGTTTTGACAGACCGAATATTTTTCTTGATGTTAAGCCTAAAAGCCAGAGACCTATCGCTCAGGTTGTTGAATGTATAAAAAGGCATTTGGATGAAAGCGGAATCATCTATTGTTTTTCAAAAAAACAGGTCGATGAGCTTACGGACGAGCTTGATTCTCTAGGATACTCAGTTTTGAACTATCATGCGGGCCTTCGGGATGAAGTCCGTGCTGACCATCAGACAAAATTCATTCGTGACCAAGTTCAGATTATGGTTGCGACTCTGGCCTTTGGAATGGGAATTGACAAGCCGAATGTCCGCTTCGTAATTCATTATGATATGCCAAAGTCATTGGAGCAATATTATCAGGAAATCGGGCGGGCTGGACGGGATGGCCTTGAAAGCGAGGCACTGCTTTTGTATTCAGCGGGCGACATTCATAAAATCAGATATTTTTTTGAGGAGATAAGCGATAAGACAAGGGCAGAAAATCTTTTGCAGGGAATGATTTCGTATGCGACAGGTCGTACTTGCCGCCGAAAACTCCTTCTTTCTTATTTTGGAGAAGCTTATTCTGGCAAAAACGAGCGTTGCTGTGATTTGTGTGACCGAGGGCCTCTTCCTGAGCTTGATATGACGATTCCCTGCCAGAAGCTTATGAGCTGCATAATAAGGACAGGCTCCCGCTTCGGTGCGGCATATATTATAGATGTTTTGCTTGGAAGCCGGTCAAAAAGAATCCTTGAAAACAACCACAATATGCTTTCAACCTGGGGAATCGGTAAGGAACTGGATAAAAATCAGTGGCATGAAGTCATAAATCTTCTGATAGAAAAAAATTATGTCACAAAATACGGAGATTACAATGTCTTAATGCTCACGGGTGAAGGGCTTGGAGTCCTAAAAAACCGTGATAAGATTCTGCTTCCGTTTTATGTGTCAAAGTCTTCGAGAGGAGCATTTTCTGACGGGGGAGATTTGTCCGCTCAGGGAAGTTTTTCTCCGAAAAATAGGGCGAGCTTGCCAAGTGCCGGTGGAATGTTGTTTCCAAAGCCAGAAAAGAAAAAGTCGAAGGGATATTTTGCTAGCGCTCAATACGACGGTTATTCTGAGCGAAGCGAGGAAACTCAAAAATTATCTTTTATTCTTCACAAAAAAGAAGTTGATTTTGGAGACGACGAAGAATCAAAAAGAATTCAGCAGGCCCTAAAAAAGTGGCGGAAGAAAAAGGCTGAGGAAATGAATGTTCCGCCGTACATCATTTTTGGAGACAGGACTCTGAACGACATCGCATTAAAAAAGCCTGAGACAGAAATAGAACTTTTCGATGTGAACGGACTTGGCGAAAAGAAAATCGAAAAATTCGGCAGTGAGATTTTACGGATTTTAAGAGAATAAAATGCCAGGGAAGCGCTGATTAACACTTGACGCGATTACTCAGCGCTTCCCGTCAAACTGT